>NZ_LBKA01000241.1:0-109395 GCF_028128955.1 Bradyrhizobium sp. CCBAU 11386
TCTGGTTCGACTCAACATCACCAGTCTGGCACACCGATGCCGTTCGGGGGCCGTCCACCCCATCATTGCGAGCGCAGCGAAGCGAAGCAATCCAGACAATCTCCGCAGAGACGGTCTGGATTGCTTCGTCGCACCAGCGCAAAATTGCTTCGCAATTTTGTCGCGGGCTCCTCGCAATGACGGAATTGGAAACAGTACCATGGGAAGCAAGGCGATCCAGACAAAGCCGCCGCAAGACCTGGATCGCCCTTACCTTCCGTTCCTCAATCGAGTCGAATCCGACGTGACCTCTCGCGTGGCCGTGGCGTGGCCGTGCTGAATGCAGTCGAGCAGTCGTCGTCGTTCTCACCATCGAGCAGCGGAGCACCACAGTGCCGGCACATGCGTGCCGACATCGACGACGCCTTACCGCTCGCCAGGACCTGACGATAGTTCGCCAGATCGATGACGTTGCGGGGCGACGTTATGTGTTTTTCAACCATGGCTGTTCCTCGCGGCTACGCCCTGTTTATCGCAGACAAGTTTCGCGCAAACGTTCAGCTCACTGCTCAAATTTTACCGGAGGAATTGGGGCGGCAGGCACGCATCACCGCACGGCCGCAATCTCGCTCTATTCTGCGACACCAACCACCATGTCTCTACGAACGGCGTAAGGTCTCGGTAGGTATCAGAGCCACTTCTTCCACTTGAAGATCCAGTACGGGACGATGGCCGCGATCAGCATCAGCACCAGTGCCATCGGATAGCCGTGCACCCATTCGAGTTCCGGCATCGACTTGAAGTTCATGCCGTAGATCGAGGCGATCAGCGTCGGCGGCATCAGGACAACAGCCATGACCGAAAACAGCTTGATGATGTTGTTCTGCTCGAGATTGACGACGCCGAGCATGGCGTCGAGCACGAAGGTGATCTTGCTGGAAAGATAAGAGGCGTGGTCGGTCAGCGAGGAGACGTCGCGCTGCATGGTCTTGAGTTGCTCGCGCATGTCCTTGGACCATTTCACGCCCTCCACCACCGCCGAAAGGAAGGCGACGACGCGGCCGATCGAGACCAGGCTCTCGCGAACCTTGGAGGTCAGATCGCCCTTGCGGCCGATCGAGATCAGGATCTGGGAATATTGCTTGGCATGGCCGTGACGCTCGCTCTCGGGCTCGAAGATGTCGTGCGAGACCTGGTCGATTTCGGCACCGCAGCGCTCCAGGATGTCGGCGCAGCGGTCGATCACGGCGTCCAGCAGTTCCATCAGCACCATCTCGCCGGTGATCGCCGGCGTGCAGGAGCGGGCGAGCTTGGCCTCAACCAGGGCGAACGGCTTCGGCAGGTCGTAGCGCACCGTCACCAGGCGGTGGTCGCCGAGAATGAAGGTCACCGCCGTGGTCCGGGGCATATCGGTATCGGAGTGGCACATCAGCGTCGCGGTCATGTAGCGCGCGCCGTTCTCGATATAGAGGCGGCTCGAGATCTCGATCTCCTGCATGTCTTCCCGGGTCGGGATGGCGATGCCCGCCAGCCGCTCCACCGCCTTGTCCTCGACCGCACTCGGAGTGAAGAGGTCGATCCAGACTGCGTTCTCGGGCAGCGCCGTGAGATCCTCGACGACAGCCTTCTTGAGGGAGGACTCGGAGGGGACAAACACCGAAAACATGAACAACTCCAGAGAACCTGCGACAGAATGACAGCCTTTAGCGCGATTCTGACAAGTTCATCATGACAAGCACATTAACGGAGCGTTTGCATTTGTGGCGACGCCGTGGCCCAACCGTGGCACGGAATCGACAGTTCGGCACGCTTTGCCCCAAAACCCGCTCAATGCCGAAAAACTTGCGGCAAAAAAGCCACAGCTGAGGTCTCGCAGCGCGGGAAAAGGCCTTGAGTGCTGGAATTGTGGCAGATTTCAACGATAATGGGATTAACGGAGTCGAGGAACTTGGGCGCTAAGCTCAGGCTTTCCCGCGCGGTATTGTTTTGATTGGAACCAAATCATGTCGTCGCTGAAAGTTAAGTTGGGGATTTTGGCCGCCGGCCTGATGCTGTCGGGCTGCATGCAGGCCACGCATTTCGAGGCGACCGACACCAAGGCCTTCAAGCCGAAGGACAAGGAACTGCTCGCCAAGGTCCGGTACGAGAATACCCCGGTCGCAGAGCCGTTCCGGCGCGCCATCGTCGAGTACCACCGCAAAGAGTCGCCCGGCTCGATCGTGGTCGATTCCGACAACCACTACCTCTATTACGTGCTGGATGGCGGCAAGGCGATCCGTTACGGCATCACCGTCGGTGAAGAAGCCATGGCCTGGTCGGGCATCGCCAAGGTCGGCAGCATGACCGAGTGGCCGGCCTGGCATCCGACCCCGGGCGAGATTTCGCGCCTGGGCGTGCCGACCTATGTTGCGCCCGGTCCGGACAATCCGATGGGCTCCCGCGCGATGTATCTCTACTCGGGCGGCAAGGACACGCTGTTCCGCATCCACGGCACCAACCAGCCGGAATATATCGGCGCCTCCATCTCGTCGGGCTGCATCCGCCTGACCAACGAGGACGCGATCGACCTCTATAACCGGGTCAAGGTCGGCACCATCGTCGTGGTGCTCGAGCCGAAGCACGGCGACTCGCCCTACAATTCGCGCCTTGCGCTCCAGGGTGGCGGTTCCAATTCTTCCTACTAAATCGGCCTTTCCCGAGGCTTTTCAAAAGCGCCGGTTTTACCGGCGCTTTTTTGTTGCAGGCTTGCGCTGCGGGACCTTGTCGCCGCTGGCCGCCGACTTGTCCGCAGGCGCGGGGGATTTCTCCGCCGCCTCATCATCAGCTCCATCCTTTGCCTCAGGCTTGGACGCGACCTCGCGCGGCGGCGCCTCCTCGGGCCGTTCCGCCGGCAGCAGCGGAGCGATCTGCGGCAGGGGATCCCAGACGTTCCACTGGCAGATCCGGTAGTCATTGCGCCGCTGCGCCAGGTCGAGATGGATATGGTCCTCGTGGTACCAGTCCGAGCCCGGGCCGAGCACGGTGGAAAAGCGCGCGCACACCGAATGCAGCACACGCTCGCGCACGTCACGCGACATGGTGCGATCGGTGAGGCCAATCGACTGCCCGTTGGCGAGCTTGATGGCGCGGACGTCGAGGGCGTTGGCCTTGCCGTGCTCGGACAGCATCGCGCCGGCGATGCGGTTGCGGCCGCGGCACTCGAAGCTATCGAAATTGTCGAGATCGGCGATGGTCGAGCCGAGGCTGGTGGCCAGTGGCACCATGTCCTTGCGCACCCAGTCGGCGATCGCAGACGCCATGGTGCAGCGGAGGATCGCCGCCGGCTTGACCGCTACCTTGCGCTTGTCCGGCAGCACGATCGCCTCCAGCCGCACCAGGTCCTCGCCGCCGCAGCCGCCGGGGCCACGGATATCCGGAATGGAGGGTGCAATCGCGATCTCCTCGGTCAGCGCGAGCCGGCAGGCCGAGACCTGCTTCTCGGGTGGCGGCGCGGCCTCGGCCGGCTTGTCCGGGGAAGGCTTGCCGTCGGCCTCCGGTGCGGCCTCGTCCGGTGCTTTGGGGGCTTCCTCGGGGCGTGGTTTCGGTAGCGGGATCTTGACTGAATGAACCGTCGCGCGCGGCCGTGGTGTACCAAAGCCAAAGATATCAAGCGGCGCAGCATATTTTCGCGCCTCCGCCCGATCCGCGAGCACAAGCGTTAGCCCCAGCGCGGCGGTAACCATTGCCGCGCCGGCGGACATATAGCCGCGACAAGACCATTTGCGGCGAAAGTCCGGCAGGCTAAAACTCATGACAATTCTTTGGCCCAACGCTGAGAGCGATAACGCGTCCAGCGACTTCTCGGAGGAACGTCGGAATGCTTGGTTTGATGCAAGACTGGCCCCTGCTCTGCCACCGGATCATCGAACACGCCGCCAGGATTCATGGCAAGCAGGAGGTCGTCACGCGATCGGTCGAGGGACCGATCCATCGCACCACCTACGCCGAAATCCACAAGCGGGCGCTCAAGGTCTCGCAGATGCTGGAGCGCGACGGCATCAAGCTCGGCGACCGCGTCGCAACGATCGCCTGGAACACCTGGCGCCATCTCGAGGTGTGGTACGGCATCATGGGAATCGGCGCCATCTGCCATACCGTCAATCCCCGCCTTTTCCCCGAGCAGATCGCCTGGATCATCAACCATGCGCAGGACCGCGTCGTGATGACCGACATCACCTTCGTTCCGATCCTGGAGAAGATCGCCGACAACCTGCCAAGCGTGGAGCGCTACGTCGTGCTGACCGACAAGGCGCATATGCCTGAGACCACGCTGAAGAACGTGATGGCCTACGAGGACTGGATTGCACAGGCTGACGGCAAGTTCAAATGGAAGGACTTTGACGAGAACACGGCGGCGGCGATGTGCTACACGTCGGGCACCACGGGCGATCCGAAGGGTGTGCTGTATTCGCATCGCTCCAACGTGCTGCACGCGCTGATGGCCAACAACGTCGATGCGCTCGGCACCAGCGCCTCCGAGACGATGCTGCCGGTGGTGCCGCTGTTTCACGCCAACAGCTGGGGCATCGCCTTCTCCGCGCCCTCGCAGGGCACCAAGCTGGTCATGCCCGGCGCCAAGCTCGACGGCGCCTCGGTCTATGAATTGCTCTCGACCGAGAAGGTGACGCACACCGCGGGTGTGCCAACGGTGTGGCTGATGCTGCTCCAGCACATGGCCGCCAACAATCTGAAGCTGCCTGACCTGAAGATGGTGATCTGCGGCGGCTCGGCGATGCCGCGCTCGATGATCAAGGCCTTCCTCGACATGGGCTCGAACGTCCGCCACGCCTGGGGCATGACCGAGATGAGCCCGATCGGCACCGTCGCCGCGCTGAAACCACCGTTCCAGAACGCGACCGGCGATGCGCGGCTCGACGTGCTCCAGATGCAGGGCTATGCACCCTTTGCCGTCGAGATGAAGATCACCGACGATGCCGGCAAGGAGCTGCCCTGGGACGGCAAGACTTTCGGCCGCCTCAAGGTCTCCGGCCCCGCCGTCGCCAGGGCCTATTACCGGATCGATACCAACATCCTCGACGAGGACGGCTTCTTCGACACCGGTGACGTCTCGACCATCGACGAGGACGGCTACATGCGGATCACCGACCGCTCCAAGGACGTGATCAAGTCCGGCGGCGAGTGGATCTCCTCGATCGACCTCGAAAACCTCGCGATCGGCCATCCGGCCGTGGCGGAGGCGGCCGTGATCGGCGTGTTCCACCCCAAATGGGACGAGCGGCCGCTGCTGATCGTGCAGCTCAAGCAGGGCCAGCAGGCCAGCCGCGAGGACATCCTGAAGTACATGGACGGCAAGATCGCCAAATGGTGGATGCCGGACGACGTCGCTTTCGTCGACGGCATCCCGCACACCGCCACCGGCAAGATCCTGAAGACCGCGCTGCGCGACCAGTTCAAGGATTACCGCTTCCCGAATGCGGCGGCGTAGCCAAGCACCACGCACCGTCATTCCGGGATGGTCCGAAGGACCAGACCTCAGGTGCGCAGTTGCGCACCGGGGAATCTCGAGATTCCGGGTTCGCCCTTCGGGCGCCCCGGAATGACGGGCAGTAGCAACCCGGTCTCCCTTGAATTTGCCGCCGGGGCGTGGTCTCAACGCCCCTATCGTCGCGCCAAATCGGCCGGCACCGCCCCCAAAACCCCGGCAGAGCTCACCCGATGGCCCGCAGGTTTTCCGCTCCCTACCAGTCGGAGCCCGTGTCCAGCCTCGCCAGCTGGGCGCGCAATCTGGCCGTGTTCGCGGTGGTGGCGGTGGCGGTGTCGATCATCGTCGTCCGGTTCGGCTTTCTGGAGCCGAAGCCTGCGCTCGTCACCTTCTTCGGCGGCCTCGCCATCGCTGCGCTCTCGATCCTGTTCGGCCTCGCCGGCTTCGCCGCGATCTGGCAGAACGGCTCGCGCGGCATGGCGCGCATCCTGCTCGCCTTCCTGATCGACGGCATGATCCTCGCCTACCCCGCCTATCTCGGCCTGCAATACCGCAAGCTGCCGGCGATCCACGACGTCACTACCGACCCGATCGACCCGCCCCGCTTCGACGCGCTGGCGCGACTGCGCGCCGGTGAAGGCGCCAATACCGCGGTTTATGCCGGCCTCTATTCGGCCGAGCAGCAGCGCCATTTCTATCCCGATATCGAGCCGATCGAACTCGAGATCCCGGTCGACCGCGCCTATGCGATCGCGCTGCAGCTCGTCAACAAGCGCAAATGGCTCGTCATCGACGAGCGCGCGCCGCAGCCGCCGCGCCGCATCGGCCGCATCGAGGCGGTGGCGCGCACACCGATCATGGGTTTGCGCGAGGACATTTCCATCAGGGTCGTGCCCGACGGCGACGATTCCCGCGTCGATATCCGTTCCGCCTCGCGCTATTTCGAAAGCGACCTCGGCAGCAATGCCGCGCGCGTCAAAAAATTCATCGACGATCTCAACACGGCCGCCGATGCGGACGCGCTGAAGCCGGTGAAGAAGACCCCGGTGACGCCGCCGAAGGCGCCGGCGAAGACGGTGAAGAAATAGGATTGGCGAGTGGGGAGTAGCGAATGGAAAGGGCCCATTCGCTACTCCCTATTCGCCATTCGCCCTCAGGCCATCCGATAGGTCCCCGTAATCACGGGATCGCCATCCGTCGCCACCACACCGCGGGCGACCAGATCTTCCAGATGCGCCAGCACGGAATAGCCGGCAGCCGTCGTCAGCCGTGGATCGATGCCGATATAGATCGCGCGCACCATGGTCGGGATGTCGGCCTCGCCCTTGGCGAGACGATGCAGGATCGAGGCTTCGCGCGCCTTGCGGTGGCGGATCAGGAAGCGCACGAAGCGCGGGCCGTCCGGTATCTCGGGGCCGTGGCCCGAGAAATAGAGATCCTCCTCGCGGGCGGCCAAGCGGTCGAGCGATTCCATGTAGTCGATCATCGAGCCGTCGGGCGGCGCAACGATCGAGGTCGACCAGCCCATCACGTGGTCGCCGACGAAGTTGAATTTTCGCTCGGGCCAGGCGAAGGCGAGATGGTTGGCGGTATGGCCCGGCGTCGCCACCGCCTCGAGGCGCCAGCCCGCGCCCTCGACGACGTCGCCATGGGCGATCCTGGTATCAGGCGCGAAATCGCGATCGACGCCGGATTCCGGATTGTGCTTCTCGCTCTCGAAGCGCGGGCGCGAGGCGCGGTGCGGGCCCTCGGCATAAACAGGCGCACCGGTCGCCTGCTTGATCCGCGCCGTGTTCGGCGAATGGTCGCGGTGGGTGTGGGTGACGAAGATATGGCTCACCGTCTCGCCGCGCACGGCATCGAGCAGCGCAGCCGCATGCGCCGCATCGTCCGGACCGGGATCGATGATCGCGACGTTGCCCGTGCCGACGATGTAGCTGATCGTACCGGTGAAGGTGAACGGGCTCGGATTGTTACAGAGCACGCGCCGCACGCCGGGGCGGACTTCCTCGACGACGCCGGCCTTGAGTGGAAAGTTGCGGTTGAACGGGACGTCGTCGTTGTCGGACATGGCTTGCTCACACCTTGCTGACTTCGTCATGCCCGGCCTTGTCCCGGACATCCACGTTCTTCTCGCCGGCTAGAACGTGGATGGCCGGGACATCCAGCGCGAAGACGCGCTTCGCGCTTTTGCCCGGCCATGACGCAATCGGAGAGTTCTATCGTCTCACACGCTCACCGCGCGGCAGCTCAGAAAAACGCCTGAATGCCCGTGATGGCGCGGCCCAGGATCAGGGCGTGGACGTCGTGGGTGCCCTCGTAGGTGTTGACCGTCTCGAGGTTATGGACGTGGCGCATCACGTGGTACTCGATCGAGATGCCGTTGCCGCCGTGCATGTCGCGCGCGACGCGGGCGATGTCGAGCGCCTTGCCGCAATTGTTGCGCTTCATGATCGAGATCATCTCGGGGGCGAACTTGCCCTCGTCCATCAGGCGGCCGACGCGCAACGAGCCCTGGAGGCCCAGCGCAATCTCGGTCTCCATGTCGGCGAGCTTCTTCTGCACGAGCTGGGTCGCGGCCAGCGGCTTGCCGAACTGCTTGCGGTCGAGCGTGTACTGACGGGCGCGGTGCATGCAGTCCTCGGCCGCGCCGAGCGCACCCCAGGAAATGCCGTAGCGGGCGCGGTTGAGGCAGCCGAACGGGCCCTTGAGGCCGGAGACGTTGGGCAGCAGCGCGTCTTCCGGAACCACGACACCGTCCATCACGACTTCGCCGGTGATGGAGGCGCGCAAGCTGAGCTTGCCGCCGATCTTCGGCGCGGAGAGGCCCTTCATGCCCTTCTCCAGCACGAAGCCGCGAATCTGGTTGTCGTGCGCGGCCGACTTGGCCCAGACCACGAACACGTCGGCGATCGGCGCGTTCGAGATCCACATCTTGCTGCCGGTCAGGCGATAGCCGTCCGAGACCTTCTCGGCGCGGGTCTTCATGCCGGCCGGGTCGGAGCCGGCGTCCGGCTCGGTTAGGCCGAAGCAGCCGACCCACTCGCCGCTGGCGAGCTTCGGCAGGTACTTCTTGCGCTGGTTCTCGTCGCCATAGGCGTAGATCGGGTACATCACCAGCGAGGACTGCACCGAGTTCATCGAGCGATAGCCGGAATCGACCCGCTCGATCTCGCGCGCGACCAGGCCGTAGGCGACGTAGCTCGCATTGGCGCAGCCATACTCCTCCGGCAGCGTGATGCCGATCAGGCCGAGTTCGCCCATCTCGTTGAAGATCTCGCGATCCGTCGTCTCTTCGAGATAGGCCTTGGCGACGCGCGGCATCAGCTTGTCCTGGGCGTAGGCGCGCGCGGTGTCGCGCACCATGCGCTCGTCTTCGGTAAGCTGCTCGTCGAGCAGGAACGGATCGTCCCACTGGAAAGAAGCCGCAGCCGGCTTGTCCTTGGCCTGAGGGCGCACGCTCATGAAACGTCCTTTCGCGTCTGGTTCCGTCAAGAATTGCCCGACAAAGTAAAGCGCCGCGGCAACAAGTGCAATTGCATCCTGGTTTCGGTCATTCCGGGGCGCGCAATGGCGCGAGCCCGGAAACAACGCCGTCAGATCTCGAGCTGCTCGTTGGCGACGATCTCAATGCCAAAGCCGGACAGGCCCTTGTAGTCGTGCACCGAGGAAGTGAGATGCCGGATCGAGGTGACGCCGAGATCGCGCAATATCTGCGCGCCGACGCCGACTTCGCGCCACTGGCGGTTGCGGTCGGCCTCCGTCGACGTTTCATCCGGCAGCGGCGACACCGGGACACCGGCCGCGCCGTCGCGCAAATAGACCAGCACGCCGCGGCCGGACTTCTTGAAGTGCTCAAGCACGACCGCCATGCGCTTGTGGCCGGTGAAGGTGTCCTTGACAATGTTCGGCTTGTGGAAGCGCGTCAGCACGTTCTTGCCGTCGCCGACGCCGTTGTAGACGAAGGCGACGTGGGCGATGGAATCGAACGGCGAGCGGTAGGCATAGCCCTGGAGCGGTCCGATCGGGCTCTCGGTGACGAAAGTCGAGACCCGCTCGATCAGCTTCTCGCGCGCCTGGCGATAGGCGATCATGTCCGCGATGGTGACATGTCTCAGCTTGTGCTGGGCGGCGAAGCGGGCGACCTGCTCGCCCTTCATCACGCTGCCGTCGTCGTTCATCAACTCACTGATGACGCCGACCGGCGGCAGGCCGGAGAGCTTGCAGAGGTCGACGGCGGCCTCGGTATGGCCGGAGCGCAGCAGCACGCCACCATCCTTGGCGATCAGCGGGAAGATATGGCCGGGCCGGGCGAAATCGTTGGCGCCGACATTGGGATTGGACAGCGCGCGGCAGCACGAGGCGCGCTCCTCGGCGGAGATGCCGGTGCCACCATCGGGCTTGTAGTCGATCGAGACGGTGAACGCGGTGGTGTGCGCGGAATCGTTGTGGGCGACCATGGGATCGAGCCGCAGGCGGCGCGCGTCCTCCGTGGTCACGGGCGCGCAGACGATGCCGGAGGTGTGGCGGATGATGAAGGCCATCTTCTCGGCGGTGCAGAGCGAGGCGGCGACGATCAGATCGCCCTCGCCCTCGCGGTCCTCGTCGTCGGTGACTACGACGAGCTCGCCCCGGGCAAAGGCCTGCAAGACTTCCTGGACGGTATCGGGCATTTCCCAATCTCTATCGGTTATGGGCCGGAGGCTCAGCCGGACGCCTTAGCCGGACTTGGCCCCAAGCGCTAGTGTCCTGGACGCAACCGCATATGCCGGATGGCCGTCAGGGCGGCGGGTCTCAGGCTTGCACCGAAGATACCAGGGATATAGGCGCACAAACCCCGGAAGGAAGATGGCCGGACGCCGTCAGGGCAGCACCTCTCGCCGCTCACCGAGCCGCAGGTCGAGCTCGGCGCGCTTGTCCGCGAGCAGGCCGGCCTGGGCGGCCTCGATCACGGTAAACAGCTCGTGGGCGTCACTGAGCCGGGTCACGGTGACGTAACTGGCACCGGCCTCGTAGAGCTCGCCGACATCGGCCAGCAGGTCGGCGGTCGCCACGATCAGAGCGGTGGGGTTGAGCGAGCGGACATGGCGGACCAGCTTCTCGTTGCTGGCGCCCTTCAGAAGCGCATCCGGCACGCTGAGGATGATCATCTCAGACTTGCCGACGCCGGCATGGAGCAGCGTGTCCGCGCTGCTGATGTCGCCATAGATCACGTGCAAGCCGCGCGAAAGCAGGGTCTGGTACACATTGGGGTTGAAATCGACCACCGTGATCTGCTCGAGCAACACCGGCGCCTGCCGTTCGATCTCGGCCAGCAGCGCGCTCGCCGCGCGGAAAAAGCCGAGGATGACGATGCGGCGGGCCTCGCCGTGGCCGCCCTCGTGGCCCTCCTCGGCATGGCCGTTGCCGTGATCGAGATCGCGCAGGCCGATCCGCTTCAACGGGCCGATCGCCCAGCGGGTGATCTCGTCGCTGCGGGTCATCACGAAGGTCGAGAGCACGGCCAGCACCACGAAGGCGAAGGAGGCCGCGTTCGCCGTTTCGGCGGCGATGTGGTTGTCGGCGACGCCGGTCTGGATCACCACCAGCGAGAATTCCGATATCTGCGCGAGGTTGAGGGCCGGCAACAGGCTGGCACGCAACCCCTGCTTCATCAGGTAGAGCGGCGTGAATGTCGTGACGAGCCGGCTCACCACCGTGAACGCCGCGATCATCAAGGCAAGCCCGATCACGGAGAGGCCGGGCACGGGAATGGTCATGCCGAGCGCGACGAAGAACAGCGTGATGAAGAAGTCGCGCAGCGTGGTGACCTTGGCGGTGACGTCGAGCGCATAGGGAAAGGTCGAGAGTGAGACGCCGGCGATCAGGGCGCCCATCTCGCGCGACAGCGACAGCCGCTCCGCGGTCTCGGCGACGAGAAAGCACCAGGCGAGCGCGCCGAGCAGGATCAGTTCGGGCCGGCGGGCGATCTGGTGGAACAGGCGCGGCAGCACATAGCGGCTGATCAGCAGCGCAGCGGCGACCAGCACCGCGACGCGGCCGATCGAGAGCAGGATGACGCTCACTTGCAGATTGGCAAGACTCGGCTGCACCGCCAGGAACAGGATGGCGAAGATGTCCTGGAGCACCAGCACGCCGAGCGTGATGCGGCCGGGCAGCGTGTCGAGCTCGCGCTTCTCGTAGAGCACCTTGACGATGATGACGGTGCTCGACAGCGCGCAGGCGATACAGAGATAGACCGCATCGAAATGGCCGCCGCCGAGCGACAGGCCGATGCCGGCGAAGAACAGGACCCCGAGCAGGCAGCCGCCGAGCAGCTGGCCGCCCGCCGCGAACAGGATCACCCTTCCCGCCCGCACGATCTTCTTCAGGTCGATCTCCAGGCCGATCATGAACAGCATGAAGATCAGGCCGAGCTCGGAGATGACGCTGATCGATTCCTGCGACTTGACCCAGCCGGCACCGAATGGACCTATGCAGAAGCCGGCGATAAGGTAGGCCAGGATCAGCGGCTGCCGGGAGAAATGGGCGAGCAGGCCCAGCATCCAGGCAAACAGGATACAGAGAGTGATGTCGCGAATGAGCTCGTGCATGCCAAATTGGTCCGTTTTGCCGCACCCTAGAGACGGGTTGCGCCGCGGCAAGCGAGCAATTCGTCACATGCGGATCGTGCTCTGGCTGATAGCCCTGCTAGGTTCGTTCGCGTCCGCTTTGCCGGCCGCGGCCCAATCCAAGGTCAATATCGAACAAAACTTTGCCGATTCGCTCACCACGCTGCCGAAGGAGGAACTGGCCGTCGCCGGCGGGTTCTATGTGCCGGCCTATTCCAGCGTCGCGATGAGCCAGGGCAAGCTGCGCGTCGATTTCTCGGTGACCTTGAGCGTTCACAACGCCTCCGAGACCCAGCCGCTGGTGGTCAAACGCATCGCCTATTTCAACACCGCAGGCAAGCAGGTCGAAAGCTATCTGAAGGCGCCGGTGGCCTTGAGGCCGCTCGCCACCGTCTCGATCTTCATTCCGACCGATGACGTGCGCGGCGGGACCGGAGCCAATTTCCTCGTCGACTGGGCGGCAACGGGCGAGATTGCCGAGCCGGTGGTCGAGGCCTTGATGGTTGGCGGCGTCGCCAATGCGCATTACGCTTTCATCAGCCAGGGACGTTCGACTAGGACGGCCACAAAGAAGTAGGGGCCGTCCGACCCGGACGGCCAGCAAGACGTAAAGCAGGCCGGCGCAAAGCCGGCCGCTCAACAAGAACAAAACGAGGAACGCTCCCATGACGTCCAGCTTCGATTTCGCGCCCCTGTTTCCCGCAGGGCTGCCGGCCCCTTCCGCGCGCTGGACGGGCCTTGCCAAATACAGCTTCGTCGGTGGCAACAATGATTCCGAGCAGGTGCCGCTGGACGAGCTGATCGAGGCGGCCAACCTCGCCCTGCAACGCGAGGGCCGATCGCTCGCCACTTACGGTCTGGCGCATGGTCCGCAAGGTTACCTGCCGCTGCGCGAATTCCTCGTCACCAAGCTGAAGCGAGATGCCGGCATCAACTGCACGGTCGACGATCTTCTGATCGTCTCCGGCTCGCTTCAGGCGCTCGACCTCGTCAACAATACGCTGCTCGCCCGCGGCGATACCGTGATCTTCGAGCAGGACAGCTATCAGGGCTCACTGACCCGCCTGGCGCGGCTCGGCGTCAACGTCGTCGGCATTCCGCTCGATGCGGACGGCATGCGCATGGACGTGCTGGCCACGACGCTGGCCGACCTGAAGAGCCGCGGCATCCGCCCAAAATACATCTACACCATCCCCACGGTGCAGAACCCGACCGGCAGCATCTTGCCGGAGAGCCGCCGCGCTGAATTGGTACGGCTCGCGGCCGAGTATGGCGTGCCGATCTTCGAGGACGATTGCTATGCCGATCTGGTCTGGTCGGGACAGAGGCCGCCGGCGATTTATGCGATGAGCCCGAACGGCGGCGTGATCCATATCGGCTCGTTCTCGAAATCGATCGCGCCGGCGCTGCGCGTCGGCTTCATCGTCGCGCCCTGGGATGTGATGTCGCGGATGCTGTCGCTGAAGACGGATGCCGGCTCCGGCGCGCTGGAGCAGATGGTGCTGGCGGCCTATTGCAAGCCGCATTTTGCAAGCCACGTGCCGGCCCTGACGAAGGCGCTGCGCACCAAGCTCGATACGCTGATGGAAGCCCTCAATGAGCAGTTCGGGACGGCGGCGGAGTTCGAAGAGCCCAAGGGCGGCATCTTCCTGTGGGTGAAGCTGCCCGACCAGGTCGACACGCTGAAGCTGTATCAGGCCGCGCTTGCTGCCGGTGTCTCGATCAATCCGGGGCCGGAATGGTCGACCAACAAGAGCCATTCCAGCTCACGCCTCAGGCTGTGCTTTGCCAGCCCCACGCATCAGCAGATCCGCGAGGGCGTCGCTGTGCTGGCCGAGGTCTGCCGCAGGGAGTTCGGCCTGCCCGCCCGCAGCGCCAATGTGGAGAGGCGGGCTTAACGCCTCATCAAGCCGCCTGGGGCTGGCTGCCGTGGATCGCGGAGGCCAGCCGCAGCAACAGGACGATCGAGACGTTGCCCTTGCCGGCCTCGATCTGGGCGATATAGCGCTCGGAAATCCCGGAGCGGCGGGCCAGCTCCCGGCGCGACAGGTCGCAGCGCATGCGCGAGGACCTCAAGCGGTCGCCCAGCTCGGCCAGAAACGCGGTCTCCGAATAAGGCGGCACGGCACAGCTGCCCGGCAGCACTTCGCCCGCAAAATCCATGACTTGATTGAGCATTGGTCTATCCACGTTCGCCTTCGGGAAGCGCCATCCTAGCCTGGAAGCGGCCGGCCTCATTGACGCGGATCAAATTCGCGCGCGATCGGCGGCTGCCGTGGACGACCGCGGGCGGGATGCTACACTTTGGAATTCTTCGAGGTGGGGCTTTTCAGGACATGACGCGTTGTATGAGCCGCTGGACAACGGCTGCGGTGGTGTGGGTCGCGTTCACGTCCACGGCCGGTGCCGAGACGCTTGCGGCGACGGTCGAACAATGGGGCCTGCTCGGCTCATGGGCGGTCGATTGCGCGGCCCGGCCCGACCGCGACAGGGGTGCGCTCCTGACTTACGAGATCCGGAAGGACGGCCGGGTGATGTACCGGCGCAATTTCGGCGAGGCCAAGGACGAGAACGAGGTCGTGTCCGCCACGGTCAGCGCCGAGGGCCTGCTCAACGTGATGGTGTACTTTCCATCGCTGCATCAGACCCGCGAATTCGGGCTGCTGCTGGCGAAGGATGGCAGCCTGCGCGCGATCTACAATCGCAGCGAGCGCGGCGCGTACACGATCAGGGACGGCAAATACGTCGCCACGGGCGCGCCCACACCTGTACAGCAACGCTGCGATTGAGCACCTGAACATCCGTTCAGAAATCTCCCGCTGTTCCTCCGGAACGTTCCCGCGAATGCGCGGTTTAGATTTGCATTCGATTGGACGAGGACATCATGAAGAAGCTTGGTTATGTGGTTGCAGCTCTCGGTGCACTCGTCATCGCGGCGCCGACGCTGGCGAGCGCGGAGACGGTGGTGATCAAGCGCGGTCATCACGGCCCGTACAGTGCTCGCGCCGAATTCCGCGAGCATCGCGATCATGGCTGGCATCGCGGCTGGCACCATCGCGACAAGGTCGTCGTGATCAAGCACAGCGGCCACCGCCACCATTGGGACTAACGCGCAACGCAACATGGAAATGGCCCCTTGCGGGGCCATATCTTTGTGTGCGCGGCATGTGTTTGATCAGTCCCACGCCGGCGCAAAGCCGGGATTGACGCAACGTCTGTCCTTCGGCAGCGCGGCGATCTTCTTGCGGTCGGCATCGTCGAGCGTGATCTTCAGCGCGTCGAGATTGGCCTGCTGGCTTTCGCGGCGCGAGGCCTTCGGGATCGCCGCGACGCCGTCCTGGTCGAGCAGCCATTTCAGCGCAACCTGCGCAGCGGTCGCGTTGTGCTTGGTGCCGATCTCCGCCAGCACCGGATCGGAGGCAATGCGCCCCTGCGCCAGCGGGCAATAGGCGACCAGCGCGATCGACCTGGCATTGAGATAGGCCAGCACCTTCGATTGATCGAGCATCGCGTGATATTCGATCTGGTTGCAGGCGATCGGCGCTCTGATGTCGTCGACCGCGATCTTGAGCAGCGCCGTGGTGAAATTGGCGACGCCAATCGCCCGCGTGCGCCCCTCCTCCTTCAGCTTCATCAAGGTCTCGAACACCGCGCCCCAGTTCGCGGACTTGGACGGCCAGTGCACGAGATAGAGGTCGACATGGTCGAGCCGGAGTTTGTTCAGGCTGGCGTCGAAGGCACGCCGGATCGCATCCGGCGCGAGGTTCTCATGCCAGACCTTCGTCGTAACGTGCAGCTCGCTGCGCGGCAGCCGGGCCGCGGCGAGCGCGGCGCCGATAGGTTCCTCGTTGGCGTACATCTCGGCGGTGTCGATGTGGCGATAGCCGACCGACAGCGCGCTCTCGACCGCGGCACGGCAGGCATCGCCCTGCATGCGAAAGGTGCCGAGGCCGAGCTTGGGCATGCTGATGCCCTGCGTGATCAAATTGTCCATGGATCAACTCCTGACGTATTTCAGCCCGCCGGATGCGCGCGGCGATGCCGCGTGAGCAGGCTCCTCGGTGATGGAAAAGAGGTGGCGGGAGACAGCTGTATAGCGTGGAAGCGCCGGAGCGGCCAATCAAGATCGGGTTAGGAGCTTCCCCACCGTCATGTCCGGGCTTGTCCCGGGCATCCACGATCTCCGGGCCGAGCAGCAACGCGTGGATGGCCGGGTCATAGGCGAGCGGAAGCGACGCCGTCCTTCGGACGGCTACGCCCGGCCATGACGACGGAGAGAGTGTCCGCCGTTCACGAATGCTCGGCCACCACGGCCAGGCGCTCCTGCGGTCGCGGCACGATATCGACCGACCAGAGGTCGCGGTTGTCCACGTCCTTCAGCGTCACGGTCATCACGCCGGTCACGCCATCGATATCGACGCGGCCGAAGAACTGCAGTCCGAAACACGGCGCCAAATTCTCGCCCTGCACCTCGCTGCAGCCGTTCTGGTACATCGCGACCGGACCAAAAGTGTCGTCGAGCTCGCCCGGGCCCCAGGTGCCGGCATGCAGAGGGCCGGAGACGAATTCCCAGAACGGCTCGAAATCCTGGAATTGCGCCCTGTTCGGATCGTAGTAATGCGCGGCGGTGTAGTGCATGTCGGCGGTGAGCCAGACGATATTGCGAACGCCGGCACGCCTGATGGAGCTGAGCAGATCGGCGATCTCGTGCTCGCGTCTATCAGGCGACCCATTGCCGAGCGCGACCGCATCGAGGCTGATCAGGCCGATCGGCAGGTCGGCCGCGATCACCTTCCAGGTCGCGCGCGAGGCAGCGAGCTCCCGCTTCAGCCAGGCCAGCTGCTCGGCGCCGAGGATCCAGCCGCGATGGTCGTTGCCCTTGTTCCAGGTGTCATCGCGAAAACTGCGCATGTCGATCATGAAGACGTCGAGCAGCGGTCCATAACCGATCTTGCGATAGACCCGCCCCTGCCGTGCGCCGACGTCGCGGATCGGCATGAAGTCGAAGAAGGCGCGGCGGGCGCGCGCGACCAGGCGCGGCGTGCCGTCGTCCTCATAACCAGCCTCATCATAGCTGCCGGACGGTGACCAGTCGTTACTGACCTCGTGGTCGTCCCACTGCGCAAACATCGGCACGCTCGCGTGGAAATCGCGAAAATGCTCGTCGAGATGGTTGTATTTGTAGTTGCCGCGAAATTGCGCCAGCGTGTGCGCGACCTCGGATTTTTCTTCCGTGACGATGTTGCGCCAGGTCTCGCCGTTCGGCAGCTTCTGTTCGGATGGAATCGTGCAGTCGGCGTAGATATGGTCACCGGAGTGAATGAAGAAGTCAGGGCGGTTGTCGAGCATGGTGCGATAGCTGCGATAGCCGCCGCGCGAGACGTCGATGCCCCAGCCCTGCCCCGCGGTGTCGCCGGACCACATGAACGAGATCGATTGCCCCACGGCGGGCGCAGTCCGGAAATGGCCGACGCGGCTTTCGCCGGCGATGCCGGTCGCGATATCGTCGAAGCGGACGCGATAGAAGATGTCCTGCCCGGGCGGCAGATCGCTCAGCAGCAGCTTCGAGGTGAAGTCGGCGTCGGGCAGCGCGTCGCCTGAGGCCGCCGCAATGATGGTCTTGAAACTCTCGACGGTCGAGCATTCCACCTGCATGCGCGCGGCCCGGTCGGCGCGCGCCCAGATCACGGCGGAGCCGTCCGAGACGTCGCCGGACTGGATGCCGCCTGCGACCCGCGGGCGGTCGGCGGCACGGCTGATGGATGGCTTTGCGAGCGCGGCTAGGGCGAGGCTGGAGGTGGAGCGGACCAGGAATTGCCGCCGGGTCCATGCGCGCGAGGCGCGGAGCGTTGCCATTCAGGAGACCTTCGTCGAATCGCGACGGAAGGTGCCTGCGCTCCTTGACTCCTACCCTTACGGTTTCTTGACTCCGCGCCGACGGTTTTGCGACGCGGGGATGACGGTTGGAGCGGGCCTAGGTTGAATTTGGAAGAATGCCGGCTTGACGGCCATCGGACGAGCGTCTTGCCGCCTTCCTCGCCTGCTGCTCCAGTTTCGCAAGGTATCCGGTCAGCATCGCGAGCGGGTGCGTAACGAAGAGGCTACGCGCGTGCCACAGACTGTAGGCGTACATGGCCTCGCCGACCTCGGTGAGCTTTCCGTGGTTTGCGAGATAGAAATGCCCCGCGACGATCTTGCCATTGACCGCGTCGCCGCCGATCGCGAACGCGCCAGTGACGAAGGCCACGAAGTTCAAGAGACACAGACCGCAGACTATCAGCAGGCCTCGATAGCGGAGATCGGACATCGAGCGTCATCCCGTTGCGCCGTCTCAAGCGATGCCGCGGACATCAATCGCAACTATTTATGCGCCTCAGCGCTGCCAGTTGCAGATGCCGCCGGAGCGGCACGGCCAGGTCTGGATGCGGGTATCCCTCGCCTGCGCATCCAGCGGATTGCCGTGACGATGCGCGAGTTTGGTTCGGGCCGCACCGCGCGGCTGCGCGGGCTTGACGTGCGCGACCTTCGGCTCCGACACATGCACGCGTTCGGCGGCAACCTTCTTCGGCACGTCCACGGGCTCGGCACGGGCCTGCGCCTCGCTGCCGCCGCGGGCCTCGAGTGCGACCGGTGCGAACCGCGTCTCCGGCCCGAGCCGCTTCGGCGACAACACCGCCCTGGACAGATCGAGACCGAGATATTCATCAGGCTTGTAGTCATCACCGCGCGCGACGCCGCCCCATGCGAGCACGAGGGCAACGGCAACAGCAAAATGAGCGCTCTTCAGGACCACGGACGCCTCCTGAAATTGATTTATTAAAGGGGTAATTTACCCCTATTTAGGAAGCGTCGCGCGCAATTCCAGCGGTCAAGTGGCGCCGTGGTTAAGAAGTTTGGCGGTGTCAGGCGACCTTTCGCGTCGCCCCCGTCCCGTCCAGGAACCCCATCAGGCGGCTGCGAATGATGATCTCCGCCTCGCCCATGATGCGATCGACGAGTTCCTTGCAGGAGGGGATGTCGTGGATGAGGCCCGCGACCATGCCGCAGCTCCAGGCGCCCGCGTCCATCTCCCCGTCCAACATGATCCTGGGATAGACGCCCGCGACCTGGTCGTGGATGTCGTTGATGGTGAGCTTGTCGCCCTTCGCGCGCTCGATCTCGAGCAGACGATCGACATTGGCGTTCTTCAGGACGCGTTCGGTGTTGCGCAAGCTCCGCATGATCAGACGGGTGTCGAGCTCGGTCGCCGCAACCAGCGCATTCTTCACGTTCTGATGCACAGGCGCTTCCTTGGTCGCGATGAAGCGCGTGCCCATGTTCATGCCGGCCGCGCCCAGCGACAAGGCGGCGACGAGGCTTCGGCCATCGGCCATGCCGCCGGAGGCGACGAACGGGATCTTCAATTCCTCCGCCGCGCGCGGCAGCAGGATCATGTTGGGAATGTCGTCCTCACCGGGATGGCCGCCGCACTCAAAGCCGTCGACGCTGACGGCGTCGCAGCCGATCCGCTCGGCCTTCAGGGAATGGCGCACCGAGGTGCATTTGTGGATCACCTTGATGCCGGCCGCCTTCAGCGCCGGCATATACTGTTCCGGGCTACGGCCTGCAGTCTCCACCCACGGACTTGACGCCACCTTCGACAATGGCCGCGATGTATTCGGGATACGGCGGTGCCGAGAAGGTCGGCAGAAACGTGAGGTTCACGCCGAACGGCTTGTCCGTCATGTCGCGACAGTGCGCGATCTCTTTTGCCAGCAGCTCCGGCGTCTTCTGCGTGAGGCCGGTAATGATGCCGAGCCCGCCGGCATTCGAGACGGCGGCGGCCAGCTCGGCAAAGCCGACGAAATGCATGCCGCCCTGGATGATCGGGTGCTCGATGCCGAACAGTTCGGTGATCGCGGTCTTCACGTAGGCTTCCTCCGGGATTTCGGTTTGTATGGGATCAGTCTAGCCGCAGTCTCGTGCCGCGGTCACCATTTCTCTCCGAAGGGCCGGATCTCCATCTCGAAGGTCCAGGCGCTCTTCGGCTGCTGATAGAGCTGCCAATAGGAATCGGCCACGGCGGAAGGCGGCATCAGCAGGTCGGGATTGTCCAGCGCGTTCGGACCGAGCGCCTCGAGACGGCGCTGCCGCACCCATTCGGTATCAACGCCGGAATCGATGATGAGATGGGCGACGTGGATGTTCTTCGGTCCAAGCTCGCGCGCCATCGCCTGCGCCACCGCGCGCAGGCCGAATTTGGCGCTGGCGAACGCGGCAAAGCCGCTGCCGCCACGCAAGGAGGCCGTGGCGCCGGTGAAGAAGATATTGCCGCCGCCGCGCGGAAGCATCAGCCGCGCAGCTTCCCGGCCTGCGAGGAAGCCGGAATAGCAGGCCATCTCCCACACCTTCCGGAACACACGCTCGGTGGTGTCGAGGATCGGGAAATTGACGTTGGCGCCGATGTTGAAGATGCAAACTTCCAGCGGCGCGTGCTTGTCGGCATCGTCGAGGAAGGAGATGACCTCTTCCTCTTTCCGCGCATCGAGCGAGCGCGCGTGGATCTCGCCGCCGGAGCGACGAGCGCGGTCGCCCGCTGCTGCATGAGCACAAGGCTTGCGGCAAGCTGTTCGACCCGGAGATGGTGTGCTCGGAATGCGGCGAGGTGCTGCATGCGAAGCAGGTGCTTGTGCATGCGGGGCCAGGGCGGAGGGAAGCGGTGGGGTGAGTGGCGCTGACGTGCGCAGCACTGCCGCCGTGGGATCATCAGCACGGCTGACGAGCGCGAATGAAAGCGCGGTGCCGATGCCGCACTCTTCGTTCGTGATACTTTCAGCCTCGGCGTACCTTCGTCAGTGCGTCTTGGTCTCGTGCCACTTTTCCAGATCGGGCTTCGCCTCTCCCGATCGCTGCTCCTTCTCCGGATTGCCTTTCCAGGGCTTGTCCGTCTGGGCGTGCGATCCCCAATCGTTCTGATGTCGGGGATCGTCGGTGGGCTTTTCCTTGCTCATTGGATCTCCTCAGGTGCGGAGCCTACGCGAAGGGAACGCCATAGTAGGAGTTGATGCCGCGCACCGCCGCATCGTCACCCCAGTTCCAATCGCTCTGCTCACCATATTTCGGCGCACCTTGCAGCTCCTTGGTTGTAATCCCCGTCACGTAGCCACCGAGTTCGGTGTCGTACTTCAGGGACTGCCAAGGCAAGGGATAGTGGTCATTTCCGACGCCCAGAAATCCGCCGAAGCCGAGCACGGCGTAGGACACCTTGCCGCTGATCTTGTCGATCATCACCCGCTCGATCGAACCGATCTTGTTGCGATCCGCGCCATAGACCGACGTTCCCTCGACCTTGTCGCTGCCGATCAACCGGCCCATTTCGCTGCGGTCCAGTTCGCCTTGATTCAACATCTCAATTCTCCACTCCGCCAGTGTGTTGACCAACCTGTTCCGATGGTGATCGTTCCAAAGCGGGTTCGGCGACTCATCAGGAACATCGCTGGAAACGAGCGGTTCTCTGAGTCCTTAAAGGAAATGAACCATGAGCGACTTTCGCGACATCCAGCACGGCGTCAACGATCCCGTCGATGGGCTCGACGTGAAGCGGCACATCAACTCCACCCAGACACCGCATGAGCGCGCGCAGCACCATGCCGACGTACGGTCGGCGCCGTCGGCCTCGCCGGAAGAACCGTTCCTGCCGGAGCGATTGCGGCGCAAGCCGACCGACCCCATCAATCCGCGCACCGGCCGCAATCCGGCCGACTAGCCGCTTGGGAAGATCGGCTCCGGCGCTGTGTCGGTGTCGTCGCAACGTGCAGCTCGCGGCTCTGCAGCCGTCCTGCCGCCGGCGCCGCGCCGGCTTGTGCGCTCCGTCGCAGTCGCGCTTTCGCTGACGCGGGTCGTGTTGCTCGCACATTGGGCGAGCGACGTGGCCGCAGGCTTTGCGCTCGGCGACGACGTCGAGTGGCTGCTGCGGCCGTGGACGCTGGCGAAACCGGTCCACAAGCGCCGGATGCGGGCACGCCCTCCTCGGCGACATGCTCAGGCCCAAAAGTTTCGCCGGACTGCTGGGCGCTGCGCCTTCCGTGTCTCCCGCCGCTCATCGTCCTGACGCTGGCCGCGGTCAGCGAGGCGCCAGAGCTTTCCCGGGCATCAGGAATTCAAACATCTCGGCCGCGGTCTGCAGCTGCTCGATGCGCGCGGCAACGGAATCGCGCTGAACGCCGACCGGCAAGCTCGCAAGCTCATGCTCGAGCTGCAGCCTCTGCGCGTCGAGGCGTTGCTCGAATGTGTGGGGCTCAGACCGTCTTCGCATCATCCGTCCTCGGGGGTTGCAGGCCCGGGCTGTTGGCCCAGCGCTCGACCTGCTCAATGACCTTCTGATGGCTTGGACGCACCGGCTTTGGTGCTTCGCGTTCCTCGGAAAGCTTGCGGGGTAACCTGACCTCGTCCGTCATGGTGCATCTCCCTTTCCCTCTGGAAATGCATCTCCGCGAGAATCGTTTCAAGTAACTTATTGATTTATTTAGACTATATTGCTCAACTGGCGCTTTTTCGGACTCCTGTGGAACTCTCGGCAAATTGGCCGGTTTAGCAAATTACTCATCTTGCTCAATTTGCGTGATTGACCATGAACGACCTTCGCGCCGAGCGGCTCCAAGTCATGCTTTCCCCGGAAGAGCTGGTCGCAGTGGATGATTTCCGGTTCAAGCACCGCATGCCAACGCGTGCCGCCGCGGTCCGCGAACTGCTCAAATTCGGACTCGCAGCCGCGGGCATCGAGACGAGCATCGACCCGTCAACGGGCGTCAAATCAAGCGAGTTTGGTGTATTTGGCCGAGGGCCAGACGGACACACCCCGGGAAAATCCGAGAACGACGCCGAGGATTGATTCGATCGGCCTCGCAAAACAAAACGACCCCGGCACAGTGGGGTGCCGGGGCCGTCCTTGGAGATTGCTTCCGGCGCACCGGGGGCATGACAACCGGAAGCAATCCGTCGACTCTTCGCGCAGGGATCCGTTCCTTGCGAGAACTAGCCCGTCGGGGCGTCGCCGGAATCATCCGGCATCACGCTGGATCCAGGCGTCGTGTTGTTGTCGTCGAGCTTGGGATCGCGGGTCGCCTCACGCGACGGCGAGCCCTTCGAGTTCGTCTTGTGCGCGGTCTGCGCGCGCTGCTTGTCACGCGGTTGATCCTCCGCGCGCTGATCCCTGACGATACCGTGGTCGGAATGAGCCATGTTGTCCTCTCGCCTCTCCAGTTGTCCCGAAGCGCTTACGCACCGGCGCGTCGAATGTTCCGGTGCAGACGAGAGGCCGCGGCGCTAGCTATGCGCCGCATGGACCGCAGCCGATGCATTTTCCAGATGCACCTGCCGCACCGTCGTCACCGTTGCGAACGCCACCGAGACGCCAAAAGCGAGAATGAGCGAAAGAAGAGCAAGACGTGGAGCCATTGCAAAATCTCCTTCTGGAATCGAAAATCAACGCGATTGACTGTTCCCGAATGATCCTGGATTGGTCGCTTGCATTCCGTGCGCAGTCTCACACCCTGATTCACGAAAACGAGAGCGCCTATGCGTCCTGCTTTTGGGAGGTACGGATCGTTACGGGCGGAATTTCGCCATCGAGCCAGTCCTGTTCTCTCGCGAGCGCGGTCCAGGCGTCCGCCATGCGCGAATAGCGCTTATGGGCAGGTTGCCCTTCCGCTCGCTCGGCGAGCTGCAGGCAGTTGTCGGCGTTGTCCCTGAAGATGTCAGACTGTTTCATGAACAAGACGTGGGGACGGAACTGTCGCGTCGCAACCGCCCTTAACGGATCGTAACGTTCGGGGAACTTCGCACGCCATCGGTCATTGATAGCGATGCGAGTTCTTGTCGCGATCATCCTGATGTTCGTCAGCACCGCAGCGCTTGCCGACAGCACCGGCGAGCGAAGGCCGGGCGAACGCGTGCCGACGGCGACCGACGTCATCAACGGCCTGTACGCGTTCAGCCGCTTCCAGCAGGGTCTGCTGGAAAGCACCGACCTGAAGGGCAATGCGGAGGTGAAAAACCTCGCCGCCCTGCGCGCCGAGGAAGCGGCGAAACGCGACAAGGCCTTGAAGGACATCCAAGAGGCGATCGGCGCCGAGCCGCGCGTCGGCAAGACAAAGGCGAGCACAAGCATCGCCGAGCCCGACAATTCGGACGGACCAGCCTACGCCCGAACCTTCTATGCCGCGCAGATCCCCGAATATGAATCCACCATTGGCCTGCTCGAGCACTATCTCAAAGCTCCCGACAATGCCGCACTGGCCGCCTTTGCCCGCGACCAACTGCCGGTGCTGCGCTCGCAGATGAAGGATGCGGAGCGGACGATGGCAGACAAATAGCCCCCCGTTCGTCTTCCGGCCGCCGCCGTCCGTGGTGCCCGCCCCGCCGATTGGCAAGCAAGTGCCCACAAAGGCGGCGAACCGGTCCGAAACTCTCTTGGAACCGGATGGAACTAATCGCCTTTATCGTCGTTGTTGCGGTCGGGCTGAGCAAAGCAGGTTCCATTTCCAGGCGCCGCAACCTTGGCGCTTGATTTCGAATTTGGCTGACGCTCTAGTTTGACTAATTGCGTCACGCCTTAGATTCGGCCGACGCCTGCGGGGGAATCAGAATGAGCGACCTCGATCCCGGATCTGCATCACGCTCCGGTCGTCGCGTCCCAAAGCCAAGAACTAACGGTATGTCAGAGCCGGACTCCCGGCCGGAATTGCTACTCGCCTTGCAGGCCATGCGTAGCGGCGATTTCTCGGTGCGTATGAGCGGCGACTATCTCGGTATCGACGGCAAGATCGCCGACACTCTTAACGAAATCATCGCCGCAAACCAGCGCATGGCGCAGCAGCTCGAGCTGGTCGGCCAGGTGGTGGGACGCGAGGGCAAGACCCGGCAGCGTGTGAAGTTCGGCCTCGCCTCCGGCTCTTGGGCCGACATGGAAGGCTCCGTCAACACGCTGATCGACGATTTGTTGTGGCCGACGCGCGAGGTGACCCGCGCGGTCGCGGCGGTGGCGCAAGGCGACCTGCTCCAGACCGTCAAGCTCGACGTCGACGGCCGTCCGCTCCGCGGCGAATTCCTGCAGTCGGCGAACATCGTCAACACCATGATCAAGCAGCTGGGCGTGTTCACCTCCGAGGTGACGCGCGTGGCGCGCGAGGTCGGCACCGAAGGCAAGCTCGGCGGCCAGGCCCAGGTGCCCGAGGTGACCGGCGTCTGGAAGGATCTGACCGAGAGCGTCAACTCGATGGCGAACAACCTGACCAACCAGGTTCGCAACATCGCCGAGGTCACGATCGCGGTCGCCAACGGCGATTTGTCCAAGAAGATCACCGTCGACGTCCGCGGCGAGATCCTTCAACTCAAGGAGGCCATCAACACGATGGTGGACCAGCTCCGCTCCTTCGCCTCCGAAGTGACGCGCGTGGCGCGCGAGGTCGGCACCGACGGCAAGCTCGGCGGCCAGGCGATCGTGCCCGGCGTCGCCGGCACCTGGAAGGATCTCACCGACTCCGTGAACGCGATGTGCGGCAACCTGACCGCGCAGGTCCGCAACATCGCCAACGTCACCACCGCCGTGGCGCGCGGCGACTTGTCCCGCAAGATCACGGTGGACGTGCGCGGCGAAATCCTGGAGCTGAAGGACACCATCAACACCATGGTGGACCAGCTCAACTCCTTCGCCTCCGAAGTGACGCGCGTCGCCCGCGAGGTCGGTACCGAAGGCAAGCTCGGCGGCCAGGCCCAGGTGCCCGGCGTGGCCGGCACCTGGAAGGACCTCACCGACAACGTCAACTTCATGGCGTCGAACCTGACCGCGCAGGTCCGCAACATCGCCGACGTCGCCACCGCCATCGCCGGCGGCGACCTCTCCAAGAAGATCACCGTGAACGTGTCCGGCGAGATCCTTCAGCTGAAGGAAACCCTGAACACCATGGTGGACCAGCTCAACGCCTTCGCCGGCGAAGTCACGCGCGTTGCGCGCGAGGTCGGCACCGAGGGACGTCTCGGCGGTCAGGCCAACGTGCTCGGCGTCGCCGGCACCTGGAAGGACCTTACCGAGAGCGTCAACTCGATGGCGTCGAACCTGACCGCACAGGTCCGCAACATCGCCGAGGTGACGACCGCGGTCGCAGGCGGCGACTTGTCGAAGAAGATCACGGTGGACGTCCGCGGCGAGATCCTCGAGCTGAAAGACACCATCAACACCATGGTGGACCAGCTCAACGCCTTCGCCGGCGAAGTCACGCGCGTCGCCCGCGAAGTCGGCACCGAAGGCAAGCTCGGCGGCCAGGCCCAGGTGCGCGGCGTCGCCGGCACCTGGAAAGACTTGACGGACAGCGTCAACTCGATGGCCTCGAACCTGACGGGTCAGGTCCGCAACATCGCCGAAGTCGCCACCGCCGTGGCCAAGGGCGACCTGTCGAAGAAGATCACCGTGAACGTGTCGGGCGAAATCCTTCAGCTGAAGGAAACGCTCAACACCATGGTCGACCAGCTCAACGCCTTCGCCGGCGAAGTCACGCGCGTCGCCCGCGAGGTCGGCACCGAAGGCAAGCTCGGCGGCCAGGCCGAGGTGCCCGGCGTCGCCGGCACCTGGAAGGACCTCACCGACAGCGTCAACTCGATGGCCGGTAACCTCACCGCCCAGGTCCGCAACATCGCCGAGGTCGCAACTGCGATTGCCGGCGGCGACCTGTCGCGCAAGATCACGGTGGACGTCCGCGGCGAGATCCTTCAGCTCAAGGACACGCTGAATACGATGGTCGACCAGCTCAACCGCTTCGCGGGCGAAGTGACGCGCGTGGCGCGCGAGGTCGGCACCGAGGGTCGTCTCGGCGGCCAGGCCAACGTGCCCGGCGTCGCCGGCACCTGGAAGGATCTCACCGACAGCGTGAACTCGATGGCGGGCAACCTCACCGCCCAGGTCCGCAACATCGCCGAGGTCACCACCGCCGTGGCGCGCGGCGACCTCTCGCGCAAGATCACCGTGGACGTGCGCGGCGAAATCCTCGAGCTGAAGAACACCATCAACACCATGGTGGACCAGCTCAACGGCTTTGCCGGCGAAGTGACGCGCGTCGCGCGCGAGGTCGGTACCGAAGGCAAGCTCGGCGGCCAGGCCGAAGTGCCCGGCGTCGCCGGCACCTGGAAGGACCTCACCGACAACGTCAACTTCATGGCCTCGAACCTGACGGCCCAGGTCCGCAACATCGCCGAGGTCGCGACCGCGATCGCCGGCGGCGACCTGTCGAAGAAGATCACGGTGGACGTGCGCGGCGAGATCCTGCTGCTCAAGGACACCCTGAACACCATGGTCGAGCAGCTCCGCTCCTTCGCCGCCGAAGTGACGCGCGTGGCGCGCGAGGTCGGCACCGAGGGCCGGCTCGGCGGTCAGGCCGTCGTGCCCGGCGTCGGCGGCACCTGGAAGGACCTCACCGACAACGTCAACCTGCTGGCGGCGAACCTCACCACGCAGGTCCGCAACATCGCCGAAGTGACCACCGCCGTGGCCCGCGGCGACTTGTCGCGCAAGATCACCGTCGACGTGAAGGGAGAAATCCTCGAGCTGAAGAACACCATCAACACCATGGTGGACCAGCTCAACGCCTTCGCCGGCGAAGTCACCCGCGTCGCGCGCGAGGTCGGTACCGAGGGCAAGCTCGGCGGTCAGGCCGCGGTGCCCGGCGTTGCCGGCACCTGGAAGGACCTCACCGACACCGTCAATCTCATGGCCGCGAACCTGACCGAGCAGGTGCGCGGCATCGTCAAGGTGGTGACTGCGGTCGCCAACGGCGACCTCAAGCAGAACCTGACGATGAAATCGCGAGGCGAGGTGGCGGCGCTCGCCGACACCATCAACAACATGACCGAGACGCTCGCGACCTTCGCCGACCAGGTGACGTCGGTGGCGCGCGAGGTCGGCGTCGAGGGCCGCCTCGGCGGCCAGGCCAACGTGCCTGGTGCCGCCGGCACCTGGAAGGACCTCACCGGCAACGTCAACCTCCTGGCGGCCAACCTCACCTCGCAGGTGCGCGCGATCGCGGAAGTGGCGACCGCCGTGACCAAGGGCGACCTGACGCGGTCGATCCAGGTCGACGCCCGCGGCGAAGTCGCGGAATTGAAGGACAACATCAACACGATGATCACGAACCTCCGTCTCACGACGGACGTGAACACCGAGCAGGACTGGCTGAAGACCAACCTCGCGAAATTCACCAACATGCTTCAGGGCCAGCGCGACCTCGCCACCGTCGGCCGGCTGCTGCTGACCGAACTGTCGCCGCTGGTGAACGCCCATACCGGCGTGATCTACCAGGTCGAGAACGAGGACAATCCACAGCTCCTGCTGCTCGCCTCCTACGCCGGTGACGGCGTCTATCCCTATCAGCGCGTACTGCCGTTCGGCGACGGCCTGATCGGCCAATGCGCGCTCGACAGGCGGCCGCGCGTGGTCGCGGATATTCCCTCCGACGTGGTGCCGATCAACTCGGCGCTGTTCCGCGTCGCCCCGAAGAACCTCGTGGTGCTGCCGGTGCTGTTCGAGGGCCAGGTCAAGGCCGTGATCGAGCTCGCCTCGCTGACCTCGTTCACGACCTCGCAGATGACCTTCCTGGAGCAGCTCACCGACTCCATCGGCATCGTGCTCAACTCGATCGAGGCGACGATGCAGACCGAAGGCCTGCTCAAGCAGTCGCAGCAGCTGGCCGGCGAGCTTCAGACCCAGCAGCGCGAATTGCAGCAGACCAACGACCAGCTCGAGCAGAAGGCGCAGCAGCTCGCCGAGCGCAACGTCGAGGTCGAGCGCAAGAACCAGGAAATCGAGCAGGCCCGCCGCGCGCTCGAGGAGAAGGCGACCGAGCTCGCGCTGACCTCGAAGTACAAGTCCGAATTCCTCGCGAATATGAGCCACGAGCTGCGCACGCCGCTGAACTCGATCCTGATCCTGGGGCAGCAGCTCACCGACAATCCGGACGGCAACCTCACGGGCAAGCAGGTCGAATTCGCCCGCACCATCCACGGCGCCGGCACCGACCTGCTCAACCTCATCAGCGACATTCTCGATCTCTCCAAGATCGAGTCCGGCACGGTGACGGTGGACGCCGAGGAAATCCTGACCGCGAACCTGCTCGAAACCGTCGGGCGGCCGTTCCGGCACGAGGCGGAGAACCGCAACCTGTCGTTCAAGATCGACGTCGATCCGAACCTCGCACGCAGCATCGTCACCGACTCCAAGCGCCTGCAACAGGTCCTGAAGAACCTGCTCTCCAACGCCTTCAAGTTCACCGCCGAAGGCGAAGTGCGCCTGAAGGTCGGTGGCGCGCTCGGCGGCTGGGGAACGGATCACCCGGTGCTGAACTCCGCGCCGGCAGTGATCGCATTCGAGGTGTCCGATACCGGCATCGGCATTCCCCTGGAGAAGCAGAAGCTGATCTTCGAGGCGTTCCAGCAGGCAGACGCCGGCACCAGCCGCAAATATGGCGGCACCGGCCTTGGCCTCGCCATCAGCCGCGAACTCGCCAGCCTGCTCGGCGGCGAAATCCATCTGCGCAGCGCACCGGGCAAGGGCTCGTCCTTCACCCTTTATCTGCCGTTGAAATATTCCGGCCCGACACTTGCGCCGCGCGCCACGCCACAGCAATACAGCCAGCCACCGGCGCTGCAACCGACGGCGCCCGAGCCGCGCGTCATCGAGCAGCTTCCCGACGACCGTCTCAACCTCGAACCCGGCGACAGCATCCTCCTGATCGTCGAGGACGACCCGCATTACGCACGCGTGCTGGTCGATCTCGCGCGCGACAAGGGTTTCAAGGTGCTGGTCGCGGCTCGCGGTGCCGAGGCGCTGGAACTTGCCAAGCAATACCAGCCGAGAGCGGTCTCGCTCGACGTGTTCCTGCCGGACATGCTCGGCTGGACGGTGCTGAGCCAGCTCAAGCACAATCCGCTGACGCGCCACATCCCCGTACAGATCATCACGCTCGACGAGGACCGCCAGCATGCGCTGGCGCGCGGCGCGTTCTCCTTCGTCAACAAGCCGACGACGACCGAGGGGGTTTCGGCCGCGCTGACGCAGATCAAGGAATATGCGCGGCCGCGGCGCAAGCGGCTCCTGATCGTCGAGGACAATGAGGCCGAGCGGCTCTCGATCCGCGAGCTCCTGCATCACGACGACATCGAGATCGTGACGACCGACACCGGCGCCGGCGCACTCTCGACGCTGCGCGAAGCGCCCTGCGATTGCGTAGTGCTGGACCTGCGCCTGCCCGACATGAGCGGCTTCGAGGTGCTCGACCAGATCCGCCACGACGAAGCACTTTCGAACATTCCGGTCGTGGTGTTCACCGGCCGCGAGCTCTCGGCGGAGGAAGATGCCGAGCTCCACACCATGGCGCGCAGCATCGTGGTCAAGGGCGTGGAATCGCCCGAGCGCCTGCTCGACGAGACCGCGTTGTTCCTGCACCGCGTGATCACGGAACTGCCGGTCGAGAAGCAGCGCATGCTGGAGAAGCTGAACAGCTCCGACGAGGACCTGATCGGCAAGACCGCGCTGCTCGTCGACGACGACGCCCGCAACATCTTCGCGCTGTCGAGCGTGCTGGAACGGCGCGGCATGAAGGTGCTGACGGCGACGACCGGCCGCGAGGCGGTGACGCTGGTCGAGTCTAATCCGGAAATCGCCATCGTCCTGATGGACATCATGATGCCTCAGATGGATGGATATCAGACCATCGGCGTGATCCGCGAGAACCCGGCCTTCGCGCGCCTGCCGATCATCGCGTTGACCGCCAAGGCAATGAAGGGCGACCGCGAGAAATGCCTGGAAGCCGGCGCGTCCGACTACCTCGCCAAGCCCGTCAACACCGATCAATTGCTGCTTGCGATCCGCATGTGGCTGCACCGCTGAGCTGGATCCGCGAATGGACCACGAAAAGGTCAATATCCTCCTCGTCGACGACCAGCCGGCCAAGCTGCTCGCCTATGAGGTGATCTTGAAGGAACTGGGCGAGAACCTCGTGATCGCTTCGTCCGGCCGCGAGGCGCTGGAGGTGCTGCTCAAGACCGAGATCGCGGTGATCCTGGTCGACGTCTGCATGCCCGAGCTCGACGGCTTCGAGCTCGCGGCGATGATCCGGGAGCATCCGCGCTTCCAGAAGACGGCGATGATCTTCATCTCGGCCATTCAAGTGAGCGACATCGACCGGTTGCGCGGCTATGAGATGGGTGCGGTCGACTATGTTCCTGTGCCTGTCGTGCCGGAGGTGCTGCGCGCCAAGATCAAGGTGTTTGCCGAGCTCTATCGCAAGACCCGCGAGCTCGAACGGCTGAACCAGGAACTCGAGGATCGCGTTCGCGCGCGCACGGCCGAGCTGGAGAACTCAACCGCAAAACTGCGCGAGAGCGAACAGCGCCGCAGCATGGCGATCGCCGCCGGCAAGATGGGATCCTGGGACTGGGACTGGGTCAACGGCGACTGGATGTGGGACGAAGGCCAGTATCGCATTTTCGGCGTGACGCCGGAGACCTTCAACGTCACCTCGGCCAACATCCAGGCGCTGCTGCACCCTGACGACGTCGACCGGTTCGGCCAGGCGATCGCCGCGTTCAACACCGGGGCGCGCGCCTATGAAGGCGAGTTTCGCGTCAGCAGGCCCGACGGCGAGGTGCGCTGGTGCGTCGGCACGGCGGCCGCGACGGTGGACCAGGCCGGCCGCGTGGTGCGCGTGAGCGGTGTCACCGTGGACATCACCGAACGCAAGCGGGCCGAGGAGCGGCAAAATCTGCTGGCGCGGGAAGTCGATCATCGTGCCAAGAATGCGCTGGCGCTGGCGCAATCGATCGTGCGTCTCACCCGTGCCGACGGGGTCAAGGCCTATGTCAACGCCGTCGAGGGGCGTATCAACGCGCTGGCGCGCGTGCATACGATCCTGTCGCTGTCGAGCTGGCAGGGCGCCGAACTCTCGAAGCTGATCGACGAGGAACTCGCGCCCTATTCGCTCGGCGGCCAGATCAAGCTGGCGGGGCCCGAGGTTCAGTTGCTGCCCACAACCGCCCAGACGCTGGCGCTGGCGCTGCACGAGCTTTTCACCAACTCGGCCAAGTATGGCGCCCTCTCGACGCGGTCGGGCCGGCTCATGATCGGCTGGCAGGTCGAGCAGGACCACCTCACATTGATCTGGGAGGAATCCGGCGGCCCACTTGTGAGGACGCCGAAATCTCGCGGCTTCGGCACACGGAGCCTGCTTGCGAGCGTCGAGTCCCAGCTCGGCGGACAGGCGCAATTCGATTGGCGCGCCGAGGGCCTGTTGTGCCGCCTGGAAGTGCCGTTGACCCGGAAGACCCCGACCGCCGCAGCGCAGGGCAAGTTCGACGCCGCTACCTCCCTCGCCCTCCAGCGCGCGTCGGGTTAACCCGACGCGGCGACTTTCATGCGCTGCACCGACCGCGGTTCATGGGCGACGCGCCCTTCGAGCCAGGCTTCCGTTTGTGCGAGATCGCGTAACGCCATCGCATAGCGGCGGGCCGCGCTTCGCTCGGCACCGCGCGGCAGCTTGCGCGCCTTGCGCAGCATATCGGCCGCCGCGTTTCGATAGGCCAGTGAGCGATAGAGAAAGACAACCTTACCCATATCGAATGTTCCCGTGTTGACGGCCTCCATGGTCGCAAGGTTGGCATGAACGTCGGATGAAGCCCGACGTGACAAATCGTTCATGCCGATGGAACCCGTAATCGCCGGCTGCGTTTCAGGGATGATCGAGGGCGGTTCCATGCGTGCGAGAAAGTCGCCGAAAAAGTCGCCAAGTCTGATCTCTCCTACCGGCATCATCACGATCATGACGCATGCGATGATGGGCGCGGCGCTCGGCCTCGCCTTCGGTCTCGCGCTCATTCTATCCAACGCGGCGGTCGCAAATTTGCTGAACCATGGCGGAGATTCGGCCGCTGCCGTTTTTGTCCTCACGCTGGTGACGACGTTCGCGATCGGCGCGATGCTCACGGGTATCGTGTTCATCATCACCGAGGACAAGGAATCTTGAACCACGCGTGAAACCTAGGGGCTGCTTTGTCGGGAACTCCTGCGGCGGATGGCAGTTGGCCGCCTGCGTCATTTTAACTCAGGGAGTTCCCGTGCATGAAGACGACCAAGCTCGCCCTCGCCATGATGTTGGCAACCGGCCTCGCCGCCGCCCCGTTCGCCGCACAGGCGAAGTCGCACAAGGCGAAGCATGAATCCTCGACGTCGTCCTCGCAGACGACGGGCGCCAACACGAAATCCAAGAGCGCCGATCCCTCCGGTCAGGGCGGCTCCGGTCCCGGCTCCGACCAGGGCGGCAGCATGACGAACAACAAGGGCACGACCAACGCCAATTAGGCTCGCCGCCATTCATCGAAGGCCCCGCGATCGCGGGGCCTTCTTGCTTTGGTGTTCGGTGCAATCAGTCTCACGCGCATCGTCGGCGCACGCTTTAGCTGCGCCGGATGTCAGCGATGTTCAGGCCACCGCCCGCGGAGTTCGTCTTCACGAGATGATCGAGCTGCGCCCGCTTGCGTGCGATCAGAAGCTGGCCCGCAGCATCGTCGAGACCCTCGCGCTGCAATTGCCGGATCGACGACCCCAGTTCGAGGATCTCGGCGCGCAGTCTCAAGATCCGGTACGTGTCCGGGTCTTCCTCCACGGCGCGCTCCCAAATGTCTCAGCGGCGCGCGATTGCGCGCACGGGATCTGCGGCTTTCTTGAGGGAACGAAGACGTACACGATCGCGGACATCCGGCAGGACATTACCACCGCCAGCCGCCTTCCATTCGCCGATCAGCAGGTTGATTTTCCGGCGCAGATTCATCTGCGCCAGGGCCTTTTCTGTGCAGTCGCGATCACGCTCGACGAGGTCGCGCACGGACGCCTCGACATCGGCCATTTCCAGCCTCAAGGCACTGATCTTGCGTCGAATTTCATTAATTCTGTTGTCCATGGCTTGTTAGAACAAAATAAGAACATATAGTCAAGTCACGATTTCAGAACGGAGAGGTCAGATGCAGGTTCAAGGTAAATACGACGCCAGGGTTTTCCTCGCGGAGCAGATGACGAGGGCACAAGGCCTGAGGTTGAAGCGGCTCAGCGAGGAGGCCTATCAGCCCGCACAATATGATCGGGATCTGTCCTTCACTGAAGCTGCGCGCCGCATCCAGGTGCTCGAGGCGGAGATCGAACTGGCAAATTCCTTCTAGCCAGGCTGCATCGCGCATCCGGAACGTTGCGGGCGCGCTTTCGGAACCTTGCCTATGTCGAATGGTTTTCTCCCGGCCGAGGGAGAATCCGGATGGCACGCAAGGCAAAGAAACGCCGCTACTCGCGCAGCTCCGGCAGCGACGTCGAAAGCGAAATGCGGCGCTACAAGAAGGGCACGGCAAAGAGCGGCCGCGGTGGACGTGTGAAGAGCCGCAAGCAGGCGATCGCAATCGGCCTGTCGAAGGCGCGCAAGAAAGGCAAGAAGGTCCCGAAGAAGGCCGCGAAGCGGAAGGCATCCAAGAAAAAGACGAGCAAGAAAACGTCCAGGCGTAAATCCGCCAAGCGGTAGCGGCAATCGGCGCTAGATCATGCTGCCCGGCATGAAGCAGCGGATCGAGATGCCAAACGCGGTCTTCACCGGCCATACCATGGTGCGGCCGGCGCGGTTGGGCTCGGTGATGACGGCTTCATCGGGCACATCGACCCACTGCCCATCGAGGCGTACGCGATAGTGCCCGTCATGAGACTCCCAATCCGGATCGGAGACGGCAAATCCGTCGGCGTCCGAGCAGCACGGGCCGAGATGGCTGCGCAGACTGTCGAACCAGGGCTTGAGCGGCGAATCGGCGTAGCGGCCGTCATCACGCCCCAGGGCACTTCCAGCCGACAGCACGAACGGCGCAACAAGCAGCGCACGTCTCAGCGAGAGCTTCAATCGATCCATGTCGGCACCGATCAAATACGAACCGCCGGTTCCACAAGACGGCCGGACGTCCGAAGTTCCACTCTTGCAACTCGCCTGGGCGCCTTCATTGCCGCCAAGGCAACACGCGATTTCGAACTCTGACGAGCGAACGCGGCTTTTTCGGACGAACCTGTCACCAATGCTGCCGTTGACGAGAATGTTATCGGCGGCCTGTGGGTATCTCGGATGCCAACGAGAAAAGGCGGCCCGAAGGCCGCCTTTTTGGATTTGCGCTGGAAGAACTCGACTTACGCGAGTGGCACCGCGACAAACCGGGTCGCGTCCGCACTTCTGACCTGCAACAGCACGCTGGTCTTGCCGGACGATTTGGCCTGCGCCAGCTCGGAGCGGACGTCGCCGACATTGGCGACGGGCTTGCCGCCGACATTGAGGATGACGTCGCCGGTCTGAATGCCGCGCTGCGCCGCCGGCCCTCGCGGATCGACCTCGGTGACGACGACGCCCTTCTGGCCGGCGCCCTGCACGTCGCCGGCCGGCGCCAGGCTGAGCCCGAGGCGCGGCGTGCCGTTGCCCGGCTGCGCCTTGTCCTCGTCGGCTTTTCCGTTTCCTTGGGCCTGCCGCTCGTTCGGCAGCTCGCCGAGCGCGAGGGTCACCGTCTTGCTCGCGCCCTTGTGGAAGACGTCGAGCTTCACGGACGTGCCGGGCGCCAGCGTGGCGATGGTGCGGGCGAGATCGCGGGAGTCCTTGATCGCGGTGCCGTTGACGGCGGTGATGACGTCGCCCGCCTCGATGCCGGCCTTTGCCGCCGGGCTATTGTCCTGCGGATTGTCGACGATCGCGCCACGCGCCTCCTTCAGGCCGAGGCTGTCGGCGATCGCTGATGTCACCGGCTGCACCTGCACGCCGAGCCAGCCGCGGGTGACCGCACCCTTGTCCTTCAACTGCGCGACGACGAGCTTTGCGGTCGTGGCCGGAATGTCGAAGCCGATGCCGACCGAGCCGCCCGACGGCGAGAAGATCGCGGTGTTCACGCCGATCACGTTGCCGTTCATGTCGAAGGCCGGGCCGCCGGAATTGCCCTTGTTGATGGGCGCGTCGATCTGGATGAAGTCGTCATAGGGCCCATTGCCGATGTCGCGGCCGCTGGCCGAGACGATGCCGGCGGTCACGGTGCCGCCGAGGCCGAAGGGATTGCCGACCGCGACAACCCAGTCGCCGATCCGCGGCTTCTGGTCGGAGAACTTGACGAAGGGAAAGTCCTTCTTGCCATCGACCTTGATCAGCGCGAGATCGGTTTTCGGATCGGTGCCGACCACCTTTGCGGTGTAGCTCGCCCCATCATCCATGGTGACCTGCACGGACTCGGCGTGGTCGACGACGTGGTTGTTGGTCACGGCATAGCCGTCGGCTGAGATGAAGAAGCCGGAGCCTTCACCCGTGACCATCTGGTGACGCTGGCGCGGCATGCCGTTCATGCCACCCGGAAAGCGGAAGCCGAACTGACGCGCGAACTGGTCGAACGGCGCGTCCTCGTCGGAATCCATCCGGTTCTGTTGCAGCATCGCGCTCTTGTCGTTGTCCTGGTCTATCCTGACCCGCACCGAGATGACGGCAGGTTTGACCCTGGCGACGAGGTCACCGAAGCCCGGCGGAGTCGCAGCGCTTTCCGCGGCTTGGGCCGGCGCGATGAAGGAGGTTACGTCGAGCGGCGAAGCGCCGGGAGAAGCAGCCAGCACGGCCACGCCAAGCGCGGCCACGGTGCCAAGCAGCGCAAGCCGGCGCGGCTTCAAGATCGTGCGGGACGTGGTGATGTCGGAATTGACGCGGTCATTCATGTCGAAATGTCCATGTTGGGTCAGGTGTCGCCTTGCACGCAACATGATCGCTCGCACCTTACGGTGTTCCGTCCACGCGATTAAATCTTGGCAAAGAAGATGCGATCTGCGGCCGCTGGGGCGGCGCAGCACCCGCATCCTGCGCCGGCATCACGCGGCGGCCCGGCCGCGCGTCAGGCCGTGCGGACGCAACGGCGCGAATTGCTCGGCGGTCAGGCTTTCGTTCGCAATCAGGAGCTCGACGCCGGCCTCGAGGTCGGAGCGGCGCTCGGCGAGGATCTTGCGTGCCGTCGCGTCGCCGGCCTCGACCAGATTGCGCACGGCAAGGTCGATCTCGCGTCCCGTGTCAGCCGCCGCGCTGACGCCCGCGTCCTGAGCCGCCTGAAGGAACATCGACGGCTTTGGTGCATAGGTCCGCTGGCCAACCGTCGCGTCCATGCCGTATTTCGTCACCATCTCGACCGCGATCTCGGTGGCGCGCTGGAGATCGTCGGCAGCGCCCGTCGATACGTCGCCGTCAAATATCAGTCGTTCCGCGGCGCGCCCGCCCATCAGCACGGCAATGCGGCTCTTCAGTTCAGCGACCGTCAGCAGGAAGCGGTCCTCGGTCGGACGCTGCATGGTGTAGCCGAGGGCGCCGATGCCGCGCGGGATGATCGAGACCTTCTGCACGGGATCGACCCCGGACAGATTGGCGGCAACCAGCGCGTGGCCCATCTCGTGATAGGCGACCCGCTTGCGCTCCTCCGTGCTCAGCACCCGGCTCTTCTTCTCGACGCCGGCCACAATCCGCTCGATCGCGGCGGTGAAATCCTCGAACGAAACCTCCTCCGCGTTGCGCCGGGTCGCGGCAATCGCGGCCTCGTTGATCAGGTTGGCGATGTCGGCGCCGGTGAAGCCGGCCGTGAGGCCCGCCACCTTGTCGATATCCACGTCCTTCGCCACGCGGATCTTCTTCACGTGAACGTTGAGGATTGCCACGCGGCCGCCCTTGTCGGGACGATCGACCAGCACCTGGCGATCGAACCGGCCGGCACGCAGAAGCGCGGGATCGAGCACCTCGGGACGGTTGGTCGCAGCAAGCAGGATGACACCAGTCGAGGGATCAAATCCGTCGAGCTCGGCGAGAAGCTGGTTCAGCGTCTGCTCCTTCTCGTCATAGCCGCCGAAGGCGCTCGGCGCACGGCTGCGCCCGAGCGCATCCAGCTCGTCGATGAAGATAATGCAGGGTGCGGCCTTTCGCGCCTGCTCGAACAGGTCGCGCACCCGTGCCGCCCCGACGCCGACAAACATCTCGACGAATTCGGAGCCTGAAATTGAAAAGAAGGGGACGCCGGCCTCCCCCGCCACCGCGCGCGCCAGCAAGGTCTTGCCGGTGCCGGGCGGGCCGACCAGCAGGATGCCCTTCGGCACGTGGGCGCCCAATCGACCGTAGCTCTTGGGGTCCTTCAGGAAAGAGACAACCTCCTGCAACTCGAACTTTGCCTCCTCGACGCCGGCAACATCGGCGAAGGTCACCTTGGTGTCGGTCTCGACAAAGATCTTGGCGTGCGACTTGCCGATCGACATCAATCCGCCAAAACCCTGCCGCTCGGCCAGGCGCCGGCCGAGAAACATCCAGACCAGATAGAACATCAGCGCCGGAACGATCCAGGACAGGATGGTCTGGAACAAGCCGCCTGACGGTACGCCGGTGACCGTGATCCCTTTGTCCTGCAGCTTCTCCGCCAGCGCCAGATCCACGCGTGCGGTGACGAAGGCGGTCTTGCCGCTGGCAAGCTTCTCGTTCTCCCTGAGCTTGCCCTGGATCACGTCCTGCCCGACCGACACCTCCGCGACCTTGCCCTGCGCGATGAGCTGCTCGAACTGGCTGTAGGGAATGCTCTCGACGGAGTTGTAGGCGGCAAATGCCCATTGCAGCAGCACGAGCAGGATACCGGCTGCGAAGATGTAGCCGATCGCGATGGACTGCTGCCGCGAATCCTTTTCCATTGTTCTCTCCGCCAAAACCGCAAAAATGAGACTGCCTCGCCTATTACCTCTAGGCGACGGGAGGCTGGCCGTTTTGCGGAGGATCAAGGCACCGGCTTGACGCAGCTCAACATGGGCGTCCAGAACGATGGAAGATTGGCGGGCAAGATATGATCATCCAGGAGATGTCCCCATGATCAAAGACATTCTCGTCCACATTCCGACCGAGCGGCCGATGCGCGCGGCGATCGACGGCTCCATTTCGCTGGCGGCTGGCCTCAACGCCCATCTCGATGCGGTGTCCGTCGGGTATGTCGCAACCAGCGCGGCGTATGTGATGGAAGGTGGGGCCGCAGTCGCGGCCGTGTTCGAAATGGAGCGCGAGCGCGCGTTGGAGCGGGCCGAGACGGCGCTCACCGTGTTCGAGACCGAGGCGAAGAACGCCGGCGTTTCCCATGGCTGCCATCCGATGGGCGCGATCCCGGCGGACGCCGCAGGCGCGATCGGTGCGATGGCGCGGCTCTACGACCTCTGCATCGTGCTTCAGCCGGATCCGGCGCAAGGCTCGTTCGACAACGACGTGCCCCGCGAGATCCTGTTCCAGGCGGGCGGCCCGGTGCTGTTCCTGCCGTACACTTTCCGAGGAGCCTTCAAGGCAAACCGGATCGGCATCTGCTGGGACGGCAGCCGGCTCGCCGCCCGTGCGTTGCGCGACGCGGCACCGTTCCTGGCGCGCGCCGAAGAGATCGTGATCATCACGATCAACGAAGCCAACGTGGTGCCCGGCGAAGTGTCGGCAAGCAACCTGGCAAGACATCTCGGCCGGCGCGGGCTCTCGACCCGCACGGTCGGCCTGTCAGCCACCCGCTCCGAGATTCAGCCGACCATCCTGTCGCTGGCGGCCGACGAGAGCCTCGATCTCCTGGTGATGGGCGGCTACGGCCATTCGCGATTGCAGGAGCGCGTTCTCGGCGGCGTCACCCGCGCGATGCTGGAAGCCATGACGGTGCCGACGCTGATGTCGCATTAGCGAAGCCGGCCCGACGCTCTCACGCCGCAACGGGGGTCTCCCATGTCGCGGTTGCGGCGGTGTCCTCGTCGCGTTGGGCATTGCACGCGTCGAAATGCGCCTTCAGCGCGAGCTCGGCGAGATATTCGAAATGTTCGGCCTGGCCGAGAAGTTCCCAGTTCTGGAGCGGCCGGTAGGCCGCCTGCTGGCGACAGAGGGACGCCAGCGCCCGGTAGCGACGTACGTTCTCCATGAGAATCTCCCTCTCAGTCACATCCGGCTTATTTCTCCGGTTTGCGTCAGGGTCATTGCACTTGTGCGAAACTTTTTCTGCGCAAAGCCGGTCGGTCTCGGGAACGTTAACGTGTGCTGCAGCGCGGCCACTTTGCGTTGGCGCAAACTTTACAAATGTTTGGCGATTGTTCTCGGCAGCGTACAGCTCAATGCCGACCCAGCCACAAAGTTGCGGCATGTGTGAGGCAAAGCACAGCCGGCCACCTTTGCCGCGCGTATTAATTTCTGCGTGTGGCCGCAAACAAGGTAACGGCGGTACACCAGGGCCACGCTATCAGCGCAGCCTGCGACTTTGGAGCCGTGCGGGCATGGAACCGGCGGCTCATTTCGTTTCTGGCGGCGATGGCTAGGCATAGAGGCGGCGCTCCACGGTCACGCCGACCAGGTCGAGATAGCGCTCGATCAGGCCGGGGCGGCCGACGAGATAGCCCTGCATCTCCTCGCAGGCCTCGTGCGCCAGGAAGGCACGCTGCGCCTCCGTCTCCACCCCTTCAGCGATGACCGGGATATTCAGCGCGTGCGCGAGGCTCAGGACCGCGCGGACGATCTCGGCCGATTGCGGCGTCGCCTCGAGGTTGGAGATGAAGCTGCGATCGATCTTGATCTTGTCGAACGGAAACGACTGGAGATAGGACAGCGAGGAGTAGCCGGTGCCGAAATCGTCCATTGCAATGCGGATGCCGAGTGCCTTTAACCGCCGCAGCAGGTTGAGCGCGCGGGTAAAATCGCCGATCAGCACGCCCTCGGTCATCTCGACCTCAAGCCGCGTCGGCGTAAGGCCCGTCTCCAGCAGAATCTGGTGGATCGAGCGTTCGAGGTCGCCGGCCTGGAACTGGACCGGCGACAAATTGACCGCGACCTGCAACTGCCGTGGCCAGGATGCTGCCTCGCGGCATGCCTCGCGCAAGACCCATTCGCCGATCTGGATGATCAGCCCATTCTCCTCGGCGAGTGGAATGAACTGGTCCGGCGGCACGAAGCCCCGCGTCGGGTGATTCCAGCGCAGCAGCGCTTCGAAGCCGATGACCTCGCCATCCATCCGCGCCTGCGGCTGGAAGTAGACGAGGAACTGGTTCTGCTCCAGCGCCTGTCGCAGATCGTGCTGCAACAGCCTGCGATCGCGCAGCTCCTGGTCCGTCTCGGATTCGAAGAAGCAGACCCGGGCCCTGCCCTCGCGCTTGGCGCGATAGAGCGCGGAATCGGCGTTGGCGAGCAGCGTCGCGGGATCCACGCCGTCATCGGGGTAGACGGCGATGCCGACGCTGACGCCCACCTGGGAGAGATAGTCGTCGATCTCGAGCTCCTTGCCAATCACCTCGACCAGGCGCTCGGCCAGCGTCAGCGCGTCCTCGCGGCGCGCGTTGTCGGGCATCAGGATCATGAATTCGTCGCCGCCGATGCGGGCGACGAAGGCGCCGTCGGCTTCCGCGGCAAGACGATCCGCCGCCGCCCGCATCAGCATGTCGCCGACGGGGTGGCCGAACACGTCGTTGACCTCCTTGAAGCGGTCGAGATCGAGGCTGAGCACTGCAAAACTGGTCGATGCCTCCTGCGCCCGCTCCAGCCGCTCGTCCAGCTCCGCGTTGAAGGCACTGCGGTTCGGCAGGTCGGTCAAGGCATCATGATGAGCAAGATGACTGATCCGCTCATGGTTCGTGACGCGCTCGGTGACGTCCTCGATCACGCCGACCAGATATTGCGGGTCGCCGGCGCCGTCCGAGATCAGCATCTTGCGCGAATTGACGACGCGGTCGTGGCCCTTGACGCCGACTTCGAGCAGGTGCTCCTCGAGGAACATCGGCATTCCACTGGCGACGACCCTGCGGTCCTGCTCGTTGACCACGCGGGCAACGTCCGCCGGAAAAATCTCCTCGGGCGTCCTGCCCAGCATCTGTTCGCGGGGCAGGCCGTAATAGTCCTCGCCGGCGCGGTTGAGCAGAATGTAGCGGGAATCCTTCGCGCATTTTGCGAACACGGCAATCGGGATATTCTCGACGATCGTATCAAGGAACTCGCGGGTCCGGAGCAAATCCTCCTCGACCTGATCGTGCGTCTGGGCGCGCGCGTCGGCCATCCGCTGGCGATCGCGGTCGCTTGCCTCGTAGGCCGCGCTGACGAGTTCGCCCAATTTGGCGAGATCGACCTGTCCGGTCGCTTCGGTGGCACAGCGAAGTTGCTCGGCGAACAAGCGATGCATGCTCATGCCACCCCAACTGGCCGAGTGCAGGCCTCATGCCCGCAGATATCCTCGATCCGCATCCCCGCGCTCTCTCGCGTTCCTAAACCTCAGATTGAGACACCTTAGCATTACGCGGACGTTAATCGAACCTTCGCCTCGGACGCGGTGGTTACCCCCGCCTGAAGGAATCCGATCGGAAAGTGGCACGCGTTGGCACAACCGACACCCGGGTGCACGGCTCCCGTAGTCTACCGGAGGCGCGCGCTTTCGCCGACACGCAGCGGCTGCGCGGAATTATCCTGCGATCGTGGAACCCGGCCCGCTTCAGCGGCGACGCGAATGGCCGCGATATTGCCGGCATAGTCGGCGCTGCTCTTGCCGCGGAACACCGCGGAACCCGCCACGAGCGTATCGGCACCCGCGGCGGCCACAGCAGCAGCGTTGTCGCGCGTGATGCCGCCATCGACCTCGAGCCGGATCGGCCGGTCGCCGATCATGGTTCGAATGCGCCTGATCTTGTCGAGCTGGGATTCGAGGAAGGACTGGCCGCCAAAGCCCGGATTGACCGTCATCACCAGCACCAGATCGACGCGGTCCAGCACGTATTCGAGCGCGCTTTCCGATGTCGCCGGGCACAGGCTGACACCGGCCTTTTTCCCGAGCGCGCGGATCGCCTGCAGCGTGCGGTCGAGATGCGGGCCCGCTTCGGCATGAACGGTGATGACATCGGCCCCGGCCTTCGCGAACGCCTCGAGATAAGGGTCGACGGGCGCGATCATGAGATGCACGTCGAAGATCTTCTTCGTCACCGGCCGGATCGCCTTGATGACATCGGCGCCGAAGCTGATGTTCGGGACGAAATGTCCGTCCATGACGTCGCAATGGATCCAGTCGGCGCCGGCGGCGTCGATGGCCGCGATCTCCTCCCCGAGACGGGCGAAGTCTGCAGCCAGGATCGAGGGAGCGATAAGGATTTCGCTGGTCATGGCTTTGCACTCCGCGCGTCGGCCCCGCCGCTGAAGACGCGGCTTGCCAGCACGTCCACGGGATCGATGGTTTCGAGGTCGGAAATGTCGAGCATCCGGTCGAGATCGGACACCAGGCGATCGGCCTGCCGCAAGCGGATGCGGTCGACGGCATTGCGGATCGAGCGCGCGTTGGAGAAGAATGGCTGGGTCCGGCGCAGCGCGATGTACTTCTCGAACGCCTCGCGCGCGGCCGCCGAGAAGCGATAGCCGCGCTCCTTCAGCATCAGCTCGGCAATGACGAGCAGCTCGGCTTCCGCATAGTCCGGAAATTCGATGTGGTGGGCCATGCGCGAACGGAAGCCGGGATTGGAGGCGAAGAAGCTCGTCATTCGCTCGCCGTAGCCGGCAAGGATCACGACGAGATCCTCGCGCTGGTTCTCCATCACCTGAAGCAGGATCTCGATCGCCTCCTGGCCGTAGTCGCGCTCATTGTCCGGCCGGTGCAGATAATAGGCCTCGTCGATGAACAGCACACCGCCCATCGCCTTCTTCAAGATCTCCTTCGTCTTCGGCGCGGTGTGGCCGATATACTGGCCGACGAGGTCGTCACGCGTCACGGAGATCACGTGACCGCGTCGCACGAAACCGAGCCCGTGCAGGATCTTCGCCATGCGCAGCGCCACGGTGGTCTTGCCGGTGCCGGGATTGCCCGTGAACGACATGTGCAGCGTCGGCGGTGCGGAGGCGAGGCCCGCACGCTGCCGGATGCGCTCGATCAGCAGGAGCGAGGCGATCTGGCGCACGCGATTCTTGACCGGCCGGAGGCCGACCAGCTCCCGCTCGAGCTGCTGCAGCGTATCCGTGATCCCGGCCGCTTCGGCTTCCTTGCGGAGATCGAAATTGGTCTCGCCGCCTTCGGCGGTCGTCGCATGGGGCACGTCAAGCATCGGTACCTCGAAGAAAAGAGCTTCGCCGCGGGGGGAAGCGGCGAAGCAGTGGTCCGCCAAGGATACGGAGCAGGGAGAGCTCCGCGCGGAAACGAATGATCAGGACACGTGTGCGGGCGCCTTTCGCACGGTGGTGTAGCGGATCGCGCGTCCCCCCACTTCCTGCCGCACCAGCTCGAATTCCGCCTCCTGCGGCGGCCGGTTGACCAGGAAGGAGATTCGCACCGATTCCCAGCCATGGCTGGAATCGAAGCCGCTGATACGGATGTACCGGTCGCCGTACACCCTGCGGCATTCGGCGAGCTCCATCATTACGCCGGCGGCGTCCTGGAGATCGAACATCGGCAGACCCCACATCTCCCAATAGGTGTTGCGGGGGTGCGGATCGTCGGTGAACTCGATGTTCACCGCCCACCCCTTCGCAAGGCAGTACTGCACCTGCTTGGTAATCTGGTCGTCGGTGAGATCGGGCAGGAACGAGAAGCAGCCCTGGGTGAGTTTCATGTTGCGTCTCCTCAAACGGTTTCGAGCGCGGTCGGCACGAAGTCCGGCGTGTCGGTGGATTGATAGTTGAAGGTGACGTCCTTCCAGACTTCGAGCGCCGCCTTCAGCGGCGTGCAAGTCTCGGCCGCCCTGGCCAGGATCTCCGGCCCTTCATGGACGTAGTCGCGGCCCTCGTTGCGGGCGAGGATCATCGCCTCCAGCGCCACGCGGTTCGCGATCGCGCCCGCCGCAATGCCCATGGGATGGCCGATCGTGCCGCCGCCGAATTGCAACACGACGTCCTCGCCGAGCAGGTCGAGCAACTGGTGCATCTGGCCGGCGTGGATGCCGCCGGAGGCCACCGGCATCATCTTGTTCAGGCTCGCCCAGGACTGGTCGAAGAACAAGCCATGCTCGAGCTTGGTCGGGTTGAAATCCTCGCGGCAGACATCGTAATAGCCGCGCGTGGTGTTGGGATCGCCTTCGAGCTTGCCAACCACCGTGCCGGCATGGATGTGATCGACGCCGGCAAGCCGCATCCATTTGGCGATGACACGGAACGACACGCCGTGGCTCTTCTGCCGCGTATAGGTCGAGTGACCGGCGCGATGCAGATGCAGGATCATGTCGTTGCGGCGGGCCCATTTCGCCATCGACTGGATCGCGGTATAGCCGATCACGAGGTCGATCATGACGATGCAGGATCCGAGCTCTTTCGCGAACTCCGCGCGCTCGTACATGTCCTCCATCGTTCCCGCGGTGATGTTCAGGTACGTGCCCTTCACCTCGCCGGAAGCGGCCTGCGCACGGTTCACCGCCTCCATGCAATAGAGGAAGCGATCGCGCCAATGCATGAAGGGCTGCGAGTTGATGTTCTCGTCGTCCTTGGTGAAGTCGAGCCCGCCCTTCAGCGCCTCGTAGACCACGCGGCCGTAGTTGCGGCCCGAAAGGCCGAGCTTCGGCTTCACGGTTGCGCCCAGCAGCGGCCGGCCGAACTTGTCGAGCCGCTCGCGCTCGACCACGATGCCGGTCGCCGGCCCCTGGAACGTCTTCACATAAGCGACGGGGAATCGCATGTCCTCGAGCCGCAGCGCCTTCAGCGGCTTGAAGCCGAACACGTTGCCGATGATCGAGGCCGAGAGGTTGGCGATCGAGCCGGGCTCGAACAGGTCGAGATCGTAGGCGATGTAGGCGAAATACGACCCCGGCGTGCCCGGCACCGGATCGACGCGATAGCATTTCGCGCGATATTTTTCGGCGGCCGTCAGCCGGTCAGTCCACACCACCGTCCAGGTCGCGGTCGAGGACTCGCCGGCAACCGCAGCGGACGCCTCGATCGGATCGACGCCTTCCTGCGGTGTGACGCGGAACAGCGCGATGACGTCGGTGTCCTTTGGCGTGTAATCGGGCTCCCAATAGCCCATGCGCTTGTATTCCATGACGCCCGAGCGATAACGCTCCTTGCCGCGAACCGTGCCGGTATGTGCATTCATGACTCTCTCCTGTTCTTCTCTCTCTGAATGACTAGGCGGCGACTGACTCTCGGGCGTCGACGCGCGGATCGAGCTCGCCGGCACGATAACGCCGCGCCATCTCGCTCAAGGGAACGACCTTGATCCTGCTGGCGTGGCCCGCGGTGCCGAACTGCTCGAAGCGCTCGCGGCAGAGATCGCGCATTGCGTCCATCGCCGGCTTGAGGAATTTGCGCGGATCGAACTCATTGCGACTTTGCGCCGCGACCTTGCGGAACACCGCGGTCATCGCCAACCGGCAGTCGGTGTCGATATTGACCTTGCGCACACCGCTCTTGATGCCGCGCACGATCTCTTCCACCGGCACGCCCCAGGTCTGCGGCATCTCGCCGCCGAACTGGTTGAACATGTCCTGGAGCGGCTGCGGCACCGAGGACGAGCCGTGCATGACGAGATGCGTGTTCGGCAGCCGGCGGTGAATCTCCTCGACCACCCGCATCGCCAGGATATCGCCATCGGGCTTGCGGCTGAACTTGTAGGCGCCGTGCGAGGTGCCCATCGCAATGGCCAGCGCATCGACTTTCGTCGCGCGGACGAAATCGACGGCCTGGTCAGGATCGGTCAGCAGCTGGTCGTGGCTGACCTTGCCCTCGACGCCATGACCGTCCTCCTGCTCGCCGCCGCCATGTTCGAGCGAGCCGAGCACGCCGAGCTCGCCTTCGACCGAGGCGCCGACCCAATGGGCGAGATCGACGACGCGGCGGGTGATCGCGACGTTGTAGTCGTAGTCGGCCGCGGTCTTGGCGTCGGCCTTCAGCGAGCCGTCCATCATCACCGAGGTGAAGCCGTGCGCGATGGCGGACGCGCAGGTCGCCTCGTCATTGCCGTGGTCCTGGTGCATGCAGAGCGGGATGTCGGGATAAGTCCGCTCCAGCGCGTCGATCATGTGGGAGAGCATGAGGTCGCCGGCATAGCTGCGCGCGCCGCGCGAGGCCTGGATGATCACGGGCGCATCGACCTCGGCGGCCGCCTGCATGATCGCGATCCCCTGCTCCATGTTGTTGATGTTGAACGCCGGCACCGCGTAGCCGTGGCTGGCGGCGTGATCGAGCAGTTGGCGAAGGGTGATACGGGCCAAGGGTCGTCCTCCTTATTGGCTCTTGCGGGCGATCGCCCGGCGGGCGGCTTCCGCAATGTTTTGCGGCGTGATACCGAATTCGCGGTACAGCACCGGCGCCGGCGCCGAAGCGCCGAAGCCGCGCATGCCGACGAATTCACCGTCGGCGCCGATCCAGCGCGGCCAATCGCCGGGCACGGCCGCCTCGATCCCGACACGCGGCGCGGTGCCGAGCACGGCGGCGCGGTAATCCTCCGGCTGCTCCTCGAAGAGCGCGAAGCAGGGCGCTGAGACGACGGCCGCGCGGATGTGCTCGGTCGCGAGCAGGCGGGCGGCTTCCAGCGCGATCGAGACTTCCGAGCCGGTCGCCATCAGCGTCACATCGCGGCCGCCATCCGGCGAGACCACGAGATAGGCACCGCGCGCGACACGGTTTCTGCCGCGCACATCACTGCGGAACGTCGGCAAGGCTTGCCGCGACAGGCAGAGCACGGAGGGACGATGCTCCGCCGCAAGGGCGCAGTCCCAGGCCTCCAGCGTCTCCACCGCATCGGCGGGGCGGAACACCAGAAGGTTCGGGATCACGCGCAGCGCGGCGAGATGCTCGACCGGCTGGTGCGTCGGGCCGTCCTCTCCGAGACCGATGGAGTCGTGCGTCATCACGTGGATGACGCGCAGCCGCATCAAGGCCGCAAGGCGGATCGCCGGCCGGCTGTAGTCGGAGAACGCGAGGAACGTGCCGCCATAGGGAATGAAGCCGCCGTGCAGCGCGAGGCCGTTCATCGCGGCGGCCATGCCGTGCTCGCGAATGCCGTAGTGGATGTAGTCGCCGGCGAACGCGCCACTCTTGACAGGAGTTTGCGCCTTGGCATGGGTCAGGTTCGAATGCGTCAGGTCCGCAGAGCCGCCGACCAGGCCGGGAATTGTCCCGGCGATGCCGTCGAGCACCTGTTGCGAGGCCTGCCGCGTCGCGAGCTTCGGCCGCTCGCTCGCAAAGCGTTCGCGCAATTTCGCCGCAGCCAGCACATAGGCGGCCGGCAGGGCGACGACCTTGCCTTCGACGAACAGATCGCGCTGCTCGGGCGTCGCACTTTCATAGCGATCGAGCCAGGCGAGACGCTCGACCTGCCCGCGCTGTCCGATCATGCGCCACGCCTTGAGGATCGGGATCGGCACCACGAACGGCTGATAATCCCAGCCGAGCGTTCGGCGCGCCGCAGCGGCCTGCTCGGTGCCGAGCGGCGCGCCATGCGCCTTCTCTGTGCCCTGCCGGTCCGGTGCGCCATAGCCGATGACGGTGCGGCAGGCGATCAGTGACGGCTTTGTGGTCTCGCGCTCTTCGGCAATCGCCTGCGCAACTGCTTCCGGATCGTGCCCATCGACGCGGCGCACCGACCAGCCGGAGGCGGCGAAGCGCGCGAGCTGGTCGTCCGATGTCGCAAGCGACGTCGGCCCGTCGATGGAGATGCCGTTGTCGTCGAACAGCACGATCAGGCGGCCGAGCTGGAGATGGCCGGCGAGCGAGATCGCCTCCTGGCTGATGCCTTCCATCAGGCAGCCGTCGCCCGCGATGACATACGTGAAGTGGTCGACAAGCCCATCGCCATGCCGCGCATTGGCCATGCGCTCGGCGAGCGCCATGCCGACGGCCGTGGCAATCCCCTGCCCCAGCGGTCCGGTCGTGGTCTCGACCCCCGGCGTATGGCCGTATTCGGGATGGCCCGGTGTCTTCGAGCCCCACTGCCGGAAGGCCTTGATGTCATCGAGGCTGACGGCGCCGCCGGTGAGATGGAGCAGTGCATAGAGCAGCATCGAGCCGTGGCCCGCGGAGAGCACGAAGCGATCGCGATCCGGCCAGTTCGGGTGCGCCGAGTCGAACTTCAGGAAGCGCGAGAACAGCACGGTCGCGACATCGGCCATGCCCATGGGCAGGCCGGGATGGCCGGACTGCGATGTCTCGATGGCATCGACCGCGAGGAAGCGGACGGCGTTGGCGAGATCGTTATGCGCGACAGCCGTGAGGTCGGCTTCGGCGTGGACGGAGATGTTCATGGAATTCTCCCCTTGTTCACTTCAGGTTTCGCTTGCGCTCGATGAGCTGCATGATCAGCGGCGTCAGGATCAGCTGCATCGCGAGGTCCAGCTTGGCGCCGGGGCACACGATCGAATTCGCGCGCGACATCCAGCTGTGGGGCAGCATCGAAAGCAGATACGGGAAGTCGATGCCGCGCGGGTTCTTGAAGCGGATCACGACCATCGATTCGTCCGGCGTCGGGATCCAGCGCGCGATGAACGGATTGGAGGTGTCCACCGTGGGCACGCGCTGGAAATTGATGTCCGTCTCGGTGAATTGCGGACAGATGTAGTGGATGTAATCCGGCATCCGCCGCAGGATGGTGTCGGTGACGGCCTCGGTCGAATAGCCCCGCGCGCTGCGGTCGCGGTGCAGCTTCTGGATCCATTCGAGATTGATGACGGGCACGACGCCGATCTTGAGATCGGCATAACGCGCGACGTTGACCTTGTCGGTGACGACGGCGCCGTGCAGGCCCTCGTAGAATAGCAGGTCCGAATTCTCCGGCAGCCGCTCCCATTCCGTGAAGGTGCCGGGAGCAACGCCATGCAGCGCGGATTCCTCGGCATCGTGCACATAGTGTCGCGTCACCGCCGTGCCGGTCTCGCCGTAGTCGCGGAAGGCGCGCTCCAGCTCCTCGAACAGATTGGTCTCGGGGCTGAAATGGCTGAAATGCCTGTTGCCGCGCTCGGCCTCCTTCGCCATCTGCGTGCGCATCTCTGCGCGGTCATAACGATGGAAGGCGTCGCCCTCGATGTAGACGGCGTTGACCTTCTCGCGGAAGAATATCTGCTCGAACGTCTTCTTGACCGAGGTCGTGCCGGCGCCGGAGGAGCCGGTGATGGAGATGATCGGATGCTTCCTGGACATGTGTTCCCCTCCTCACAGCCGGAAGAAGCCGCGCCGCGCGAACAGCGGCGCCGAGACGCTGGCAACCAGCAGCGGATCGCAATGCAGCTCTTCGACGCGCGCCACCTCGTTGCTCGAGCCCATGATCAGCGGCACGCGCTGGTGCAGGCTTTGCGCCGACAGGTCGAGGATGCGCTCGCGTCCGGTCGAGGCCGAGCCGCCGGCCTGCTCGATGATGTAGGCCATCGGATGCGCCTCGTAGGTGAGGCGCAGGCGGCCGTCGCCATAGCCGGGCCGCGCGTCCGAGGGATAGAGGAACACGCCGCCGCGGGTGAGGATGCGGTAAGCCTCCGCGACCAGCGAGCCGATCCAGCGCATGTTGAAATCGTGATTGGCGGGACCTTCGACGCCGGCGAGGCATTCGTCGACGAAGGCGCGCACCGGCGGATCCCAATGCCGGCGGTTCGACGCGTTGATCGCGAACTCCTCGCCCGCCTCGGAGATCTGCACGGCGCTGCGCGCGAGGCGGAAGCAGCCGGATTTGCGGTCGTAAGTGAAGATGTCGACGCCGTCGCCGAGCGTCAGCACCAGCGAGGTCTGCGGACCGTAGGTGACGAAGCCGGCCGCGAGCTGCGCCGAGCCGCGCTGATGGAAGGCGAGCGCGAGATCGTCGGGAGCTGGCAGGATCGAGAAGATCGTGCCGACGGTCATGTTGATGTCGATGTTGGAGGAGCCGTCGAGCGGATCGATCGCAACGCAGATCCTGGCCGCGCGGTCGACGATCTGCGGCTCGCGCATCTCCTCCGACGCCAGCGCTGCGATCGGCAGCTTGCCGAGACAGCGGCGCAGGATCGCATCCGCCTGGACGTCGAGATCCCGCTGGACGTCGCCGTCGCTGTTGCGGCCTGTGGTCAGGCCCGAGGCGTCCGCGAGATCGCCGGTGCCGATGAGGTCGGCGATCTCGATCGCCGCCGCCGCGATGGCATCGACCGCGGTCGCCACCGCCAGCGCGTAGGGCGCGGTCTCCGAGTACCGTTGAAGGTGGTCGTCCAGCCTGAGTTGCCCGGTCATTGCGTCCATCCCCTGGCCGGCGCCGCATCCATGTCCCTCCCCGGTGGAGGTCGGTGCGGTCGGTCCCGGCACGAGGAGATTGACAGGGGTGGCTTAATAAGGAAAATTTCTATTCATAATGAGCGCCAAAGAATTTTCTTATAATGGCCCCGCCCATGCAGCGGCCCAGCTCCGGCATCTGACGATCCGGCAGCTTCGCTCGCTCGCGGCGCTTTCGGCCAAGGGCAGCGTGACGGCGGCCTCCGGCCATCTCGGGCTGACCCAGCCGGCCGTGACCCAGCAGTTGCGCCAGCTTCAGGACCTCGCCGGCCTGCCTTTGGTGCAGCGGACCGGTGACGGCATGCTGCTGACGGAGGCGGGCAAGGAGGTTCTGGCGCTCGCCGAGCGGGTCGAAGCCGCGATCATGGACTGCCAGGGCGCGCTCGACCTGCTCGCCGGGCGGACCGGCGGCACCGTGCATCTCGGCGCGGTCTCGACCGCGAAGTATTTCGTCCCGCATGCGATTGCGGCATTCACCAAGCGGTACCCGAAGATCGAGATCAGGCTAACCATCGGCAATCGCGAGGAGATCCGCGAGGCCATGCACGGCTACGACCTCGATTTCGCGGTGATGGGTCGGCCACCGGCCGACGTCAGCGTCGACGTCCGTCAGCTCGGGCGCAATCCGCACGTCATCGTCGCCCGCAAGGGACACTGGCTGGAGAAGGATTCCGGCCTCAGCCTGACCGACCTCGTGCACGAGACCTTCCTCACCCGCGAGCCGGGATCGGGCACGCGCACGCTCATGGAGGGCATATTCCAGAAGTCGGACCTCGAGCCGGTCATCGGCATGGAGATGAGCAGCAACGAGACCATCAAGCAGGCGGTCATCGCCGGGCTCGGCATCGCCTTCATCTCGGCCCACACCGTGGCGCACGAGCTTGCCGAGGGCCGCCTGATCGTGCTCGACGTCGCCGGCCTTCCGATCGTGCGGCAATGGTACGTGATCCGCCGCAGCGACAAGGTGCTGCTGCCGCCGGCGCAGGCGATGTTCGATTTTCTGGGCTCGGAAGGCTCGAACTATCTGCCCGACGTGCCCGAGCTCGGTGAGCGCTAGCTCGCCGATGCTTACCCCATCAGCTTCATCGCAATCGTCGCTGCGAGAATGACGATGATCTGAAGCAGGCGCTCTGTCGTGAAGATGCGGTTGAAGGTGGTCATCGCTCGCCCCCGGCCGACGTGAAGGAGATCCGGGCGACTTGCTATCATGCGCAGGCGCCGGGGTAACCCCGTAGTTGCCACGGGTTCTGCTCCCGACTGGAGCCAGCGGTCGCCGGTGTTCGTCGCCGATCTCCTTGCGGCGATGGTTAACGATCAGGCTGCGCGCGGAGCGGCGTAATCCATGTGCGTGGCGAAATAGGCTTCCAGCTCCGACAGCGCCCGCGCTTCCCAATCCCGCGCCTGCTCCAGCAGCGACCAGCTCTGGCCCGGGCGGAATGCAGCGGTCTGGCGATAGAGCGATGCGATGCCGCGATAGCGGCGCACGTTCTCCAAGATGGCGTGCCCGTTTACTTGGCCGTTCATGTCCGAAAACTCCCTCGTCATTCCCGGGGGAGAAATTGCGACCAAATCTTTTTCGAAAAGTTAGCGGCGCGCGGCAAGCTGGCGAATGGTTGCCGGACTGTTGCGCGCGCGCAACGTGCGCGCGAGCGCATCGCCGATTTATTGCGAATTCGTTGCCGCGCTCTCGCCCGAACGCTTCAGCCCGCCGCGGCTGACGATCGCCATCGTCTCGCGGCACAGATCGGCAAGGCCGATCAGGAGCACGGCGAGGAGGCAGAACAGGTTGATGGAATCCGCATTCGCGTCGGATAGCGGGGTGAACTGGAAGAAGGGCGGTATGAACGCCCACCACACCAGCGGAATGGTGAGCAACGCGGCGAATGCCGCCGCCGGCGCACCCGCGACAAGTCCGAGCACGAACAGGCCGGGCACGAACGCCGCGAAATAGAGTTTTGCGCCGAGCGCGACGCAGATGCCCTGAAACACCGCCGATAGTCCGACGACGACTAGTCCCAGCAGAAACGCCTGCCACGACAATGGCCGTACCCGCGGTACGCCAAACAGCCCCGCACGTCTCATCAGCCTCCCCCTGCCGCCCGTTAACCGGGCCTTGCGACCAAAGTACTACAGCGGCAGGAAAATCGCGAGGCGGAAAACGCATGCCCGGGCGTTTGGTAAACGGCCGCATCGCACAATTTCACCGTTACTCCGTGGCCGCATAGAGCAGGCCCGCGACGGGCAGAGCGAGGCCGATTCCCGATGCGAGCGCCCAGCCGCCTTGCGCGAAGGCCCAGGCGCCGATCGCGGAGCCGGCAGCGCCGGCTGCGAAGAAGGTCGCCATGTAGAGGCCGTTGAGGCGGCTGCGATGTTCGTGCCCGAGCGCGAAGATGGCGCGGAAGCCGAGCACGACGTTGCCCTGGACGCCGATATCGATGGCGATCGCGGCCACCACCAGGCAGGCGAGGTTCAGCATCGAGCCGGCCTCGCCGATATAGGTCACGAGGAAGCCCGCGGCCGCGAGCAACATCGCAATCAGCGTCGCGATGCGGCTATGGCCGCGATCGGCGAGCCGCCCCGCGATTGGCGCGGCGAACACGCCGGCGACACCGGCCAGCGCAAACAGCGCGATGCCGCGCTGGGAGAAGCCGAACGCGCCGGCAAGCTGGAGTGGCGCGACCGTCCAGAACAGGGTGAAGCAACCGAACAGGCTCGCCTGGTAGAGCGCGCGGCGCCGGAGCAGCGGCATGGTGCGCACCAGATGCGGCATCGACAGCAGCAGCGTGCCATAATGCATGCGCGCGACGGGCTTGCGCGTCGGCAGCACCATCCAGAGCCCGGCTGCGAGCACGATCATCAGCGCGGCGGAGGCGAAGAACACCGCATGCCATGACGAGGCCGCGGTGATGAAGCTCGACACCGGCCGCGCCAGCATGATGCCGAGCATCAGGCCGGTCGAGACGTTGCCGACGACGCGGCCGCGGATGGCCTCGGGCGCCAGATGCGCCGCATAGGGAATGATGATCTGCACCGCGACCGAGCCGAGCCCGATGAACAGCGCGGCGATCAGGAACGGCAGCGCGTGCGTCGCGAACGCAGCGGCGAGCAGCGCCGCGGCGCCGAGCGTGATGACGGAGCAGATCAGCGCACGGTTCTCGACGAGATCGCCGAGCGGCACGATGAAGAGCAGCCCGGTGCCGTAACCGATCTGCGTCATGGTGACGATCAGCCCGGCGGCGGCGTGCGACAGGCCGAGCGCGGCGCTGATCGGGGCGATCAGCGGCTGGGCATAGTAGATATTGGCGGCGACCATGCCACAGGCCGCGGCAAGCACGAAGGTCAGGCGCTGCGACACCGCATCCGGCTCGGGCGCGGTCTCGATGGTGGCATTCATCGTCATTGATATGGTCTCCAGAGATTGGGAACGATCGTTCCCTAATAGGCCAAGAATTCAGGCGAGCAGCTTCATCGCGACGCCGACGAGGCGCGTCCCGTCGAGCGACAGGCGCGCCTTGCCGACGACGCGCATTCCCTGCGTGATGCAGATCATCAGCCGCGCGGTGTCGTCGGCCGCGACATGGCGGGGAATCGAGCCGTCCGCCTGGCCTTCGCGAATGAGGCCGGCGATGAAGCTCTCGTTGGTCGCGAGCTGCGCATTGACGCGGGCGCGGACCACCGGATCGACCGCGGAGAGCTCGACCGCGCTGCCGACCACGATGCAGCCGCGGCGCCCCTCGCTGCCCTGGGAGTACTCGACATAGGACAGCAGCACATGGCGCAGCCGCTCGCGGCCGTTCGCCCCGCGCGCGGCCGCGCCGCGGGTCTGCTCCCGGCGCACCGCGGCGTAGCGCTCGAAGGCGGCGAGGAACACGGCATGCTTGTCGCGAAACGCCTTGTAGACGCTGCCGGTGGCAAGCCGCATCGCGGCGGTGAGGTCTCCGATCGACGTGGCATGATAACCGCGCTCGCAAAACACCCGCACCGCCCCGTCCAGGGCAGTGTCCATGTCAAACTCCCGGGGACGTCCGGGTGGTTGAGCCATGGCTTGCGATCGGCGGGCGGATTTTTGCATTGCGGGATAATAGGGAATGATTGTTTCCTAATCAAGACACCTGGTTGTGATTGGGGGGAGAGACTGGCGGCCACAGCCCCAATGTCGTCATGGGGAAGGCCAGGCCGACATTGGGGTGTTGCGCGCACTCTCTCCACATCGTCATTGCGAGCGCAGCGAAGCAATCCAGAATTCCTCCGCGGAAAGACTCTGGATTGCTTCGCTGCGCTCGCAATGACGGCGTATGAGGCATCGACTTCGTCCTCCAAGTACCACTGTCATTCCCCGCGAAGGCGGGGAATCCAGTACGCCGCAGCTTCTCGATTCAATCACCGCCGTCTCAGAGTACTGGATCGCCCGGTCAAGCCGGGCGATGACGCCGAGTGTGGGGCGAACTGTCTCCACACCGTCATTGCGAGCAAAGCGAAGCAATCCAGAATTCCTCCGCGGAAAGACTCTGGATTGCTTCGCTTTGCTCGCAATTACGGCGTATGAGGCACCGACCTCGTCCTCCAAATACAACTGTCATTCCCCGCGAAGGCGGGGAATCCAGTACACCGCAGCTTCTCGATTCAATCACCGCCGTCTCAGAGTACTGGATCGCCCGGTCAAGCCGGGCGATGACGCCGAGTGTGGGGCGAACTGTCTCCACACCGTCATTGCGAGCAAAGCGAAGCAATCCAGAATCTTTCCGCGGTAGCAGTCTGGATTGCTTCGCTGCGCTCGCAATGACGGAGCAAGGGGCATCGACTTCGTCCTCCAAATACAACGGTCATTCCCCGCGAAGGCGGGGAATCCAGTACACCGCAGCTTCTCGATTCAATCACCGCCGTCTCAGAGTACTGGATCGCCCGGTCAAGCCGGGCGATGACGCCGAGTGTGGGGCGAACTGTCTCCACACCGTCATTGCGAGCAAAGCGAAGCAATCCAGAATCTTTCCGCGGTGGCAGTCTGGATTGCTTCGCTGCGCTCGCAATGACGGAGTATGGAGGATCGTCGCCACTCACTCTCGTGTCCCGGACGCGCTGCAACGCGCATAGTGCGTCAAAGACGCGCGTAAACGCGCTTATGGCGTTGCGGCGCAGAGCCGGGACCCAGAAGCCACGAACTTCCGTGTGGCATGGGCCCCGGCTCTGCAGCGCATCGCTGAAGGAGCGCTGCGCTGCGTCCGGGGCACGAGAGCGGAGCGTGACGTACCGCTGCCTCCACATCGTCATTGCGAGCGCAGCGAAGCAATCCAGAGTCTTTCCGCGGAGGGATTCTGGATTGCTTCGCTGCGCTCGCAATGACGGAGTATGAGGCAACAGCGTCGCTCTTCCAGCGGGCATTTCATCTCGCAGATTCACCTTCTCATCTCGCAGACACGCCTTCCCGTCCTCGCAGCCGATTTCGCCCGAGCTTTGCTTCGTCGCTCCACCCTCTTGATCCAAGAGGGCGCAGGGAAGGCCGGGTGCCGGCTGGCACCCGCGGTCTGCTGCGCGAATGTAGCGCAAAGGAGACCGCACAGCAGCATACAGGTGTAGCCAATCACTCGGCCTTCCCTGCGCAGTGGTTGGACGGCTTATGCCGTGCTCTCCCGGGAGCCGAGTTCGTTCTGGCCTCCCTCACTCCCGCGAAATTCACCGGCATCGCGCCGGTTGACGCGACTGCCGCCTCCGCAAGAGCTTGACCGTAGCAACGACGGCCAGGACCACACGGTTTTGCCGTACGCACGGCTCGCTTGCTCGCCGCAGTTTTTCCAGCCCTGTCGACGGAGCCGGAAACTTGCTGGCGAGACGAACCTGACAGCGCCGCTCGTCTGGCACGAAGTCCTGGGCTCACGGAGAGCAATCCGCCCTGCCCACGCCTCTCGCGCTCGACGCTGCCGCGTCCACCGCAAGCCCGGCTCGCGAAAATGACGACCACATGATCGCCCCTCAAGGTCAAGCCGGGATGGGCGACACATACGACAAATCCGAATTTCGGTAAAGTGGAATATTTTTGGGAAGACGGGTTGACAGCTTCGCCAAGTGTTTTGCCCGTCGGGTCACAAGGCCTGTAGCCCGAATGAGCGAAGCGACATCCGGGGTCTTGCCACAAGCTACAGCGGTCCCGGGTATCGCTGCGCTCATCCGGGCTACAGGAACATCACCCCTTCGGCCGCACCGGCGTGCCGTCGGCCATGGCGGTCACGCCCTTGCGTTCGACGATCATCCCGTAGGCGCGGGGCTGGCGGTGGACGTCGAAATTGAAGGTGGTGCGCTTGTAGGAGTTGCAGAGATCGAGGTCGCAGCGCGCCAGTGCGATCTCGTCGCCCTTGGTCGTGCACGCCGCGACGATCTCACCCGAAGGTGCGATGATGCAGCTGCCGCCGATGTGGTCGACACCCTCCTCGATGCCGGCCTTGGCGACGCCGACCACGAAGGTGCCGTTCTGGTAGGCGCCGGCCTGCATCACCAGGTGATTGTGGAACAGCGAGAGATCGTCGTGCTCGGGCGCAGGCGGATTGTGCACCGGCGTGTTGTAGCCGATCATCACCATCTCGACGCCCTGGAGGCCCATCACCCGGTAGGTTTCGCTCCAGCGGCGGTCGTTGCAGATCGCCATTCCCATCACGCCGCCGAAAGCATCGACCACGCCGAAGCCGTCGCCAGGCTCGAAGTAACGCTTTTCCAGATGCTGGAATTCGCGCCATGGCTCATGCTCGGCATGGCCGGGCAAATGGACCTTGCGGTATTTCGCGACGATTGCACCGCTCTTGTCCACCAGGATGGAGGTATTGTAGCGCTTGGTGACGCCGGCCTCGACCGTCAGCTCGGCATAGCCGAGGTAAAACCCGATGCCGATCTCACGGGCGAGGTCGAACAGCGCGCGCGTCTGCACCCCCGGCATCTCGCGCTCGAAGAAGGCGTCGATCTCTGCCTGATCCTCGAAATACCAGCGCGGAAAGAACGTGGTCAGCGCCAGCTCGGGATAGACGATCAGGTCGCAGCCGCAAGCCTTCGCCTGGCGCATCAACGCCATCAGGCGTGCCACGACCTCGGTCCTCGTCTCGGCTCGAGCAATCGGGCCAAGCTGGCCGGCCGCAACATTCACAAATCTCGCCACGCCTCTATCCTTCATCCTTCGCTTCCTCGACTTGCGTCGCCAGGCGCTATCGCGCGGCGTGCTGTCGTGATCGCCCACATGCAGATTCCGCGCCTGTGGCGCGCGTCGCGCAAGGGCAAGCCAGCCTGCACATCGAGTCGGGGAACCATCGTTGCCGATTTGCAACGGTTCCCCACGGTCTGAAGCCGGACAAGAGAAACTCCCATTGCGGCCACGAACCGCTCTCACAACGCCGTGAGACTACAGGGGAACTACGATGCGTGCACAACGCGTTTGGAAAGTGAACGGGGCCGCCAGCATCGGGCAGCTTCAATCAAGACTGGACGATCTGAACAAGCGTCTCAGTCAGCTCGAAAGCCAGCATCCTGAGAGCTGGAAGGTCGAAGAGCTCAGATCAAGCGCACTCAGCCTGTCGCGCGAGATCGACGACATCCGCTGCGCCGAGGCGACGGCGGCATTGAGCGAGCTGCTGCGGAAGTAGGCGGGACGGCGGCGATTCGGCGTCGCGTTGGGAACCAACATCCGCCGCCGCCATTGCCATGCAGAGCATGGAGCAAAATCATGACCAGGCACCTGACGCGAGCCCATCTCGCGCGCGGCGTGGCCGGCGCGGTTTGCACGCTGGTCCTGTGCGCGACGGCGGCATTCACCATCGCGCACCACTTCGCGCTGTGAGGGATTTCGCATGACGTCCGAGCCCGAGGAGTCGGTGAGGCTGCAAGGTTTTGGCGAGATGACGTTGCGCACGGCGATCGCGACGCTGATGGCGCTCGAGCCACGCGCGCGATCGGAGGCCGCCATCTTCCGCGTCCGTGACGGCTCACGTTTGGCCGCGAGCGAGATCGCCGACCTCGCGTCGGATTGGGGCATGACGCCGATGGCTGAAGTCAGGTCGCCAGGGCTGGTCCCGGAGCAGCACTGGTCGGACATCGTCCGCAGCATGGTGCGCGAGGCGCCGCTGCCGGCGCTGATGGTGGCGTTTCTGGTGGGCGTGCTGGTGGCGCGGCGGTAGTGCCGGGTCTCAAGCGGCGCGGGCCGATTTCGCGCGCTCCTCCAGTGCATTGATCGTCGACACGAGATTATCACGTCGTGCCCGAAGGGTTGCCGCGAGCAACGGATAGGACGGGTGCTGCCTGTCGAACACCCCGGCCTTGGCCTCTTCCTCGAGGATGTCGGAATTCATGAGCTGAACGCGCCACCACAGATCCGCAATCAGCGCGCTAAGCCGAAGCTCTCCAGTGGAGCCGAAACGGGACACTTCTGTCATTGTTTGCCTCAACCTGAAACAGTCCCTCCGCTAGGGGCTGGCTTTGGTCCTGACTGAGCAAACGGAGTGCCAGGCTGCAGGCGAGTCAAATGCGCCAACCTGCACGATCGCGCGGCCTGCACAGGGGCGATCGCAATCGGCATGGCCGGCAAGGCGCATCGGTCGCGCGAGCCATGCCACGCGCACAGACGTCCCTGCCTGGGCCAAATCGGCCGTGGACCCGCCCTGAAAATCGTTGCAAAAAGGCGCTCCCGAGGCGCCGGCGGCCGGTCCGCCAAGCCTCTGGAAAACGTCGACTTTTGGAAGAATGGTCGGAGTGGCAGGATTCGAACCTGCGACCCCTGCGTCCCGAACGCAGTGCTCTACCGGGCTGAGCCACACTCCGACAAGAGGCCGGCTTATAGCGTTGGGTTTGGCGCACCGCAAGCGGCCGAGTTGAGGAATTTTATCCCTGTGAAAACGGGTCTTGAAACGCTGATTCTACCGGCTGGCGATGCCGCCGCCGGGGCCGCCGCCCGGACGCTGGCGGCCGGAGGGCTGGTCGCGTTTCCGACCGAGACGGTCTACGGGCTCGGCGCGGACGCCGCCAATGCCACCGCGATCGCCCATCTCTATGCCGCCAAGGGGCGGCCGGCCTTCAATCCGCTGATCGCCCATGTCGCGGACATAGCCGCCGCGCAGGCCATCGGGCGGTTCGACGTGCGCGCCTTGAAGCTGGCGCAGGCGTTCTGGCCGGGGCCGCTGACGCTGGTGGTGCCGAAGACGGATGGCTGCCCGGTGGCCGATCTCGCCACCGCGGGCCTCGACACGGTCGCGATCCGCATTCCCGCCCACCCGGTGGCGCAGGCGATCCTGCGTGCCTTTGGCGGCGCCGTGGTGGCACCGTCGGCGAACATCTCCGGCCACGTCTCGCCGACGCTGGCCGCCCATGTCGAGAGCGATCTTGCGGGGCGGATCGACCTGATCGTCGATGGCGGGCCGGTCGCGGTCGGCGTCGAATCCACCATTGTCGGCTGCCTCGACGCGCCGATGCTGCTCCGGCCCGGCGGGCTTTCGCGCGAGCGGATCGAGGCCGTGCTCGGCGCAGCCCTGGCGCGGCCGCCGGCGGAGGCGGAGAGCGACGACAGCCAGCCGCTGGCGCCGGGCATGCTGGCCTCGCATTACGCGCCGCGCGCCAATGTGCGGCTCAATGCGCGCGAGGTGGCGCCGGGCGAAGCGCTGCTGGCGTTCGGGTCCTCACGCCTGCCCGGCCTTGACGCCGCAGCGGCCGTCATGAATTTGTCGCCCGCCGGTGATCTCGATGAAGCTGCCGCCAATCTGTTCGGCTATCTTCGCACCCTCGATGCGAAGGGCCCGCGCACGATCGCGGTGATGGCGATCCCCGAAGACGGTCTGGGCGAGGCGATCAACGACCGGCTGCGGCGAGCTGCGGTGGCGAGATAGCGCATGATCCGGACCCGAAGGGCCGCGTTAGCGCAAAGTGTGTAGCGGTTTTCCGATAAGATCATGTGCAAGAGATAAGAGCGAAGTAGAGACGAGACAATGAACATCAATAAATCTGCCACTCCTCCGCTTGCGCCCGAGCTGATCGAACAATTCCGCAAGATCGTCGGCGACCGGCACGCGATCACGGACGCGGCCGACATCGAGGCCTATGTCACCGAGGAGCGCAACCTGTTCCACGGACGCTCGCCGCTGGTGCTGCGGCCGGGCTCGACCGCGGAGGTCGCCGCGATCTGCAAGCTCGCTTCCGCGCACAGAATCGCGCTGGTGCCGCAGGGCGGCAACACCGGGCTCGTCGGCGGCCAGACCCCGCACAATGGCGAGGTCGTGGTGTCGCTGCGGCGGCTGGACAAGATCCGCGAGGTCGATACCGCCTCCAACACCATGACCTGCGAAGCCGGCGTGGTGCTGCAAATCGCGCAGCAGAAGGCGGCCGAGGTGGACCGGCTGTTTCCGCTCTCGCTCGGCGCCGAAGGGAGCTGCACCATCGGCGGCAATCTCTCGACCAATGCCGGCGGCACCGCCGCGCTCGCCTATGGCGTCGCGCGCGAGATGGCGCTGGGGCTCGAGGTCGTGCTCGCCGACGGGCGCGTGCTCAACGTGCTGTCGAAGCTGAAGAAGGACAACACCGGCTACAATCTGCACAACCTCTTCATCGGCGCCGAAGGCACGCTCGGCATCATCACGGCGGCGACGCTGAAGCTGTTTCCGAAGCCGCGGGCGGTCGAGACGGCGTTCGTCGGGCTGAAGTCGCCGGCCGCGGCGCTCAAGCTGCTGACGATCGCGCAGGGCGAAGCCGCCAATGCGCTGACGAGCTTCGAGCTGCTCTCGGAGATGGCGGTCGACTTCTCGATCCGGCACGGCATCGACGTGCGCGATCCGCTGGAAGCGAAGCATCCCTGGTACGTGCTGATGGAATTGTCCTCCCCCGGCGAGGATGCCCGCACGCCGCTGGAGGCGATCCTGACCCGCGCCATGGAGGACGAGATCGTCGACGACGCCGTGATCGCGGCCAACCTCACCCAGCGCGCCGGCTTCTGGAAGCTGCGCGACGAGATGTCGGCGGCGCAGAAGCCGGAGGGCGGCTCGATCAAGCACGACATCTCCGTGCCCGTCGCCGCCGTGCCCGCCTTCATCGACGAGGCCAATGCCGCTGCGGTCAAGCTGATCCCCGGCGCGCGGCCGGTGCCGTTCGGCCACCTCGGCGACGGCAATCTGCACTACAATATCAGCCAGCCGGTCGGCGCCAACACCGCGGACTATCTGGCGCGCTGGCACGAGATGAACGCGGTGGTGTTCGAGATCGTGCTGCGCATGGGCGGCTCGATCTCCGCCGAGCACGGCATCGGCGTGCTCAAGCGCGACGAGCTTCCCGAGGTGAAGGACAAGACCGCGATCGAGCTGATGCGCGCCATCAAGGCCATGCTCGACCCGCTCGGCATCATGAATCCGGGGAAGGTGCTGTGAGCGTGTCCCTCACGATCGACGCGATCGCCGACGCCGACGTCGAACCGGTCGTCGTGCTGTGGCAGCGCTGCGGCCTGACGCGGCCCTGGAACGACCCGCATGCCGACATCGCGCTGGCGCGGCGGCGCGACAACTCGACCGTGCTGGTCGGCCGCGATGGCAGCGCGATCGTCGCCACCGTCATGGTCGGCCATGACGGCCATCGCGGCTGGGTCTATTACGTCGCGGTCGATCCCGATGGCCGCAAGCGCGGTTTTGGCCGGGCGATCATGGCGGCGGCCGAGGACTGGCTGCGCCAGGCGGGCATCGCGAAGCTCCAGCTCCTGGTCCGCCGCGAGAACGCGCAGGCCAATGCGTTCTACCAGTCGCTGGGCTTCGAGGAATCCACCTCGGTGATGTTCCAGAAATGGCTCGACGGCCGCGGGCAGCCCCGTTAGTTCTCACCCGGAAAACAGCAATGACCATTTCCGACCGCGTCCGCATCAAGGACGTCCGCGTGCTCTCGGACAATTGGACCACCCTGAAGAACACGACCTTCGAGTACCGACGCGCCAATGGCGAATGGCAGACGCAGCACCGGGAAACCTATGAGCGCGACAACGCCGCCGCCGTGCTGCCCTACAATCGCGCGCGGCGCACGGTGATCCTGGTGCGCCAGTTCCGCCTGCCGGCGTTCATCCGCGGCTATGACGATCTCCTGATCGAGGCGGCCGCCGGCGTGCTCGACGATGCCTCCCCCGAGGTGCGCATCCGCGCCGAGGCCGAGGAGGAAACCGGCTATCGCCTGCACCACGTCCACAAGGTGTTCGAGGCGTTCATGAGCCCGGGTGCGGTGACCGAGAAGCTGCATTTCTTCGTCGCCGAATATGAACCGGAGATGCGCGTCAGCGACGGCGGCGGCCTCGAGCACGAGGGCGAGGACATCGAGGTGCTGGAGCTTTCCATCGACGAGGCGCTGGCGATGATCGCCGACGGACGGATCATCGACGCCAAGGCGATCATGCTGCTGCAATACGTGGCGCTGCATATTTTTCGGTAGGTGATTTCTTCACCCTCCCCTGGAGGGGGAGGGTCGATCGCGCGAAGCGCGAGCGGGGTGGGGTGATCGCTCCACACGGGCAGTGTTCGATGCGGAGAGACCGTCACCCCACCCCGCTGCGCATTCCGCTTCGCTCCATGCACAGCGACCCTCCCCCTCCAGGGGAGCGTAAGTGGCACCATCAACGCCGCACCTTCCCCATCTGCAATTCTGGCCTGCGCCGCCCCTCCCCCCGTTGAGGTAATCGCCGACTATCTCTAGTCTGGCCCTAACCAAGAACCAGGAGACGCGCCCCATGTCCGCTTCGCGCGACGACGAATTCGGCTTTGCGCCCGACTATGACTCTGCCGTCCCCTACATGCAGCGCACCCGGGACTATTACGCCGCAATCGGCTACACCACGGCGTACCGCTGGGCGCATCATGTCGAGGCGCCGTTCCAGCCGCTGAAGAAGAAGCTTTCGCAGTCCCGCGTCACCATCATCACCACGGCTGCGCCGTTCGATCCGACCAAGGGCGACCAGGGGCCGGGCGCGGCGTATAATGGCAGCGCGAAATTCTACCAGGTCTATGACGGCGACACCGCCGAGCAGCACGATTTGCGCATCTCGCATATCGGCTACGACCGCAAGCACACCTCGGCGACCGACAGCGGCACCTGGTTTCCGCTGCCGCAGCTCCTGAAGGCATCCGCCGCGGGCCGGATCGGCGAAGTGGCTCCGCGCTTCTTCGGCGCGCCGACCAATCGCAGCCATCGCGTCACCCTCGACACCGACGCGCCGGAGATTCTGGCGCGCTGCCTTGCCGACAAGGTCGATGCCGCGGTGCTGGTGCCGAACTGCCCGGTCTGCCACCAGACCACCGCGCTGGTGGCGCGGCACCTGGAGCGGAACGGCATTCCGACCGTGATCATGGGCTGCGCCAAGGACATCATCGAGCACGCCGCCGTGCCGCGCTTCCTGTTCTCCGACTTCCCGCTCGGCAATTCCGCCGGCAAGCCGCACGACGTCACCTCGCAGGCGCAGACGCTCGAGCTGGCGCTTCGGCTGCTCGAGACCGCGAGCGGCCCGCAGACGACGATGCAGTCGCCGCTGCGCTGGAGCGAGGACGCCTCCTGGAAGCTCGACTACAACAATGTCGCGCAGCTCTCGCCCGAAGAGCTGGCGCGCCGCCGCGCCGAATTCGACAAGCAGAAGGAGATCGCGCGCGGCAACCGCGCCGCCTGACGTCCTCCGACAACCAAAACAAAAAGGGAGAGCGACGTGACGCGACCGTTCGAGGGCGTGAAGATCCTGGATTTCACGCAAGTGCTGGCCGGCCCCTATGCGAGCTACCAGCTCGCGCTGCTGGGTGCCGACATCATCAAGGTCGAGCGGCGCGAGGGCGAGGACATGCGCCGCACGCCGCTCAGCCGCGAATGGGCCGAGCGCGGGCTGGCGCCGGCGTTCCAGGCCATCAACGGCAACAAGCGCAGCCTGACGCTCGATTTGCAGAAGCCCGATGCGATCGCCATCGTGAAGAAGCTTGCCGCCCAGGTCGACGTCGTCATGGAAAACTTCCGCCCGGGCGTGATGGACAAGCTCGGCATCGGTTATGAGGCGCTGTCCGCGATCAATCCAAAACTGATCTATTGCGCCGTATCAGGCTTCGGCCAGACCGGCCCTGACCGTTTGCGGCCGGGCTATGACGGCAAGATGCAGGCGCTGTCCGGCATCATGGCGATCACGGGCCACCCCCAGACGGGACCGACGCGCGCCGGCTTTGCGGTCTGCGACGTGCTCTCGGGCGCCACGGCCGCATTCGGCGTGTCGAGCGCGCTGTACCAGCGCGACCGCACCGGCAAGGGGCAGCTCATTGACGTCTCCATGCTGGAGGCGACGCTGGCGTTTCTCTCGGGGCAGATCGCGGACTGGTCGGTCGCGGGCCATCGCCAGCAGCTGTCAGGCAACCAGGCGGTGAGTCGCCGGACCACGGCGAATTTGTTTAGATGCGGCGACGGCCACATCCTGCTCGCCGTCAACAACGAGAAGCAGTACCGCGCGCTGATGAGCGCGCTCGGCCGCGAGGACACGCTCGCCGATCCGCGCTTTGCCGACTGGTTCGCGCGCAACGAGAACGAGCCGGCGCTGCGCGCCATCATCGAGGCGGCGCTCGCGAAAAAGCCGGCGCGCGAGTGGGAGACGATTTTGGAAGACGCAGGCGCGCCCTGCGCCAGCATCTGGAAGGTCGAGGAAGTGATCGATCATCCGCAGATCAAGGCGCGCGGTGCGATCCAGGAGCTGGATACGCCCTATGGCCGCCTGCGTTTTGCCGGCAGCGGATTCAAGCTCGCGCATGGCGGCGGCAAGCTGGACCGGATGGCACCGGAGCTGGGCGCGGATACGGATGCGGTGCTGGGGGAGCTGGGGTTCGATGCAGCGGAGATCGCGGCGTTGAGGGCGCGGGAGATTGTGTGACGCTCCAATAAACTCCGCTGTCGTCCCGGACAAGCGTCAGCGCAGATCCGGGACCCATAGCCACAGGATTGGGTTTGGTGAAGACTCGTGGTTATCAGCCCGCACCACAACGTCTCCCTGGGGTTATGGATCCCGGATCTGCGCGCGCTTTGGGCGCGCTTGTCCGGGACGACGGCGGAATGAATGGCGCCGCCGCTAAAACAGCGACCCCTGCCCGTCGTCCGCCGATCCCGCCGCGGCCTTCCGCACGACCTTCTTCGGCTTCGACGCCTCCAGCTCCGCCTCCATCTCCTCCGCGCTGATCGGCAAGAGCAGCTGATCGTCGTCATTGGCGACGCGGTTGACGCGGGTGGAAACCGGGTGCCAGGCGAATTCGCCGATGCGCGGGGCGGTCATCAGCGGCAGGATCGCGTCGACCTCGTCGCCGCTTATGTCGAGCCAGCGCTCGAAATCACGCGGGCTGATGGTGACGGGCACGCGGTCATGCAGCGCGGCGAGGTCCTCGCCCGCCGCTGCCGTGACGATCGCGACCGTGTCGAGCTCCTCGCCGTTCGGCCCGGCCCAGGTCTCGAACACCGCGGCAAAGCCGAGCGGCGCGCCATCGGCCCGATGGATGAAGAACGGCTGCTTGCGGCCATCCACCGCCTTCCATTCGTAGTACCCGTCGGCCGGGATCAGGCCGCGCCGCCGGCGAATCGCGCGTTTGAAAGCGGGCTTCTCCAGCACCGTCTCCGAGCGGGCATTGATCAGGAGCGTAAAGCCTTTGGGGTCCTTGACCCAGCCCGGCAGCAGACCCCAGCGCATCAGGCGGAAATGGCGCGCGCCATTTTCGACCAGCACGACCGGAATCGGTTGCGTCGGGGCGACATTGTACCGGGGCGGGAAATTCGGCTGCTCGACATAGCCGAACAGTTGCCGCAAAGCCGCGGGGGCTGAAGTTATGACGAAGCGTCCACACATCCTTGGGCGTCTATATAGGGTCCGTTCAGGTCCTTTTAACCCCGAACGTTAACACTGCGGCGGATGAGCTCAATGGCCTCCCAACCCGCGCGGGCGCATGTACAGACGGGCCCCGAGGCTGCGGCCTGGGCCGAACGGCTGCGCGTGGCCAACATCAACCCGCGGACCGGGCTTGCCACCGACTATCTCAACCATTTCAATGAAGCCGTGATGCTGCTCGAAATGGTGCCGGACATGCCGGAATGCGCCGAAGACTTTCTGACCTGGTCGCCGCTGTCCTATGCCGAGCATTTCACGGCGTCGAACTTCAAGGCGCGCGACCTCGCTATCGAAGCCTATGAGAAGGCCGATCCCAACGTGCGCGCGCAGTTCGACCACATCACCGACACCATGACCTCGATCCTGACCGCGGTCGGCTCGGCCATGCGTGAGGTCGAGAAGGACACGACCCGCGTGCGCCTGGCCGAGCAGGCCACCCTCTGGGTCAAGCCGCTGATCGCCGCCTGCGGCGGCATCATCAATGGCGGGGCGGAAGCCGACGTCGACACCATCATGGCGAACTGAGCCAGGTCCTTTAAGAAAATGTCCGCAGTCGTCCAGCCCCAGCGTCCCCAGATCGCGGTCAGCGCGGCGATTTTTCGCGATGGCAAGGTGCTTCTGACCCGCCGCGCCCGCTCGCCCGCCAAGGGGTTCTATTCGCTGCCCGGCGGCCGGGTCGAGTTCGGCGAATCGCTGCACCAGGCGCTCAAGCGCGAGGTGGATGAGGAAACCGGGCTCGAGATCGAGATCATCGGCCTCGCCGGCTGGCGCGAGGTGCTGCCGGCCACGGCCGGCGCCGGCCATTACCTGATCATGTCCTTTGCCGCCCGCTGGGCGGCCCGGGAGCCGGTTTTGAACGACGAGCTCGACGACTACCGCTGGATCGCCCCGGATGCCCTGGCAAGCCTCGGCGACCTCAAGCTGACCGGGGGGCTGGAGGAGGTCATCCAGTCCGCCCACCGGCTGATCGGGACATAGACGGCCCGCCTTGCGCCCGCCGCCCCGAGGGGGCATACACCCCGCCGATGTCCACGCGATTTCTGGCCATTTTCTTCGCCCTGATTCTCGCCTGCGCCTCCGCGCCCGCCCGGGCCCAGGACGTGGCGGCGCCGTTTGACGCCGATTTGCAGCGGCTGGCGGAGATCCTCGGTGGCCTGCACTATCTGCGCGGCATCTGCGGGTCCAACGAGGGCAACAAATGGCGCAGCGAGATGCAGGCGCTGATCGATGCCGAAACCCCCTCCGGCGAGCGCCGCACCCGCATGATCGCCGGATTCAACCGCGGCTATAACGGCTTCCAGCAGACCTACCGGAGCTGCACGCCGGCCGCCACCGTCGCGATCCGCCGCTACATCGAGGAAGGCTCGAAGATCTCGCGCGACCTGACGGCGCGCTACGCGAACTGAACTCTCTCCGTCATTCCGGGGCGTGACGAAGTCGCGAGCCCGGAATCCATCGGGCGCCAGAGTTGGTGGTGCGATGGATTCCGGGTTCGCGCTGCGCGCGCCCCGGAATGACAGCGATCGGATCCCTGTCATCGTCTTTGTTCACAGCCATTAACCGTTCTTAAAGATGTAGCCTAGCGGGCGTTAATACCCGTGCTACACCACTCGCACAGCGCATCGCCGTGGATCGCGCCCCAGCCCTGATCGAGTTTCATGAGCCAGCCGATTTCCTACGCCCCCGCCCGCGCGCCGCTGCCCGACCACGAGCAGAAACAGGCCGCACTGAGCTATCTCAACGAGGCCTGGGCCGAAGCGCGCCACGACGGCGTCGACGGCGACTGCCTGGCGCAGGCAAGCCTGTTTGCAGCCTTTGCCGAGCTCGTCGGCACCTATGGCGAGGACGCGGTGGCGAAGTTCGTCGAAGGCTTCCCCGGCCGCATTCGCAACGGCGAATTCTCGGTCACCCTGGCACGGCAGTAAGCACTCCGAAAATGACCCCGCCACGCGGGCGGGGCCAGTTGACGGATGAATGACTTTGCGACACATCGCGAAGTCTGCGGCGTTTATCGCACGGAAGCCGCTCCCGGCGGCCAAGCATTAGTCTCGCGATGGCCGGGAGATATTCCCGATGCAGTCGGGAATGCTACGGCACGACCTTGAGCGTCGCCTTCATGTTGGGATGAAAGCGGCAGTAATACTCCACCGTTCCCGCCTTCTTCACGACCGTCGTGCCTGATTTCTTCGCCGGCAGGTTCACGTCGAAGTCGCCACTTCCAGCGGTTGCGGTGTGAGCGAATACGTCCTTGTTAATCCACTCGACAGTGTCGCCGACCTTCGCAGACGCATCATTCGGCGATATTTCGAGGTTCTCCATCGTGATCTGAATTGTCGCGGCGCATGCCGGGACGACCATCGTTGCAAAGACGACCGCTATTGCGGTCGAACACACCCGTCCCGGCATCATATCCGCTCCCCTATTTCAGCTCGGCTGCGACATGCTCGGCGTGCTGCTGATGGCCCTGGAATATCTTCAAACCGGTCTGCAACAGGCTCTTCAGCTCCGCATTGCTGGCAGAGGGAATGAGCTGGCTTTCCAGCGCGCCGTTGACCGCCTTGTGATAGGCGACCTCATTGGCGACATAGGCCTTGTCGAAGGCTGCGCCGTCCAGCCTGTCGAGCTCGGCAAGCTTGTCGCTCGCCTGCTTCGACAGCGTGCGGCTGGTGTCGTTGTCCTCGGGCGTGACGTTCAGCTTCTTGACCAGCGCGAGCGCCTGCTTGTTGACCGCCTCGTGGTCGCGCACCATGTCCTCGGCGAATGCCTTGACGTCCTTGCTCTTGGCTTTCTTCATCGCCTGCTTGGCGGCGTTGATGTCGATCACACCTGCAGTATAAGCGATATGCGCGATCTGCGGATCGCTGGGCTTGGCACCCTGCGCGAGCGCAGGGCTGGAAAAAAGGGCGACCGCAGCGATCGCCGCGCTCCATCGAACGAACATGATTTGACACTCCTGTGGCGCCGAGCCTTTGCCGGCGCGTTGCTTACACAGAAGTTGGATGAGAATGCCGCGTGAACGTTCCCCAAAATTACGCGCCGACACCAAGACGTTTCAGCACGGTTTCCGTGAGGCGCTCACAGCGCTGGCCGGCAAACGGAAAGGCATCCATTACGACCGGACCTATCTTCTTCTCGACGTTCGCGCGCAACATCGTGCGCGCGCGGTGCAGCCGGGTCTTGACGGTCTCGGGCTTGACGCCGAGCAGCTCGGCCGTCTCCTCCATGCTCATCCCCTCCATGACCCGCGCAATGAACACCATGCGGAAGACATCGGGCAATTCATCGATCGCGTGCTCGACGACGTGCTGGATCTCACGTTGGGCCATGGATTTTTCCGGATCGCTTGCGGCGGACGAGAAGGGAAACTGGATGATTTGCGCTTCGAGCGTAGCCTCCGGCACCGATCCCAACTCCACATGCGGCCTCCGACTGCGTAGGCGGCCGAGCGCCTCGTTGATCGCAATGCGCGACAACCATGTCGATAGCGAGGACTCGCCGCGAAAGCCGTCGAGATGCATGAATGCGCGGACGTAGGTCTCCTGCACCACATCCTCGGCCTCGTTATCGCTGCGCAGAGTGCCACGGGCGAGCCGATAGAGCCTGCGGTTGTTGGCCTCCATGATGGCGCGCAGCGCCGACTCGTCCCGGGCCTGGGCGCGGCGGACCAGCTCGGCTTCCGATGTCCTTGCGCCGGCGGACAGGCCGGCTGCAGTTCGTTGCATGGCGGTTACCTGCTTGTTTCGCTCTCTTCCGGACCTTGGATGCACGCCTGCGATAAAGGTTCCCGATTTTCTGCCCCTCCCCTGGAGGGTCCTCAAGGGGGAGGGTAAGGGACGTCGTCCCCTAGTCGGTCTCGATCGGAAGCGACGGATCCCTCGCCCATTCGCCCATCGAGGCGTCGTAGAGCGTCAGCTTGTCGAAGCCGAGCTGCGTCAGCAGGAACAGGTCGATCGTCGCCGAGATGCCGCCGCCGCAATAGCAGATCACGGTCTTGTCGCGCGTGATGCTCTGGGCGGCGAATTTCGCTTCGGCATCCGCAAGGCTCGTCAGCGTCTTGTCCGCATTGGTGAGCGTTGCGGCTGATACGTTGACGCTGCCGGGAACGCGGCCGGGCCGGCCGTAGCGGCTCGGCTCGAGGCCGCGATGAAACTGCGGCCCGAGCGCGTTGACGATCACGGTCGCGGGATCGCCGATCCGCGCCATCACGGTGGTCTTGTCGACGAAGAAGCCCGCGCGCGGCGCGGCCTTGAAGGTCGTCGCCGGATAGCCCTTCGGCACCCCGGTCTCGACAGCCCGCCCCTCCTGCTTCCATTTGTCAAAGCCGCCATCGAGCACGCGTGCGTCGACGCCGAGCGCGCGCAGCATCCACCAGAACCGCGTCGACCACATCATCGTGCCGATGCTGTAGAGCACGATGGTCTTGCTCGCATCGAGGCCGTGACGGCCGAAGGCGGCTTCGAGTTGGGCCACACCGGGCATCATGAAGAACTGCTGCGCGGACGTATCCGAGAACTCGCCTTGCAGGTCGAGGAAATCGGCACCCGGAATGTGGCCGGCTGCGAATGTCTTGTCGCCGGGCACCGCGCGATAAGGCACGTCGCTGCCCGGCGGCACCGGCTCGTTGTAGGTCGTGCAATCGTAGAGGCGGAGATTGGGATCGCCGAGGATGGCGGCGAGTTGCTCGGTGGAGATGAGGGATGTTGGCGTGGTCATCGGACTGCACTCCCGTTCGAGAGGGAGTGTAGACCTCTCCCCTCGTCATTGCGAGCGCAGCGAAGCAATCCAGAATCCCTCCGCGGAAAGACTCTGGATTGCTTCGCTGCGCTCGCAATGACGGTGGGGAAGCACTGTGCGTCCCCACACATCGGCCTACGCCTTCAGCGTCTCCAGAAACCGCACCGGCTCGCCTTGCGACGGCGTCGCCAGTTCGCCCTGCCACATCACGCGGCGGCCGCGGATGAAGGTGCCGACGGGCCAGCCCGTGACGCGAACGCCGTCGTAAGGGGTCCAGCCGGCCTTGGACGCCACCCATTTGTTGGTGATGGTTTCGCTGCGCTTCAAGTCGACGATGGTGAAGTCGGCGTCGTAGCCCGCGGCGATGCGGCCCTTGCAGGCCATGTTGTAGAGACGCGCGGGGCCGGCGCTGGTGAGATCGACGAAGCGGGCCAGCGACAGGCGGCCGGCATTGACGTGGTCGAGCATGAGCGGCACCAGCGTCTGCACGCCGGTCATGCCGGAGGGCGAGGCCGGATAGGTCTTCTGCTTTTCTTCCAGCGTATGCGGGGCATGGTCGGAGCCGAGCACGTCGATGATGCCCTGCTCGATGCCGCGCCAGATGCCGGCGCGGTGATCGGCCCCGCGCACCGGCGGGTTCATCTGCGCCAGCGTGCCGAGCCGCTCGTAGCATTCGGGCGCGACCAGCGTGAGGTGATGCGGCGTCGCCTCGCAGGATGCGACGTCCTTGTGGTCGCGCAGGAACTCGATTTCTTCCTTGGTCGAGATGTGCAGCACGTGGATGCGCTTGCCCGTCTCATGCGCGAGCTTGACCAGGCGCTGCGTCGCCATCAGCGCCGCAGTCTCGTCGCGCCAGACCGGATGCGAGCGCGGATCGCCCTCGATGCGCAGCGGCTTGCGCTCGTTGAGGCGGTATTCGTCCTCGGCGTGGAAGGCGGCGCGGCGGCGGATCACCTGGAAGATGCGGCGCAGGCTCTCGTCGTCCTCCACCAGCAGCGCGCCGGTCGAGGAGCCGATGAACACTTTCACGCCGGCACAGCCCGGCGCGCGCTCGAGCACCGGCAGGTCCTGCACGTTCTCGCGGGTGCCGCCGATGAAGAAGGCAAAATCGCAATGCATGCGGTGATGGGCGCGCTTCACCTTGTCGGTGAATTCGGCCTCCGTCACGGTCAAGGGAGATGTGTTCGGCATCTCGAACACGGCGGTGACGCCGCCCATCACGGCGCTGCGCGAGCCGGTCTCGAGGTCTTCCTTCTGCTCCAGCCCCGGCTCGCGAAAATGCACCTGGGTGTCCATCACACCGGGCAGGATGTGCAGGCCCTTGCAGTCGATCACCTCGGCGGCGGAGGCTTGCGACAGCGCGCCGATCTCGGCGATGCGGCCGCCCGCAATGCCGACGTCGCGCAGCCCCTCGCCGTCCTGGTTGACGACGGTGCCGCCCCTGAGGATCACATCGAAACGCTGGGTCATGGCTGAAGGCCCCTCTCATCCCCAAGCGCAGGGCTCGAGGTCTTGTCGTTTATGCGCTGCGGGCTTACGTTCCGGAGCAACATGTCGCAAGAGATTTTCGCATGAAATCAGCGTTTCTTCCCGACCGGGGCGTGGTCAAGGTCGCGGGCGAGGATGCGCGCAACTTCCTCAACGGCCTCGTCACGACCGACCTCGACCGGCTCAAGCCGGGCCTGGGGCGATTCGGCGCGCTGCTGACGCCGCAGGGCAAGATCATCGTCGATTTCCTGATCACGGAGGCGCCGGCCGGCCACGGCGGTGGGTTCCTGATCGATTGCCCCAAGGCGCTGGCCGAGGGTCTCGCCACCAAGCTGAAATTCTACAAGCTGCGCGCCAAGGTCAGCGTGGAAAACCTCTCCGACGATCTCGGCGTGCTCGCGGCCTGGGGCGGCGCGCTCGCGGCCCAGCCGGACCTTGCCTTCGCCGATCCGCGCCATGATGAGCTCGGCTACCGCATTCTGATCCCCGAAGACCTCAAGCAGAAGCTGTCCGACCTCATCGGCGCCGAGCTGGTCGATGCGGCCGCCTATGAGGCCCATCGCATCGCGCTCGGCGTGCCGCGCGGCGGGCTCGACTTCATGTACAGCGATGCGTTCCCGCACGAGACCAATATGGACCGCCTCGCCGGCGTCGACTTCGACAAGGGTTGCTATGTCGGCCAGGAGGTCGTCTCGCGCATGCAGCATCGCGGCACCGCGCGCACCCGCAGCGTCAAGGTGCTGCTCGACGGACCCTCGCCCGAGATTGGCGTTGCCATTCTCGCCGGCGACAAGCCGGTCGGCACCATCGGGTCCTCCGCCGATGGCAAGGGCATCGCACTGGTGCGCATCGACCGCGTCGCCGACGCGCTCGATGCCGGCCAGCCGCTCACGGCCGGCGGACTTGCCTTGACGCTCGCCGAACCTGACGTCGTGCGCATTCCAGCCAAGCAGCCCACCGTATGAGCCGCGCCCCTCGCCTGCATCCCGACGGCCTGACCCGCTGCCCCTGGCCGGGCGAAGATCCGCTCTATGTCGCCTATCACGACACCGAATGGGGCGTGCCTGAGTATGACGACCGCGCGCTCTACGAGAAGCTGATCCTCGATGGCTTTCAGGCCGGCCTGTCCTGGATCACGATCCTGCGCAAGCGCGACAATTTCCGCAAAGCCTTCGACGATTTCCAGCCGGAGAAGATCGCGCGCTACAATGCCAAGAAGGTGCACGCGCTGATGAACGATGCCGGCATCGTGCGCAACCGCGCCAAGATCGACGGCGCGATCCTGAGCGCGAAGTCCTATCTGGATATCATGGAGAAGGGGCCGGGCTTCTCGAAGCTGCTGTGGGACTTCATGGACGGAAGGCCCAAGGTCAACAACTTCAAGACCACGGCGAGCGTGCCGGCCTCGACGCCTTTGTCGGTGCAGATCTCCAAGGAGCTGTCCTCGCGCGGCTTCAAGTTCGTCGGCCCGACGATCGTCTATGCCTTCATGCAGGCGACCGGCATGGTCAACGACCATCTCGTCGACTGCCATTGTCACGCAAGCTGCGGCAAGACGCAGCGCAAGCCGCGCCTCAAGGTCAAATGACGGCGAAGAAGTCGGCACGCGGCGCGGAGTCCCGCGCCTGGCAGCGCATGCTGTCGGGCCGGCGGCTCGATCTGCTCGATCCCTCGCCGCTCGACGTCGAGATCGCCGACATCGCCCATGGGCTGGCGCGCGTGGCGCGCTGGAACGGGCAGACCATCGGCGCGCACATCTTCTCGGTCGCGCAGCACACGCTGCTGGTGGAGACCGTGATGCGGCACGAAACGCCGCGCGTCGACCAGCGCGTGCGGCTCGCAGCGCTGCTGCACGACGCACCCGAATACGTGATCGGCGACATGATCTCGCCGTTCAAGGCCGTGCTCGACGGCCACTACAAGGCGGTCGAGAAGCGCCTGCTCGGCGCCATCCACATCCGCTTCGGCCTGCCGCCGGTGCTGCCCGAGGAGATCACGTCAGCCATCAAGGCCGCCGATCGCGGCGCAGCTTACCTCGAGGCGACCGAGCTTGCCGGCTTCAGCGATGCCGAGGCGAGGCGCCTGTTCGGCCGCGATCCCGGCCTGCCCGACAGCGTCCGGCGCGACTATCTCACGCCCTGGACGGCGGCGCGGGCCGAGAAGCAGTTCCTGGAGCGGTTTGGCGCGGTGTTTGCGTGAGCGTTGTTGGGGGTTGACGGCGCCCCTCGCTCCGCCGTCGTCCCGGCGAAGGCCGGGACCCATACTCCCAGGGAACGGTTGCCGCGCGAAACTGACAACCAAGGGTCTTCGCCAAACCTAATCCTGTGGTTATGGGTCCCGGATCTGCGCGCGCTTCAGGCGCGCTTGTCCGGGACGACGAAAATAGATGAACGGACGCCTTGGGCTTCGCTTTGCCCACCCTCCGGCCGCGGCTATAATCAATGAAAAGGTCCGCCATGATCCACGTCTGTTCCCTCGCCGCGCTTCCCGAAACCGTCCGCCTCACCAAGGCCAGCCATGTGCTGACCGTGATGGCCAATGTCGAGCAGGTGGCGCGGCCGGTGTCGGTGCTGCCGGCCAACCATCTCAAGGTGTCGATGGACGACATCACCGAGGAGATGGACGGCTTTGTCGCCCCATCGGAGACGCATATCGACCAGGTCCTGAACTTCGTGCGCGGCTGGGACCGCAGCGCGCCGCTGGTGGTGCATTGCTACGCCGGCATCAGCCGCTCCACCGCGAGCGCCTTCGCCGCCGCCTGCGCCCTCAATCCGCATCGCGACGAGATCGAGATCGCGAAGAAGATCCGCGCCGCCTCGCCGATCGCATCGCCGAACCGGCGCATCGTCGGCCTCGCCGACCGCGCACTGGGACGCGAGGGCCGCATGCTGCGCGCGCTCGACGAGATGGGCCCGGGCGCGATGATGGTCGAGGGCCGCCCCTTCATGATCGAGCTGGAATGACAGCTGCGCGTCACAGCACAAGTGCGCATAGGGCGTCGGGGCTTGGCAAGTTCGTGCCCTTCTACACCGTCATGGCCGGGCATAGCCGTCCAAAGGACGGCGTCGCTTCGCTCGCCTATGTCCCGGCCATCCACGAGCTTTCCCGCGGCACGAAGAACGTGGATGCCCGGGTCAAGCCCGGGCATGACGTGGCAACATCTGCGATTGCCATCGCATGAGCGAGACGCTGCTGACGCCGATCGAGATCGGCCTGACCGCCGCGATCGTCGCAATCGAGGACCATGAGCCGCTGATCCTCACCGCGCGCGGCAGCGACGGGCTGGCCGGCCTGCCGTTCGGCCCGTTCGATGCGCTGAGCCATCGGACCTTCGAGATCGGCCTGCGTGCCTGGGTCGAGGAACAGGCGGGCTTGCGGCTCGGCTATGTCGAGCAGCTCTACACATTCGGCGATCGCGGTCGTCATGCGGAGGCCGGCGACACCGGCGCGCATATGGTGTCGATCGGCTATCTCGCACTCACCCGCGCTGTTGACGGCGAACTCGCAGCGACCGGAGCAAGCTTCGAGCCGTGGTATCGCTTTCTCCCCTGGGAGGACTGGCGCGAGGAGCCGCCCGCGATCATCGCCCGCGACATCATCCCGGCGCTGGCGACGTGGGCGGAACAGGAGACGCCGGAGACGACGCGCGCATTGCCGCGCAGGGATCGCGTGCGGTTCTATTTCGGCCTCGACGGTGCGCCCTGGGACGAGGAGCGCGTGCTCGACCGCTACGAGCTGCTCTATGAGGCCGGGCTGATTGAGGAGGCGCGGCGCGATGGCCGCCCTGCGGCATTAGTGCGCAAGGTGCTTCCCGCACTCGGCACTTCCATGCGGTTCGATCATCGCCGGATCCTCGCCACCGCGATCGCGCGGCTGCGCGCAAAACTGAAGTATCGTCCTGTGGTATTTGAACTTTTGCCCGCCGAGTTCACACTCACCGAATTGCAGCATACGGTGGAGGCGATCTCCGGCCGGCACCTGCACAAGCAGAATTTCCGCCGCCTGGTCGAAACGGAAGCCCTGGTCGAACCGACCGGCGTGATGTCGACACAGACCGGCGGACGGCCGGCGGCGCTCTACCGCTTCCGCCGCGACGTGCTCCAGGAGCGGCCCGCGCCGGGCTTGCGCATGCGCTCCCGGCGCTAGATACGACATTTGCGCGATCGGCCCCTGCCCGCCGGTTGCCTGGAGGCTTCATGTTCGACGGCCCGTTTGACGTCTTTGCGCTGATCATTGCGATCGTCGCCTTCCTGATCGCGATCAAGGCCTCCAGCCAGGCGGCCGAGCTGCGCCGCCGGCTGAGCTCGCTCGAAGAGATGTTTTACGCGCAACGGCGGGTGCAGCCGCCGCCGCAGATGCCCGCACCGGTGCAGGCTGAAGCGCCCGCAACAACTCCGGCCGAGCCACCGCCGCTTGCGCCCGAAGCCGAGGCGCCGCCGCCGCTCGTCACCGAAGCGGCTTCGCCGCCACCGCTCGAAGCGGACACTGGGGCCGATGCACCGCCTCCGCTGCCTGCGCCGGCGCCCGGCTTCGAGGAACGGCTCGGCACGCGCTGGGTGGTATGGATCGGCGGCCTTGCGCTCGCGCTCGGCGGCTTCTTCATGGTGCGCTATTCGATCGAGGCCGGCCTCGTCGGTCCAGGCGTGCGCGTGTTCCTCGGCGGCCTGTTCGCGCTGGCGCTGCTCGGCGCCGGCGAATGGTCGCGGCGCAAGGAGAGCATCTCCAACATCGCGGCGCTGCCGATCGCCAACATTCCCGCGATCCTCACCGCGGCCGGCACGGCCGTGGCGTTCGCGACCATCTATGCCGCCTACGCGCTCTATGGCTTCCTCGTGCCCGCGACCGCCTTCGTGCTACTCGGCCTCGTCGCGCTCGGCACGCTTGCCGCCGCCCTGCTGCACGGGCCCGCGCTTGCAGGTCTCGGTGTGGTCGGCGCGTTCGTGACCCCGCTCCTCGTCTCCAGCGGCAAGCCGGACTATTGGGCGCTCTACATCTATCTTGCGATCGTCACCGCCGCGAGCTTCGGCCTTGCCCGTATCCGGCTGTGGCGCTGGCTTGCCGTGACCACGATCGTCTTCGCCGTGCTGTGGATCTTCCCGGGTCTCGACGCGGGCGACTTGCAGGTCGCACCGCACGCCTTCCATGTGATCGCGGGATTCGTGCTCGCCGCGCTGCTCGTCGTCTGCGGCTTCATGTTCGGCCCGACGATCGAGGACGGCGAGATCGAGCCGGTGTCGTCGAGCTCGCTCGGCGCCTATCTGTTCGGCGCGATGCTGATCGTGCTGTCGAGCGCGCATGCGGATCTGGCGCTGATCGCCTTCACGCTTCTGGTCGGTGCGACGCTTCTCGTCGCCTGGCGTGCCCCCGCGGCCACCGGCGCGCTCGGCGCGGCCGCGGCGACCGTCTTCATCGTGTTCGCCGAATGGGCGGTGCGCGCCAATCCTGACATGCTGGTGCTGCCGGGCGGCCCCATACCCGGCATCGGACCGGCCGCGACCGACAGCGCGGTGACGCTGCATCTGGTGACGGCCGCGATCTTCGCCGCCGGCTTCGGCATTGCCGGCTTCCTCGCTCAGGGCCGTTCGAACTCGGCGATCATTCCGGTGGTGTGGTCGGCGGCGGCGGTTGCGACGCCGATCGCGATCCTCGTCGCGCTCTATGCGCGCATCGCCCATCTCGACCGCTCGATCCCGTTCGCGATCCTCGCGGTGCTGCTCGCCGCCGCCTTCGGTGCCGCGACCGAAGCCCTCACCCGGCGCGAGACCCGGCCCGGCGTCGCAATATCAACTGCGCTGTTCGCGACCGGCACGCTCGGCGCGCTCGCGCTGGCGCTGACCTTCGCGCTGGAGAAGGGCTGGCTCACCATCGCGCTGGCGCTGATGTCGCTCGGCACCGCCTGGATCTCGCTGCAGCGCCCGATCCCGGTCCTGCGCCGGCTCGCGGCCATTTTCGCCGCGATCGTCACCGCGCGCATCGTCTACGATCCGCGCATCGTCGGCGATGCCGTCGGCACGACGCCTATCTTCAATTGGCTGTTGTGGGGCTACGGCCTGCCTGCGGCGTCGTTCTGGGCGGCGAGCATCTTCCTGCGCCGCCGCGGCGACGACGCGCCGCTGCGCATCGTGGAAGCCGCCGCGATCCTGTTCACTGCGCTGCTCGCCTTCATGGAGATCCGGCACTTTGCGACTGGCGGCCGGATGACGTCTGCGCCCTCGCTGCTCGAATGCGCGCTGCAGGTCTGCATCGCGTTCGCCATGGCGATCGGGCTGGAACGCTTACGGCTGCGCAGCCGCAGCATCGTGCACAATGTCGGCGCGGTCGTGCTGACGGCGATCGGCGGGCTCGTCAGCGTGTTCGGCCTGCTGATCCTGGAGAACCCGCTGCTATGGCGCATCGACGTCGGCGGCGCCGTATTCAACCTGCTGCTGCTCGGCTATGCGCTGCCGGCGGTGCTGATGCTGTCGCTGTCCTATGCGGTGGTCGGCGATCGCGACAAGGCCTATGCCAACACCATCGCGGGCGGCGCGCTCGTGTTCGCGCTCGCCTATGTCACGCTGGAGATCCGCCGCTTCTATCACGGCCCGATCCTGTCCAGCGGCGAGACGACGGGGGCCGAGCAATATAGCTACTCGATCGGCTGGCTCGCCTTCGGCGTGGTGCTGCTCGGCGTCGGCATCCTCGTCAACTCGGAACGCGCGCGACTTGCGTCCGCCGCCGTCATCGCGCTGACGATCCTGAAGGCCTTCGTCATCGACATGTCGACGCTGACAGGCGTCTACCGCGCGCTGTCGTTCATGTGCCTCGGCGTCGTGCTGGTCGCGATCGGATGGCTCTACCAGCGCATCCTGTTCCGGCGGCAGGCCCCGCCGCCGGCTCCACAGACGGGCACGTAACACGTCGGGCGAGGTGCTTCACCTCTCCCCGGCGGGGAGAGGTCGGATTGCGCAGCAATCCGGGTGAGGGGCCGCAGCATTCAGTGCGACTGTAACCCCTCACCCGGATCGCATCTTCGACGCGATCCGACCTCCCTACGGGAGAGGTGAACCACTAGCACGCGACGCTTCTAGGCCGCGCGGACCGAATCCAGGAACTGCGCGACCTCGACCTTGAGGCGCGTGCTGTCGGTCGCCAGCGATTTCGCCGCCGACAGCACTTCGGTCGAGGCCTCGCCGGTCTCGATCGCACCGCGCTGCACGTCGGTGATGTTCGCCGAGACCTCCTGCGTGCCGACCGAGGCCTGCTGGACGTTGCGCGAGATCTCCTGCGTGGCCGCGCCCTGCTCCTCGACGGCGGCCGCAATCGCCGCGGACACTTCGGACAGCCGCTCGATGGTGCCGCCGATCTCCTGGATGGCGCTGACGGATTCCTGCGTTGCAGCCTGGATGCCCGAAACCTGCGCCCCGATCTCGCCGGTCGCCTTCGCGGTCTGCTCGGCCAATGCCTTGACCTCGGAAGCGACGACCGCAAAGCCGCGGCCGGCTTCGCCCGCGCGCGCCGCCTCGATGGTCGCGTTCAGCGCCAGCAAATTGGTCTGGCCTGCGATGGTGTTGATGAGCTCGACGACGTCGCCGATGCGGGAGGCGGCCTGCGACAGCGCGTTGACGCGCTCGTTGGTCCGCGCCGCCTGCTCGACGGCTTCCGCGGCCATCCGCGCCGAATCCTGCACGCGGCGGCTGATCTCGGTGATGGAGGACGACAGCTCCTCCGAGGCGGAGGCCACGGCCTGGACGTTGGTGGAGGCTTCCTCGGAGGCCGCCGCGACGACGGTCGCGAGCTCCTGTCCGCGCCGCGCGGTGCTGGTCAGCGTCGATGCCGACGCCTCGAGCTCGGTCGAGGCCGAGGAGACGGTGCCGACGACTTCGCCGATCATGGCTTCGAACTTGCGGGTGATGGCATCGACACGGCGGCCGCGCTCGATCTTGGCTTCGGCGTCGGCCGCAGCAGCCTCGTCGGCGGCCTTCTTGGCGATCAGCGCTTCCTTGAAGATCTGGAGCGCATCCGCCATCGAACCGATCTCGGTCTTCTCGCCGCGATGCGGCACCTCGGCCGAAAGGTCGCCCTCGCCGAGCGACTGCATCGGCTTGATGATCGAGGCAATGCCACGCGAGACGTCGCGCACCAGATAATAGGCGGCGGCGATCGCGATCACGACCGAGAACACGATGATGCCGACCAGCACGCGGAAGATCATGGCGTAGCTGTCGGCGGCCTGCTTGGTTTCCAGCTCGGCGCCGCGGTTGTTGAGCTCGATGCCCTTCTGAAGCAGCGGGTCGGCCGCTTGCGCCATCTTCGCGACCTTGGTCTGCAACAGCTCGTTGGCCTCGGTGGGGAAACGGCCGACGCTCTTGCGCGACAGCGCCATCACGTCCTGCACGCCGTTCAGATACTCGGCCCATGCCTTGGTCCACTGCTCGTAGAGCGAACGCTCTTCGGCGGAGGTGATCAGCGGCTCGTACACCTTGCGGGTCTTCTCGATGCGCTCGCGCAGCGAGGCGAGGCGCTTCTCGGCCGCGTCCTTGCCTTCGGCGGTTTCCTGCATCAGGTGCAGACGGAGCGCGACGCGCAGCTCATTGATGTCGGCGCGAAGCGAACCGAGCGCGCGCACGCTCGGCAACCAGCTCTCCGCGATCTCGACCGTATGCGCATTGATGTTCTGCATGGTGCCGATCGCGGTCACGCCGACGCCGGCGAGTGACAGCACGAGGACCGACAGCACGGCCAGAAGCTTGAAGACGATCGACAACTTCGACATCACGACAAATCCCGATGATACCCAGCAACGCGTGAATCACCTGCGCCGCAATCGTCGCGACGGACGACAGGGCGGAAGTCAGTTCATCGATGCTGGCTGGTTCTTATCCCGTGAGATTGCGCCTAATAATCGCAAACAGGCGTTAACAGGAACCTACGTAAAATTACGCGACCGCCCGCGTCGTCGTTATTGTCCCTGCAACCATCTGTTGTGGCCGCACTGATATCTCGTGTTGCGATACGGTTGACGCATCGCAACATCGAACGCAACGCCGTCACGCCGCCCGCACCGATTCCAGGAAGCGCGCGACCTCGCCCTTCAGCCGGTTGCTTTTCTGCGACAGCGACTGCGCGGCCGAATGCACCTGCGCCGAGGCGGCTCCGGTCTCGCCGGCGCCGCGCTGGACGTCGCCGATATTCGCCGAGACTTCGGAGGTGCCGTGCGCGGCATGCTGGATGTTGCGGGAGATCTCCTGCGTCGCGGCGCCCTGCTCCTCCACCGCGGCCGCGATGGTCGACGAGATCTCCGACATCCGCGCGATGGTGTCGCCGATCTCCTTGATCGCGCCGACGGAGTCCTCCGTCGCGGCCTGGATCGCACCGATGTGCTGGCCGATCTCGCCCGTGGCCTTCGCGGTCTGCTCGGCGAGCGCCTTCACTTCGGTTGCGACCACCGCGAAGCCCTTGCCGGCTTCGCCCGCCCGCGCCGCCTCGATCGTCGCGTTCAGCGCCAGGCGGGCATCATGACTGCGTCGCTTTTCCGGAAGGTTAACCCTGCGTATATCGATCACCGCGTCGAAGTACGAACGCGCGCAACCGCCGTGCAGTCACGCGCGGCGGCTGCAAGAAAGATCTGTTGAAGGGCGCCGCCGTCAGGCGGCGCGCACGGTGTCGAGGAACTTGCCGACCTCGAGCTTCAGACGATTACTGTCACCGGACAACATCTGCGCAGCGGACAGCACTTGCGAGGACGCCGAACCGGTCTCGCTCGCACCGCGCTGCACGTCGGTGATGTTGGATGACACCTGGTGGGTGCCCTCCGCCGCCTGCTGCACGTTGCGGGAGATCTCCTGCGTCGCGGCGCCCTGCTCCTCGACGGCGGCTGCGATGGTCGAGGAAATCTCCGACAGCTTCTCGATGGTGTCGCTGATGTCCCTGATCGCGCCGACCGAATGCTCGGTCGCGGTCTGGATGCTGGCGATCTGCTGGCCGATCTCGCCCGTCGCCTTCGCGGTCTGCTCGGCGAGCGCCTTGACCTCGGAGGCCACCACAGCGAAGCCGCGGCCGGCCTCACCTGCGCGCGCCGCCTCGATCGTGGCGTTGAGCGCCAGGAGGTTGGTCTGACCCGCGATGGTGTTGATCAGCTCGACCACGTCGCCGATCCGCGTCGCGGCCTTGGACAGTTCGCTGACGCGCTCGGTCGTGGTGCGAGCCTGGCCGACGGCCTCGCTTGCCACACGCGCGGATTCCTGCACCTGCCGGCTGATCTCCGTAATTGAAGACGACAGCTCCTCGGTCGCCGATGCCACCGACTGCACGTTGGTTGAGGCTTCCTCCGAGGCTGCTGCAACCACGGTCGTGAGCTGTTGCGTGCGCTCGGCGGTCGAGGTCAGGGTCGTGGCGGACGCCTCGAGCTCGGTCGAGGCTGACGACACCGTGCCGACGATCTCGCCGACGGCACCTTCGAAGCTGTCGGCGAGCCTGCGCATCTCGGCCTTGCGCTGTTCGGCCGCGATCTGATCCTGCCGCATCTTGGCCTCCGCTTCCTCGCGCGCCTTCTGCTCGGACACGATCTTGAATTTCTCGACGGCACCGGCGACCTCGCCAACCTCGTCCTTGCGGCCGAGGCCTGGCAGCACCACGGAAAAGTCGCCGCCGGCGAGCTTCTCCATCGCTGCCGTGAGTGCGCGCATCGGCCGTGCGATGCTGAAGACGGAGAAGATGCACGCGCCGATCAGGACCAGCGCGACCAGGACGCCGGAGACGAATGACGTCCGGGCAACCGACGCCGCCTCGGCTTCCGCCTCCGCGCGCGCCTCGACGCTCTTCTCCTTGGCGAAGTCGATGATCTGATTGGTCAGCTCGGAAATCTCTTCGTTGATCGGCGCCAGCGTCCCCTTGCGGATGCGGTCCACCTCGGCCACGAGTTTTGCCAGCTGCGCCGCCGCTTCGCCGTCCTTCTTCCCGTCGAGCGCAAGCTCCTGCTTGCGGATGCCTTCGATCTGTTGCTCGCCCTTGCTGAAATTGCCGATCAGCGTGGTCAGCCGATCGATCCGCTTGTGGTTTTCGGGCGAATGCGAGAGCCGCGCCATTTCGCCCGAGAATTTCAGGGCCGCCGTCTGCCGGTCGTTGAAATAGGTAACGGCCTTCTGCACCTCGGCCGGGGAGCTGGACGTCAGGATGTCGCGAATGCCGATCTGCATGCCGCGCACCGAGGCCTTCGCCTCCGCTGCGTTCTGCGCGATCGTCTGCTGTTGCGTTGCCGCAGTGCCAAGCTTCTGAGCTTCGGTGCTACCGCTCATCTGAAGAAAGATCATCAGCGCGACGAGCCCGATGGTCAGTGCCGAGGTGATGGCGAGCTTGGTGCCAATTCGCAGATTCTGAATGAACATCATCGAACTATTCCCGGGATACGGATTGCCGCGACGAAGCGCGTGAACATCCCGGAAAGGCTAACCGGCAGGTTGGTCATTAACGTTAAGCGGGGCCCTCGCGTCTTAGGTAGAAGTACTGAAAACGCGGCTTAAATCTGTGGACTTCCACACGTTTCACGCGCAGCTAAATAAAGCTTCGCGGATTTGCATGCTTCGCGTTCGTTAACGCCGACGCCATCATTTGCGGATGGTGTCAGCTCACCGCCTCACCGACGAGGCTGATGCGAAAGACCGGCTTCTTGTTCTCGTCGAGCAGCTCCATGCACCACTCGGCGTTCGGCTTCAGGCTGCGCGAGATGCCGCCTAGCAGATTGGCGCAGACCTCGGTCATCTCGGTCCACGCGGCTGCGCGATCCTCGAACTCGTACGGCTGATCGGCGGCGCCGGAATAGCGACCGGTACTGATGCGGAAGAAGTACAGCGACATCGTTGAACCCTTGGTTAGGGCCGCACCCCCCGGCCGTACGCAAACTGGGCGCGAACAGCTACCAACGCATGAAAGCCGCCGTCCGTATGACTACGGCGCGGCGGCTTCGTGTTCGATGGTCGTCTTCAACGAGAAAATGCGCGGACGGCCCCGCGCAGCCGCTCACTGGGTCGAGCGGCGCAGCTCCAGCGGACCCTCGTTCCTGGCGGGCTCGGACTTTGCTTCCGACTTCACCGGCTCGAGCCGGCCGCTCTCGACACGCGGGGTCTCGACGCGCGCGGCGACTTCGGTGTTCGAGGTGGCGACCGACCCGGTGTGCTCGGAGGAGCGCAGCGAACGCGGACGCGCGACCGCACGCGCCATCAGCATCTGGTTGCCGCCCTGATGGTGGAAGTCGCAATAGGCGAAGCCCATGCCCGACACCGAACCGCGGAAGCTGCGATCGTCGGTCTTTTCCAGGTTGAAGCAGGGCTCGAACGGAATTCCCTTGATCGAGGCGCAGACGTTCTGGCCGCGGATCTGGAGCGTGTTGCCGGGCAGGCGGAGATGCTTGACCGGGCCTGCACCCGAGAACTGCACGGCGCCGGCGGCGCCGAGGTCGTCCAGGATGCGGCCTGCGCCGCGGGTGCCGTCGAAACAGGTGAAAGCGAACACCTTGCCGGCGACGAAGCGGCGCGCCTCGTCGGCATTCATGCTTCCAGCAATGGCCGGCGCAAACGTCGCTGCCGCCGTGACAGCCCCCAACACAATACGCGCAAGCATGCTCAACTCCGAACCAACCCCAGCGCGGGCGATGCCTTATCTCTTTACCCGCTGCTTACCATACTAACCATGGCGACATTGAAGCAGCTTGGTTGGTAAAGTCTGAACGCCGTTAGACAATTTTTACCACGATCCGGCCGCGGACCTGGCCGGACAGGATTTTCGCGCCCCATTCGGAAACCTCGGCGAGCGGGATTTCGTGAGTAATTTCAGATAGTTTCGACCGATCCAGATCGGACGCCAGACGCTGCCAGGCGGCCTTCCTGGGCTCGATCGGGCACATCACGGAATCGATGCCGAGAAGGCACACTCCGCGCAAAATGAAAGGCGCGACGGAAGACGGCAGGTCCATGCCGGCGGCAAGGCCGCACGCCGCGATCGCGCCGCCGTACTTCGTCATCGACAAGAGGTTGGCGAGCGTGGTCGAGCCGACGCTGTCGACGCCGCCCGCCCAGCGCTCCTTGGCGAGCGGCTTGGCCGGCGCCGACAATTCGTTGCGGTCGATGATCTCGGCGGCGCCGAGCTGCTTGAGGTAGTCGGCCTCCGAGGTGCGGCCGGTCGAGGCGATGACGTGATAGCCGAGCTTGGACAGCACGGCGGTCGCGACCGAGCCGACGCCGCCGGCCGCGCCCGTCACCACCACGGGACCGCTCTTCGGCGACAGGCCGTGCTTCTCCAGCGCCAGCACCGAGAGCATTGCGGTAAAACCGGCAGTGCCGATTGCCATGGCGTCGCGCGCCGACAGGCCCTGCGGCAGGGCGACCAGCCAGTCACCCTTCACCCGTGCCTTCTCGGCGTAGGCGCCGAGATGGGTCTCGCCCATGCCCCAGCCGGTGCAGACGACCTTGTCGCCCGCCTTCCACTGCGGATGCGAGGACTGCTCGACCGTGCCGGCAAAGTCGATGCCGGCGATCATCGGGAACCGGCGCACCACCGGCGCCTTGCCGGTGAGCGCAAGGCCGTCCTTGTAGTTCAGCGTCGACCATTCGACGCCGACGGTGACGTCGCCCTCCATCAGCTCGGCTTCGTCGAACTGCGTAAGCTGCGCGGTGGTGCCCTTGTCCGCCTTGTCGATCCGGATCGCCTTGAATGTGGCCACGGCTGAACTCCCTGACTTGTTTCAGGGGATGTTTAGCCGATCAGGCAGGCTGCGCAACCGCCCGCTCGACGGGTTTCTCCACGATCGGAAGATTGATCAGTGCGGACAGCACGCCGAACAGAATCGAGAGCCACCAGATCGGCGTGTAGGAACCGAACCGCTCGAACACGATGCCGCCGAGCCAGACGCCGAGGAAGCCGCCGACCTGATGGCTGACGAAGGCGAAGCCATAGAGCGTCGCGAGCCAGCGCGTGCCGAACATCAGCGCCACCAGCGCCGAGGTCGGCGGCACCGTCGACAGCCAGGTCAGGCCGGAGATCGCACCGAACGCGATCGCCGAGAACGGCGTGATCGGGAACGAGATGAAGGCCAGCGTCGCAAGCGCGCGGGTGAAGTAGATGGTCGAGAGGATGTAGCGCTTGGGCAGCGAGTTCTGGAGATAACCGACGCTGAGCGAGCCGATGATGTTGAAAAGACCGATCGCCGCGATCACCCAGCCGCCGGTTTGCGTCGAGATGCCGCGATCGACCAGGAACGCCGGCAGATGCACCGTGATGAAGGCAAGCTGGAAGCCGCAGGTGAAGAAGCCGAGCACCAGCAGCACATAGGAGCGATGGCCAAAGGCTTCCGCGAGCGCCTTCATGAAGGTCTGCTCATCCGCTGGCGCCGCGTTTGCCGTGCTTGCGACCGGCGGCGTCGAGAGCGCCAGCGACAGCGGAATGATCAGCAGCATCAGGAAGCCGAACACGCTGAGCGCCTGCTGCCAGCCGAAATTGTCGATCAGCGCGACGCCGATCGGCGCGAACAGGAACTGTCCAAACGAGCCCGCCGCCGTGCCGGCGCCGAGCGCGAGGCCGCGCTTCTCGGCCGGCAACAGCTTGCTGAACGCCGACAGCACCAGGTTGAACGAGCAGCCGGCGAGACCAAAGCCGACCATCACGCCTGCACCGAGATTCAGTGACAGCGGCGTCGAGGAATAGCGCATCAGGAGCAGTCCGCCGGCATAGAGCAGCGCGCCGCCGCACATCACCCGGAACAGGCCGAAGCGATCGGCGACCGCGCCGGCGAGGGGCTGGCCCAATCCCCACAACAGGTTCTGCACGGCGATGGCGAGGCCAAACACGTCACGGCCCCAGGCGAACTCATGGCTCATCGGCTGCACGAAGAAGCCGAGCGCCGAGCGCGGGCCGAAGCCGAGCATGCCGATGGCGCAGCCGCAGAGGATGATGAAGGCCGGCGTGCGCCAGGTGGAGGAACGCGAGACCGGTCCGAGCTCGCCCGCTTGTGTCGACATGGTGTTCCTCATGTTCTCGTTGGCGGATCCGGAATAGGCAGCCACAGGCCAGCCCGTTTAATGCAAGTGCATGAACATCCCAAGTCAAAAATGGTTGCGTTCTACGAAGGGCTGCCGCGGGAGCATTGCGTTTCAACCAGACCTGGTCCGGCGCAGTGAGTGCGACTTGACGAGAATGTGTGCGAGGAGGCCTAGCAACGCCCGGCCATGCGTGATATCTTAGATTTACTCAGATTGAGCATATTGGAGTGCTGATGACATACGACCCGGCCTCTCGGCCGGATTTCTCAGGCTCCATATATACTCAATTTGAGTATAATAACCATGCACGGGAGGCTTCGATGCCGATTACTGGACTTTACGGCCCTGACGACTTCACGAGCCGGCCGCAGGGCCAAGCCACCAACCAGGTCACGACCTCCCCGCGCGCCGCGCCGGCGCGGCCGGGATCCACACTGCCGATGCCCTCGCTGCAATGGACCGATGAGGTCGAGCGCGCCACCGCGCCTCTCTATGAGCGCGTGAAGCACGTGATCCCGCCGATCGAGTGGCCGGTGATGGCGCCGACGATCAAGGCGATCAACGAGCTGAAGCAGGCGCGGGGCGCGGTGATCCTCGCGCACAACTACCAGGCCCCGGAGATCTTCCACTGCGTTGCCGACATCGGCGGCGATTCGCTCCAGCTCGCCGTCGAAGCCACCAAGGTGAAGGCCGGAATCATCGTCCAGTGCGGCGTGCACTTCATGGCGGAGACCTCGAAACTGCTCAACCCGGACAAGACGGTGCTGATCCCGGACTCCCGCGCCGGCTGCTCGCTTGCCGCCAGCATCACCGGCGCCGACGTTCGTCTGCTCCGGGAAAAATTTCCCGGCGTTCCCGTCGTCGCCTATGTCAACACGTCGGCGGAGGTGAAGGCCGAGGTGGACATCTGCTGCACCTCGTCGAACGCGGTGCAGGTGGTCGAGAGCCTGAATGCGCCGAGCGTGATCTTCCTGCCCGACCGCTATCTCGCGACCTACGTGGCCTCGAAGACCGACGTGAAGATCATCGCCTGGAAGGGCGCCTGCGAGGTGCATGAGCGCTTCACCGGCGCGGAGCTGCGCGGGCTTCGCGAGGCCGATCCCTCCGTTCAGATCATCGCCCATCCCGAATGCCCGCCGGACGTTCTGGCGGAGGCCGACTTCACCGGCTCGACCGCGCACATGATCAACTGGGTGCGCGCAAAGCGGCCGCGGCGGCTGGTGATGATCACGGAATGCTCGATGGCCGACAATGTGCGCGCCGAGCTGCCTGACGTGGAGATGCTGCGTCCGTGCAATCTCTGCCCGCACATGAAGCGCATCACGCTCGCCAACATTCTGGAGAGCCTGCTGACGCTGCGCGAGGAGGTCACGATCGATCCCGCGCTCGCGATGCGCGCGCGACGATCGGTCGAGCGGATGATCAATCTGAGGAACTAGCAACACACACAACCGTCGTCCCGGACAAGCGCGCCCAAAGCGCGCGCCGATCCGGGACCCATAACCACAGGACGTGGGTATTGGCACGCTGGCAGCTCCAGCTTGCCGCAACAACTCACAGCCGGGGTTATGGGTCCCGGCCCCCCGCGCGCAATTGCGCGCTAGGCCGGGACGACGGTTGAGAGCTTGGAGAAAGCCATGACAACAAACAACATCCCGAACCTCACCCGCGCCACCGACGACGTCGTCATCGTCGGCGGCGGCCTTGCCGGTCTGTTTTGCGCGCTGAAGCTCGCGCCGCGGCCGGTGACGCTGATCTCGGCGGCACCGCTCGGACAGGGTGCATCGTCCGCATGGGCGCAAGGCGGCATCGCCGCGGCGGTGGCCGAGGGCGATACGCCGGAAGCCCATGCCGCGGACACGATTGCCGTCGGCGGCGGCCTCGTCGACGAAGCAGTCGCGCTTGGGATCGCTCGCGAGGCTGTGCCGCGCATCCATGACCTGCTCGCTTATGGCGTGCCGTTCGACCGCGATCTCGAAGGCAGGCTCGCGGTGGGGCGGGAAGCCGCGCATTCGGCGCGCCGCATCGTGCATGTGCGCGGCGACGGCGCGGGCGCAGCGATCATCGCGGCGCTGGGCGAGGCCGTGCGCCGGACGCCGTCGATCCGGCTGATCGAAGGTTTCGTCGCCGAAGCACTGTTGACGGAAGACGGCGCTGTTGCCGGCCTTCAATTGCGCGCGGCCGGCAATCCTGCCGCCCCGCCGGTCCTGCTCGCCTCACGCGCGGTGGTGCTCGCGACCGGCGGCCTCGGCCATCTCTATGCCGTCACCACCAATCCGTTTGAAGCGAGCGGATCGGGCCTCGCGATCGCCGCGCGCGCCGGCGCCGTGATCGCCGATCCTGAATTCGTGCAATTCCACCCCACCGCCATCATGGTCGGCCGCGATCCGGCACCGCTTGCGACGGAGGCGCTGCGCGGCGAAGGGGCGACGCTGATCAACGGCCATGGCGAGCGTTTCATGCTGACGCGTCATCCGCTCGCCGAACTCGCGCCGCGCGACATCGTGGCCCGCGGCGTGTTCGCCGAGATCGCGGCCGGGCGCGGCGCGTTCCTCGACGCGCGGCAGGCGCTGGGCGCGCGTTTCGCCGACAAATTCCCGACCGTGCATGCGAGCTGCATCGCCGCCGGCATCGATCCCGCCACGCAGGCCATCCCGATCGCGCCGGCCGCGCACTACCACATGGGCGGCATCGCGGTGGACCCGCACGGCCGCAGCTCGATCGACGGGCTCTGGGCCGGCGGCGAGGTGTCCTCCACCGGTGCGCATGGCGCCAACCGCCTCGCCTCGAATTCGCTGCTGGAGGCAGTGGTCTATGCCGCGCGCATCGCCGACGACATCGCCAGCCGCGCGATCCCCTCGCCTGCCCACCTCCCCGACGCGTTGGTGACGCCGCGCGGCGGCACGCCGGATGCTGCGGCCGTGAAGCGGCTGCGCGCGATGATGAGCGCGCATGTCGGCGTCATCCGTCACAGTGACGGGATTGCGGAGGCCGTGCGCAGCTTCGCCGCGCTCGAACGTGACGCAACGAGCATGGCTGTCCGCAACATGGCGACATCAGCCCTGCTCGTCGCCGCTGCGGCCTGGATGCGGCGCGAGAGCCGCGGCGCGCATTTCCGCATCGACCATCCGGCCGATGTCCCCGCGCTGGCCCGGAGAACGATGACCACCCTCGCCGCAGCACACGAAGCCGCGGAGAGCCTGAGCGAGCGTCCGCTGCCGCGCATTGCGCAACCCGTGATCGCCTGATGGAGTCCCTTATGATCACCCCGACATCCCTGCTCTATCCCGACGCCTTCCTCTCGCCCCTCGCGATCGATGAAGCCGTGCACCGTGCGCTCGACGAGGACCTCGGCCGCGCCGGCGACATCACCTCGCTGGCAACGATACCAGAAGCAACGAAGGCACAGGCGATCCTGGTCGCGCGCCAGTCCGGCGTGATCGCCGGCCTGCCGCTGGCGCTGGCGACGCTGCAAAAGCTGTCGCCCGACATCGAGCTGCGGGCGCATGTCCGGGATGCCGCCCGCGTGGCCCGAGGACAGCATGTGCTGACGATCTCGGGCCCCGCTCGCGCCATTCTCACCGCGGAGCGGACCGCACTGAATTTCGTCGGCCGGCTGTCGGGCGTTGCGACGTTGACGGCGGACTATGTCGCGCGCACCGAAGGCACCAGGATGCGGATCTGCTGCACGCGAAAAACCACGCCGGGATTGCGCGCACTGGAGAAATACGCGGTGCGCTGCGGCGGCGGATTCAACCACCGCTTCGGCCTCGACGATGCGATCCTGATCAAGGACAACCACATCGCGGTCGCCGGCGGCATCCGCCCCGTGCTGGAGCGCGCGCGTGCGCACGCCGGCCATCTCGTCAAGATCGAGATCGAGGTCGATACGCTGGCGCAATTGCGCGAGGTGCTGGACACGAGGATGGCTGACGCCGTGCTGCTCGACAACATGGACCTTGCGACGCTGCGCGAGGCGGTGAGGATCACGGAAGGCCGCGTCGCACTGGAAGCATCCGGCGGCGTCACGCTGGACTCGATCGCCGCGATCGCGGCAACAGGCGTCGACTACGCGTCCTCCGGCGCACTGACGCATTCCGCGCCGAACTTCGACTGTGCCCTGGATATCGAGGCGTGATCGGGGCGCCAATGCCTCCACGACGTCATGGCCGGGCTTGTCCCGGCCATCCACGTGTTGCCGCACAGCGCGAAGAACGTGGATGCCCGGGACAAGCCCGGGCATGACGAACTTCTGGGAATGACTACCGCCGCTCGGTCGCGCCCATCTCGGCGGAGCTCTTGGCTTGCTGCGCGAGTTCGGCGGAGAGCGCGGCGGTCTGGGCCGGGGAACCCCAGCTCGGTTCCTCGCTGCCGTCGCCCCAGGCGCGCGGGCGATAGAAGGTGTGCACGCCGGTCTTGTACATCTTCTTCATCTCGGCGACCCAGGACGGGCGCACCCAATAGGCGTGGTAATGCGTGGACTTGCCGACCTCGGGCAGCCAGATCTGGCCGTCGAGCATCGCCTTCGCGATCTTCTTGGCCCGCTCCCACATCTCGGGCTCGCGGATCACGTCGGCATTGTTGTCGCAGGCAAAGGTGAACTGGCAGGCGAGATGGCGGTGCTTGTTCTGATAGACCGCTCCGCACACCGTATCAGGATATTTGCCGGAGAACACGCGGTTCATCACCACCTGCGCGACGGCTATCTGGCCGCGCACGGCCTCGCCGCGGGATTCGAAATAGACGGCTTCGGCCAGGCACTTCTCGGATTTCGCGCGCGACTTGTCGTCGAGCGCGAGCCGTTCCGCCGGCGACCTGGCGCGCTGGTTGTCGGCGTTGACCTCGCCCTTCGGCGCGACGCTCTCGCCGCTCTCGATGTCCTTGGCGATCTCCTCGGTCGGCGGCGACAGCGAGGCCGTCACCTTCATGTCGGGGTCGGGCATCACGATCAGCGGCTCGGCGCCGGGCTGCCAGCTCTCGATGCTCTCGAGATTGCCGCCGAGCGAGGAACTGCCGAAGAACAGGTTCGAGGTCTTGACGCTGAAGGGATCGCGGGCAGGCGCGGCCGGCGCGGTAGCCCGCTTCAGCGCCTCCAGCGGCTGAACCGCGAACGAGCGCGCGAGGTCGCTGGCCTTCGGCGGATTGGCATATTGCGGCAGCGGCGGCGCGCGAAGCGCTTCCTGGAGCTCGGGGTCGAGCGCGGCCGCGGACTCCGGCGACATCGCTTGCGGCAACGCGGCGGTCTTGGCGCCAAACACCGAGCTGTTCGACGTCGCGGGATCTTCCTGCGCGGGTGCTGCGGCCGGTGCGGCAGCGTCGGGAGACGTCGTCGGTGTCACGATCGCGAGGCGATCGCCCTTCATGGAGCGATCGACCTTGGGAAAGTCGGCGGCCTGGTAGCGCGGCGGCGCTTGAAGCGCCGGATTGCGGCTGATCGCGCCGGTGACGTCGCGGCCGTCGAGGCTTGCGAGGCGAACCATCGCGCTCTGCGGAACCGAGGTGCCGATGGGGCGGGAAAAGCTGTAGGTGGCGAGCTGGATCGAGGACGCCGCGGAATACACCTGCTTCTGCCAACGCTCGGCGACGCCGGGCTGACGCGCCAGCAGCGAGGCAATATCCTGATAGCCGGTCTCTCTCGGCATCAATGCGAAGATGCAGAGACCGATGCCGAAGGACGCGAACCGCGCGCCCTTCGGATGGTTACGCAACACTGACATCGATACGCTCACGCTACGCTTACGCCCGAAAAATCGAACCGCAGTACATCCGTGCAATTCGATCTTTCTCGTAAGTATCCAATTTAGGTTGCCGGGGCGTTAATCGGCGTTGCGCGCTGGGCACACTCAAGCGATCGCAAGTGTTTTCACGGGGCAATGATGCGCATTGGTAAATGCCGCCCCACGTAAAGCGGTAAACATCGGGTCAACGCGAATGGTGAAGGAACTCTTGCGCGCACGTATCATTACGGGACGCGTGATGAGTTCCCACTGTTGCAACAGACTCGTCATTGCGAGCGCAGCGAAGCAATCCAGACTGCCGCCGCGGAGGGATTCTGGATTGCTTCGCTGCGCTCGCAATGACGATGTCGCGAGAGTGCCGCTCAAAATGAAAGAGGCGGGGCCAAAGCCCCGCCTCTCTCAACTCAATCCTGCGCTCCGCCTTACGCCTGGCTCGCGACCGCCTTGCCGAGCGCGGCTTGCGCCGCGGCGAGGCGGGCGATCGGCACGCGGTAGGGCGAGCAGGAGACGTAGTCGAGGCCGATATTGTGGCAGAAGGCGACGGACGCGGGATCGCCGCCGTGCTCGCCGCAGATGCCGACCTTGAGCGAGGGCCGTGTCTTGCGGCCGCGCGCGACGCCGATCTTGACCAGCTCGCCGACGCCTTCCTGATCGAGCGCGACGAAGGGATCGATCGGAAGGATGCCCTTGGACACGTAGGTGCCGAGGAAGCTTGCGGCATCGTCGCGGCTGATGCCGTAGGTGGTCTGCGTCAGATCGTTGGTGCCGAACGAGAAGAACTCGGCGCTCTCCGCGATCTCGGCCGCGAGCAGACAGGCGCGCGGCAGCTCGATCATGGTGCCGACCTGATAGGCGAGCTTGGTGTTGGTGTCGCGCATCACGGCCTGTGCGGTGGCGTCGATGCGCGCCTTGACGAGGTCGAGCTCCATCTTGGTGGCGATCAGCGGCACCATCACCTCGAGGCCCACGGCCTTGCCGGTGCGCTTCTCGGCCTCGACCGCAGCCTCGAAGATCGCGCGCGCCTGCATCTCTGCGATCTCAGGGTAGGCGATCGCGATACGGCAGCCGCGGAAGCCGAGCATCGGGTTGAACTCCGACAGCTCGCGCGCGCGGTCGGCCAGGCGCCGCGGGTCGGTGTTCATGGCGCGCGCCACTTCCTCGACCTCGGCGTGGGTGTGCGGCAGGAATTCATGGAGGGGAGGATCCAAAAGCCGGATCGTGACGGGCAGGCCCTTCATGATCTCGAACAGCTCGACGAAGTCGGCACGCTGCATCGGCAACAGCTTGGCGAGCGCGGCGCGGCGCGACTGCTCGTCCTCCGAGAGGATCATCTCGCGCACCGTGCGGATGCGCGTCTCCTCGAAGAACATGTGCTCGGTGCGGCACAGGCCGATGCCTTCCGCGCCGAACTTGATCGCGGTGCGGGCGTCTTCCGGCGTATCGCCATTGACGCGGACGCCGATCTTGCGGACCTGGTCGGCCCACTTCATCAGCGTGCCGAACTCGCCGGACAGCTCCGGCTCGATCATCGGCATGCGGCCGGCGAGCACCTGACCGAGCGAGCCGTCGATGGTGATGACGTCGCCGGTCTTGAAGGTGCGCGAGCCGATGCTCATGGTGCCGCGGCCGTAGTCGACGCGGATGGTGCCGCAACCGGAGACGCAGGGCTTGCCCATGCCGCGTGCGACGACCGCCGCGTGCGAGGTCATGCCGCCGCGTGTGGTGAGGATGCCTTCGGCGGCGTGCATGCCGTGGATGTCTTCCGGGCTGGTCTCGATGCGGACCAGAATCACCTTGCGCCCGTCGGCCTGAAGCTTGGCCGCTTCGTCCGAGGAGAACACGATCTCGCCGGAGGCAGCACCCGGGGATGCCGGCAGGCCGGTCGCAATCACATCGCGCTTGGCGCCGGGATCGATGGCCGGATGCAGCAGCTGGTCGAGCGAAGCGGGATCGATCCGCATCACCGCTTCCTTCTTGGTGATCAGGCCCTCATTGGCGAGCTCGACCGCGATGCGCAGCGCCGCCTTGGCGGTGCGCTTGCCGCCGCGGGTCTGGAGCATCCACAGCTTGCCCTGCTCGACCGTGAACTCCATGTCCTGCATGTCGCGGTAGTGCTTCTCGAGCAGCGTGTAGATCCGCGTCAGTTCCTTGAAGGCCTCCGGCATCGCCGCTTCCATCGACGCCTTGTCGGAGCCCGACTCTTTCCGCGCTTCCTCGGTGATGTCCTGCGGCGTGCGGATGCCCGCCACCACGTCCTCGCCTTGCGCGTTGATCAGGAACTCGCCGTAGAGCTTGCTCTCGCCGGTCGAGGGGTTGCGCGTGAAGGCGACGCCGGTCGCCGACGTATCGCCCATGTTGCCGAACACCATGGCCTGCACGTTGACCGCGGTGCCCCAGGATTCCGGAATGTCGTGCAGCTTGCGGTAGGTCACCGCGCGTGCGTTCATCCAGGATGAAAACACAGCACCGATCGCGCCCCAGAGCTGGTCGTGCGGATCCTGCGGGAAGTCCTTCCCGGTCTCGCGGGCGACCGCGTCCTTGTACTTGCCGACCAGCTCGACCCAGTCCTCCGCCGACAGGTCGGTGTCGAGCGTGTAGCCCTGGCTGTCCTTGAAGGTGTCGAGGATTTCCTCGAAGTGATGATGCTCGAAACCGAGCACCACGTCGGAATACATGGTGATGAAGCGGCGATAGCTGTCGTAGGCGAAGCGGCGGTCGCCGGACAGTTCCGAGAGCGCTTCCACGGTCTCGTCGTTGAGGCCGAGATTGAGCACGGTGTCCATCATGCCCGGCATCGAGGCGCGTGCGCCGGAGCGCACGGAGACGAGCAGCGGGTTCTTGGTGTCGCCGAACACCTTGCCGGTCAACTTGCCGACATGGTCAAGCGCCTTCTCAACCTGCGACTGCAACTCCTTCGGGTAGGTCTTGCCGTGTGCGTAGAAGTAGGTGCAGACCGAGGTCGGGATGGTGAAACCGGGAGGCACCGGCAGGCCGAGATTGGCCATCTCGGCGAGGTTGGCGCCCTTGCCGCCGAGCAGGTCGCGCATCTCCGTCCGGCCCTCGGCCTTGCCGTCGCCGAACGTGAACACCCATTTGCCGGCCTTGGCTGCAGCTGGCGCGGCCTTGCTCGGTGCCGGCTTCAGAGCGACCTTGGCGGCGAGCTTCGGCGCAACCGGCTTGGTTGCAGCCTTTGAGACAGCCTTTACGACAGACTTGGCGGCGGGCTTCGCAGCCGGCTTGGCCACGGGCTTGGCAACTGGCTTCGGGGCGCTCTTGGGAAGCGCCTTGCGGGCCGCCGGCGCGGCTTTCGCCTTGGCGGAGGACTTTGATTTCGCTGGGATTTTCTTAGGCTTCGAGGCGGCTTTGGCCATAGCTTGCACACAACCTGCGAGAGGAATGGGAAATCGCGCGCCTTACACCACTTTGGACAGGCCCGCGCAAGTCGAAGAGTTCCGGAAAATGAAGGCCTAGAGATGGAGCCACTTCAACAATCCGAGCCCAATCGCACCATTTATGATGAGAAAGATCGCGACGATGAGGTTGAGAAGCCGCGGCATGATCAGGATGAGCACGCCCGCAATCAACGACAGGATCGGCGAAATGTGGGCGACGGTGATGTGCATGAATTATCTTTCCGTGGAGGTGGGGCGAATCGCGGGCGGATCATAGCGGACCCGGTTCCGCGGGTAGAGACGCACTAGGGGGCGCACGAGTTCCGGGCTTCGCGAAAACTGCCCAAAAATGCCGCGAATGCGGCAAGGCATTTTCCGGAACATCGCGCGCGTCGCAGCATTGGCAACCGGTCGCGCCACTGGCGCCGGCTAAAATCATGTCGAAGGAGTTGCCCATGCGGAACAGGATTCTCGCTCTCGCCGCGCTTGGCGTCGCGCTCGGTGCGCCGATCTCGGCACAGGCGCAAACAGGCATTACGGTTGGACGCGCGCCCGTCGTGGTCGACGGCGGCCCGACGATTGCGGTCGAACAGCGGCCAGCCTTCCGCGACTATGTCGTCGAACAACGTGTGCCGGCCTTCCGCATTCCGGATCGCGTGGTGGTCGGAGCCACCTTACCCGAGGCCGGCGTGACCTATTATGACGTGCCGCAACGTTTCGGCGCCACCACCTATCGCTACACCGTCGTGAACGGCGAGACCGTGCTGGTCGAGCCGCGCTCGCGGCGCATCGTCGAGGTGCTGGACTAGACTCTTGTTTGGACGCGTTTTCCTTGTGCGACCCGGTATCCACTTCGCTCGAAAACGCTCTGCACAACTCGATGTCCGGCGCGTCAAATCAGGCTGACGCGTAGAGCTGAGTAGCGGACATCAGGCCCCGCCCGGTCTCCCCCCACCGGGTGGGGCTTTTTCATCTTCAGCAGTAGTCGTCATTCCGGGACACGCCAAAGGCGTGGGCCCGGAATCCATGGGGCCGCAGAGCGTGACGATGAATGGATTCCGGGCTCGCGCTTCCGCCTTCGCTCTTCGGCGGACAGGTCGCGCGCCCCGGAATGACAGTGGTGTTTGCCGCGCGGCCGCGCCTCAATCCTGGATCTTCGAAAAATCCGCGACCGCGCGCGTGGCGCTGCGGATCTCGTTGAGCAGCTTCAGGCGATTCTCGCGCACTTTCGGATCGTCGTCGTTGACGCGGACCTTGTCGAAGAACGCATCCACCGGCGGGCGCAGCTTCGCCATCGCACTCATCGCGGCGGCAAAGTCCTCCTTGGCGACGGCAGCACTTGCTTCCGCCTGCACCTCGCCGATCGCCTTGGCCAGCGCCTTCTCCTCGCCGAGGCCATAGAGCGCAGCATCCGGCGCACCGTCGAACGTGCGCTTGTCCTTCTTCTCCTCGATCGAGAGGATGTTGCCGGCGCGCTTGGTGCCGGCGAGCAGGTTCTTGCCGTCGTCCGATTCGAGGAACTTGCCGAGCGCCTCGACGCGGCGGACGATCATCAGGAGATCGTCCTGGCCGCCGAGCGCGAACACGGCATCGACGAGATCGTGCCGCGCGCCCTGCTCGCGGAGCTGGACCTTCAGGCGGTCGGCGAAGAAGGCCAGGAGATCACTCGGAACCTTGTAGTGATCGACGAGCGCGTACGGAGTACCAACTTCACGCAATCCAGCGATTGCGGACTCAGCCACCTTCAATAACGAGAGACGAAGTGCATTCTCGGCGACGAGGCGGATCACACCGAGCGCAGCTCTTCGCAGTGCATACGGGTCCTTGCTGCCCGTCGGCTTCTCGTCGATCGCCCAGAACCCGACCAGCGTATCGAGCTTGTCCGCGAGCGCCACCGCAACGCTGACCGGATCGGCCGGCACCCGATCGGCGGGGCCTTGCGGCTTGTAATGCTCCTCGCAGGCGGCGGCGACGGAAGCATCCTCGCCCTGCGCCAGCCCGTAGTACTTGCCCATCAGGCCCTGCACTTCAGGGAATTCGCCGACGACTTCAGTCAGCAGATCCGCCTTTGCCAGATGCGCAGCGCGCGTCGCCTTGCCGACATCGGCGCCGACCAGCGGCGCGACCTCCGCGGCAAGCCGCTCGATGCGCTTGATGCGCGCAGCCTGCGTCCCGAGCTTCTCGTGAAACACGATCTGCTCGAACTTCGGCAGCCGGTCCTCGAGCTTGGTCTTCAGGTCCGTCTCGTAGAAGAATTTCGCATCCGACAGGCGCGCGCGGATGACGCGCTCGTTGCCGGCGATAATGGTCTTGCCGCCATCGGTCGCCTCGATGTTGGCCACCAGGATGAACTTGTTGGCGAGCTTCCCGGCCTTGTCAGTGCTCTTGGGGTCGCTGACGACAAAGCACTTCTGGTTGTTGCGGATGGTGGCACGGATCACTTCCGCGGGCGTCGCCAGAAATTCCGGCTCGAACGAGCCCATCAGCACGACCGGCCATTCGACGAGGCCGGCGACCTCGTCGAGCAGGTTCTGGTCCTCGACGAGATCAAACCCCTGCGCGAACGCCAGCTGCTTGGCGTCGGTGAGGATCGCGTCCTTGCGGCGCTCCGGATCGAGCACGACCTTCGCGTCCAGCAGCTTGGCTTCGTAGTCCTCGAAGCGGCGCACCTGAATCGCGGCCGGTGCGAGGAAGCGATGGCCGTAGGTGGTCTGGCCGGCTTCGATGCCGTCCACCGAGAACGGCACGACATCAGGCTCTTCGGTCTCGAGCCCAAACGTCGCGGTGATCGCGTGCAGCGGACGCACCCAGTTCAGCGAGCCGGGTTTTCCGGAACGCGCGCCCCAGCGCATCGACTTCGGCCAGGGGAAGGTACGGATGATCACCGGCAGAATCTCGGCGAGCACGTCGATCGCGTCGCGGCCGGGCTTCTCGATCAGCGCGATGTAGAAGTCGCCCTTCGGGTCGCGCTGGATCTTGGCCTCATCCAGCGACTTCAACCCTGTCGCTTTCAGAAAACCCTGCACGGCCGCATCGGGCGCGCCCATTTTCGGTCCGCGGCGTTCGGTCTTCAGGTCGGGCTGGCGCGCAGGGATTCCGTGCACGGTGAGCGCGAGGCGGCGCGGCGTCGCGAAGGCTTTCGCGCCTTCATAGACCAGGCCTTCGGCGACGAGCTTGTCGGTGACCATGCGGCGCAGATCGTCGGCCGCCTTGGCGTGCATGCGCGCGGGGATTTCTTCCGAGAACAGTTCAAGCAAAAGATCGGGCATCAAGCCACTCCGCCCGCTTCAGTATGGATCCAGGCCTCGCCGCAGGCCTTGGCCAGCTCGCGCACGCGAAGAATGTAGCTCTGCCGCTCCGTCACGGAGATCACGCCGCGCGCATCGAGCAGGTTGAAGACATGGCTCGCCTTGATGCACTGGTCGTAGGCGGGCAGCGCCATCAAATGCTCTTTCCGGTTTCCCTCGCGCCAGCCCGCGTCGAGATAATTCCTGCAGGCGGCTTCCGCCATCTTGAACTGCTCGAACAGCATCGCGGTGTCGGCGACTTCGAAATTGTGCCGCGAATATTCCCGCTCGGCCTGGAGGAAGACGTCGCCATAGGTGACCTTGGCGTCGCCGTCGCGGCCGTTGAAGTTGAGGTCGTAGACGCGGTCGACGCCCTGCACATACATCGCGAGGCGCTCGAGCCCGTAGGTGAGCTCGCCCGCGACCGGCGCGCATTCGAAGCCCGCGACCTGCTGGAAATAGGTGAACTGGGAGACTTCCATGCCGTCGCACCAGCATTCCCAGCCGAGGCCCCAGGCACCGAGTGTCGGGCTCTCCCAGTCGTCCTCGACGAAACGGATGTCGTGCACGGCGGAATCGATGCCGATCGCGGCTAGCGACTTCAGGTACAGCTCCTGAAGGTTCGGCGGCGACGGCTTCATGATCACCTGGAACTGGTAGTAGTGCTGCATCCGGTTCGGGTTCTCGCCGTAGCGGCCGTCCTTGGGCCGCCGCGAGGGCTGCACATAGGCCGCGTTCCAGGGTTTTGGCCCGAGCGCGCGAAGGGTGGTCGCCGGATGGAAGGTACCCGCGCCCATCTCCATGTCGTAGGGCTGCAAGATCACGCAGCCCTGCTCGGCCCAGAACCGCTGGAGCGCGAGGATGAAGCCCTGGAACGAGCGTTCCGGGCGCATATGGGCGGGCAATGAGGCGTCCATCGTCAGATCAGGCTCTCGCGGGGGGGTTTTGAATCGCGCGGGACCGTATCGACGGCGGGGATGGGAATCAAGGCGAAGGGGCCCGGAAAGCGGCCCCATACTCCGTCATGGCCGGGCTTGTCCCGGGCATCCACGGTCTTGTCGCCGCACGAAGAACGTGGATGCCCGGGACAAGCCCGGGCATGACGACTGCGGCAACTAACCCGGCCGATAAGCTCCGGTCACCGGATCCTGTTTCAGCGTCCGGATTTCCCCCATATGGGCGGCTTCGGCGACGCGTGAGAGGCGCATCTCCTCCAGCTCCTGGTTGATCCGGACAGCGGTCTTGTAGGCCCAGCGGACCACGGCAAGCCCGCCCAGGACGCCCGCGAAAGCGACGAACGGCGGCATCTGTCGATCCTTGTCTAGTGCTCAGCCCCCACGCACATTCTTGCGCAGACCGGGCCGCGCCGCAATTGGCTCGGCTTCAAGTCTCCTTGGGACCAAATGGCGCGGGAGGCCGCGCCCTAGAACCCGAATTTCGCCCAAATCGCTCGCGTTTCGACCGCCGAGATCAGCTCGTCCGGCAGCCCGGCCATTGATTCCAGGGCCGAAAGCTGGCCCGCGCCGGGCGATTTGCGCCCCAAAAGGCCGGACAGCAGCCCGGTCGGCTGCGCGATCACGGGGGTGAGAACCTTCTCACCATAGCGGGCACGAAGAGTTGAGCGGAGATCGCCGATGCCGTCGGCGAGCCCCAGCCCGACCGAACTCTCGCCGGCCCAGTATTCACCGGTGAACAGGGTGTCGTCGTCGCCCTTCAGCCGCGCGCCGCGGCTCTCCTTCACCAGCGAAATGAAGATCTGATGGATCTCGCGCTGGATCGCCTTCAGCTTGGCGACGTCGTCGGGGTTTTCGGGCAGGAACGGATCGAGCATCGCCTTGTGCGCGCCGGCCGTGTAGAGCCGCCGCTCGATGCCGAGCCGCCTGATCGCGTCCTGGAAACCAAAACTGCCGCCGACCACGCCGATCGAGCCGAGGATCGAGGACGGATCGCAGAAGATCTCGTCGCCGGCGCAAGCGATCATGTAACCGCCGGAGGCCGCGACGTCCTCGACAAACACCAGCACCGGCAGCTTCTTCTCCGCCGCGAGCTGCTTGATGCGCAGGTAGATCTGGCGCGACTGCACCGGCGAGCCGCCGGGCGAATTGATCACCAGCGCCACCGCCTTGGCGTTCCGCATCGAGAAGGCCCGCTCCAGCACCCGCGCGACGCCTGCGAGCGACATGCCCGGGCGCAGCGGCGTCACCGCGCCGATCACGCCTGACAGCCGCACCACCGGCACCACCGCCGTGCCCGGACGAAAGCGCGCCGGCAGATATTGCATGAGCTTGTCGGCCAGGCCGGAACTCTCACGATCGTTCAATTGTTCGGCCATGCCGTTACCCCTGATTAACCATTTCTTATCACGCGACTGTCATTGGAAGTGCCTGGAACGTGTTTTGCAGATTTCCCGTTGGGAAGCTGCAATGAAGCAGCGGAGGAAACGTCATGAAGATCTATCTGCTGTTGATGCTGATCGGTGCGCTTTTCACGGCGATTCGCTTTACGTCCCCGCAAGAACAGCAGACGGAATCGCTGCCGCAGTAAGCCGTCACGGCTCCGCCAGCGGCAACACCGCCCTCCCCTCCAGAATATCCCTCACCTCTTTTTTAGGCACGTTTGACTCTTCGTTAAGCATGAGGCCCGGCAACAGGCGCGTCGGCGCCCTGCCGCCTTTGATCGCGCGCACCAGCACGCGGATCGCGGGCCGCCCCGCTTCGCCATGAACCGGCAGGACCGACAGGCTGCCGAAGCCGCGTGACAGCGCTGCCAAGACGTCGGCGATTCCATCCGCGCGCCAGATCAATGTCAGCACACCGTTCGATCGCAGGATACGCCGCGCTGCATGCACCCACGCATGCAGCGTCTCCTCCGTCGCCACATGCGCGGTGTGGCGGGCCTGATCCGGCGAGCCACGATGGCGCACCGGATCGTTGAAGGGCGGGTTCATCAGCACACGATCGACGCTGTCGGGCACCAGCCCATGCGCCACGAAAGCCTGCGCATCGGCCGTGACGTCGAGCACGATCGTCTCGGCGACAATCGCGTTCGCCGCCGCGTTGGCACGCGCCAGCTCCGCCAGTTCCGGATCGATCTCGACCAGGCTGAGCCTGATCCCCGCCACGCGCTGCGCCAGCGCCAGCCCGGCCGTGCCGATGCCGGCGCCGAGATCGACCACGCGGTCGCCCGCTCTCGCCTCCGTCGCCGCGGCGAGCAGGATGGCATCATGCCCGGCGCGATGGCCGGACCGCTTCTGCTTCAGGCGTAGTTGCCCGCCGAGAAAGGCGTCCTCGGTGATGTCGGCCTCAATCATCGCCGCGCAGTTCGTGGCTGAGCCCCGCCTCGGTCAGGAGCTGCCGGGCCTCCTGGGCGTCGTCCTCATGGACCAGGATCCGCCGCGGCAAAATGCCGAGCGAGCCCTCGATGATGCTCATGTTCTGGTCCAGCACCAGATGATGGATATTGGCGCCGTCGAGCAGCGCGCCGATCGCCGACACCAGCACCATATCGTTGGTCCGAACCAGTTCACGCAAAACGCAGGTCTCCTGCCTGAAAGGGGTTAAGCGGCAAATGTCAATGGTTCCGCAGCACTTGCCGCATCCGCCTCCAGTTTCTATTGTATTTCCATCAGAATAGCCCTTCCGGGGCAAATATTGGAGACCGGCGTGGCCGTCATCGTACCTTTCGAAACTCCCGGCGCGTCGATCGAAGAGCTGGTTGCCCTTGTCGCCGGAGACATGGAGCGCGTCAACGCCACGATCCTGTCGCGCACCGGCTCCGACGTGACCATGATCCCGGAGGTCGCCAACCATCTGATCTCCTCCGGGGGCAAGCGCCTGCGGCCGATGCTGACGCTCGCCATGGCCAATCTTGCCGGTTACACCGGCGACGGCCACATCAAGCTCGCGGCCTCCGTCGAGTTCATGCACACCGCCACCCTGCTCCATGACGACGTCGTGGACGAGAGCGAGATGCGCCGCGGCAAGCTGTCGGCGCGCATGCTCTGGGGCAACGAGGCGAGCGTGCTGGTCGGCGACTTCCTGCTCGGTCAGGCGTTCCGCATGATGGTCGAGGTCGGCTCGCTCCGCGCGCTGGACATTCTTTCGGCGGCCGCCGCCACCATCGCCGAAGGCGAGGTGATGCAGCTTGCGGCTGCCAAGAACACCGCGACCACCGAGGACGAATATCTCGCCGTGATCCGCGGCAAGACCGCCGAGTTGTTCGCCGCCGCCTGCGAGGTCGGCCCCGTGATCGCGAACCGCCCCAAGGCGGAGCAGACCGCCTGCCGCTCGGTCGGCATGAATCTCGGCATTGCCTTCCAGCTCGTCGACGACGTGCTCGATTATGGCGGCAAGAGCGCAAAGCTCGGCAAGAACACCGGCGACGATTTCCGCGAGGGCAAGATCACGCTGCCGGTCGTGCTCGCCTTCCGCCGCGGCAACGACACCGAGCGTGCTTTCTGGATCAAGGCGCTCGAACGCGGCGAGATCGGCGACAGCGATCTCGATCACGCCATCGGGCTGATGAACAAGCACCGCGCGCTCGAGGACACGCTGAGCCGCGCCCAGCATTACGGCGCCATGGCGGTGGATGCGCTGGCACTGTTCCCGTCCTCGCCGATGAAGAGCGCGCTGGAGCAGGTCGTGGCGTTCTGCCTGGCGCGGTCGCATTAGGTCTCGCGTTTCGGCGCACTGCCGCAACATTCTCGATGTCGTCCCGGCCTAGTGCGCAATTGCGCACGGGGGGCCGGGTCCCATACCGCGCGATCCATCGGCAAGCACGGGCTATTTGTACCGCGCGACGACATTTTCACGACCAGTCTTCGTCAAACCTCTCCCTGTGGTTATGGGTCCCGGCCTTCGCCGGGACGACGCTGGTGAGATAGCATCGCCACCGCACCACCACCGTCATTGCGAGCGCAGCGAAGCAATCCAGTCTGTCCCCACGGCAAGACTCTGGATTGCTTCGCTGCGCTCGCAATGACGGAGCAAGGTGCATCTCCACCGCTCACTCTCGTGTCCCGGACGCGCTGCAACGCCCTTGGCGTTGCGGCGCAGAGCCGGGACCCATGCGACACGCACGAACGTCTGCAACGAGAGCGGTCCAGCTGCCGGCTTCCTCACATCTCGCAAAGGATCGTCGCGCCATCTCGCGGCGTGCTTGTCAGCGCCCCTGGCCATTTCCAAGTCACTTGCATTTTGCAAGCCACTCCCCTACCTTCCCGCCATGCAGCCCAAATCCGCCTCCATCCTGGAATGCCCGGTCGGCCGCGCCGTGGAGACGGTCGGCGAATGGTGGAGCATTTTGATCCTGCGGGATGCGTTTCAGGGGGCGACGCGCTTCGACGAGTTTTCGCAGAAACTCGGGATCGCGCCGAACATCCTGTCGCGGCGCCTGGCCCATCTCACCGCGTCAGGCATGTTCGTCCGCCGCCGCTACAGCGAACGGCCGCCGCGTTACGAATATGTGCTGACGGACAAGGCGCGGGATTTCTTCCCCGTGGTCGCGGCGCTGCTCGCCTGGGGCAACAGGCATCTCGCGCCGAAGGGCGAAGCCATTCTGCTGGCGAGCCGGGCCGATCGTCGTCCGTTCGACCCGGTCGTGGTCGATGCCGCCGACATGCAGCCGATCACGCTCAACAATGCGGTCGTCATCGCGGGGCCGGGCGCCAGCCGCGGGATGCGCAAACGGCTCGCTTCGCTCAAGGCCATGAACCCGGCCGTTGCGCCGGCTGGAGACTGACATGCGTCGTATCGTCGTGACGGGAATGGGCGCAGTGTCGCCGCTCGCCTGCGGTGTCGAACTGTCCTGGCGCCGGCTGCTCGCCGGTCAAAGCGGGCTGCGTCCCCTGCCCGAATGGTCGCAGGCGCTGCCCGCACGCATTGCCGGCCTCGTGCCCGACAAGGCCGATGATGCCGACGGCGGCTTCGACCCGGCGCAGGCCGCCGCGCCAAAAGACCAGCGCAAGATGGACCGCTTCATCCTGTTCGCGCTGCTCGCCACCGCAGAAGCGGTCGCGCAGGCCAAATGGACGCCGCAGGACGCGGCCGCGCTGGAGCGGACCGCGACCATTATCGCCTCCGGCGTCGGCGGCTTTCCGGCGATGGCGGAAGCGGTGCGCATCACCGAGCAGCGCGGCGTGCGCCGGCTCTCGCCATTCACGATCCCCTCGTTCCTCGCCAATCTCGCCGCCGGCCACGTCTCGATCAAATACGGCTACCGGGGACCGCTGGGGACGCCGGTCACTGCCTGTGCCGCCAGCGTTCAGGCGATCGGCGATGCCGCGCGCATGATCCGCGCCGGCGAGGCCGATGTGGCGATCTGCGGCGGCGCCGAGGCCTGCATCGATATCGTCAGCCTCGGCGGCTTCGCGGCGGCGCGCGCACTGTCGAGCTCCTTCAACGAGGACCCCAGGCGCGCCTCGCGCCCGTTCGATCGCGACCGCGACGGCTTCGTCATGGGCGAAGGCGCCGGCATTCTGGTTGTCGAGGCGCTCGAGCATGCGCTGGCGCGCGGCGCCACGCCGATCGCGGAGATCGTCGGATACGGCACGACGGCGGATGCCTACCACATGACGTCGGGACCGCCCGATGGCGACGGCGCGCGCCGCGCCATGGAGATCGCGCTGCGGCAGGCGCGGCTTGCGCCCGGCGAATTGCAGCATTTGAACGCGCACGCGACGTCAACGCCGGCCGGTGACGAAAGCGAGCTTGGCGCGATCGGCGCGCTGTTCGGCCGTAACCGCAGCATCGCGGTGAGCGCGACGAAATCAGCGACCGGCCATCTACTCGGCGCCGCCGGCGGGCTCGAGGCAATCTTCACCGTGCTCGCCTTGCGCGACCAGGTCGCGCCGCCGACGCTCAATTTCGAGAACCCCGATCCCGGCGCGGATGGCATCGACATCGTCTCGGGCGCGGCGCGGCCGATGCAGATGCGGCACGCCATCTCCAACGGATTTGGCTTCGGCGGGGTGAATGCCAGCGTGATCTTCCGCCGGATGGACTAAACGACAGGCCTTGCAATCGCGCCGGGCATCGCTACGAAAGCGGGATGACCGACACGAATTTCTGGCTGTTCCTTGCCGCGGCATGTCTCATTGCCGCCATTCCAGGTCCCGGCATTTTCTACGTCGCGGCGCGGACCTTGTCCGAGGGGCGCGGCAGCGGCTTTGCCTCGACCGCGGGCACGGCGCTGGGCGGGCTGGTTCACGTTGTGGCGGGCAGTCTCGGTATCTCTGCCATCATTCTCGCCAGCGCCGAGCTGTTTGCCGCCGTCAAATTCGTCGGCGCACTCTATCTGGTCTGGCTCGGCATCAAGACTTTTCGTAGCGCCGGCCGTACGCTGTCGCTGGAGAGCGAAGCCGTCGGCGACAAGCGCGCGTTCCGCGACGGCGTGCTGGTCGAGGCGCTGAACCCGAAGACCGCCGCCTTCTTCCTCGCCTTCATTCCGCAATTCCTCGATCCCCTGGGATCGAACCCCACGCTGCAATTCATCGTGCTCGGCGCGATCTCGGTGACGCTGAACACGCTCGCCGATGTCGTCGTGGTGCTGATGGCCTCCGCGACGCGCACGCAACTGATCGGGCGGCCGCATCTGATGCGGCGTCTCACCCAGGGCTCCGGCGTCTTCATCGCGGGCCTCGGTCTCTCGCTCGCGCTGGCGCGGCGGCCGGCAAATGGCTAGTGCCCCGCAAAGCCGTTTCTACGAGTCGCACGGCCTGCGGCTGCATTATGCCGATTGGGGCAACGAGGGCGCGCCGCCCCTCATCCTGGTCCATGGCGGCCGCGATCATTGCCGCAGCTGGGACGTCATCGCCAGATCGCTGCAACCGCATTTTCACGTGCTGGCGCCCGACCTGCGCGGTCACGGCGATTCCGACTGGACCAAGGGCGGCAGCTACGCGCTGACGGAATATGTGTACGATCTCGCCCAGCTCGTCCGCAGCGTCGCAGCGCCTCAAGTGACTCTCATCGGCCATTCGATGGGCGGCATGGTGAGCCTGATCTTTTCGGGGTCATTCCCCGAGCAGGTTACGAAGCTGGTCGTGCTCGACGGCGTGACCATGCTGCCGGATGCACCGAAGCCGCCGGCGCATGAGCGCATCGGCAAATGGGTCGGCCAGCTCGACAAGCTGCACGACCGCACGCCGCGCCGCTATTCGACCCTCGAGGATGCCGCCGCGCAGATGGTGCTTCACAACAAGCGGCTGTCCCGCGACCTCGCGCTGCATCTGGCGACGCACGGCGCGCGGCAGAACGAGGACGGTACCTATAGCTGGAAGTTCGATCCCTACCAGCGCGCCTCCGCGCCGCACCGGCTCTGGCCGGACGATCACGTCGAACTCTGGTCACGCATCGCCTGCCCGACACTGCTGCTGAATGCCGGCGAAAGCTTTCTCGGCGGGTCCAGAGCGGCAGGCCTGGAGCGCTACTTCGCGCAGGCGCGTGTCGAGACGATCGCCGGCGCGGGGCACTGGCTGCAGCATGACAAGCCGCAAGAGGTGTTGGGTGCGATCCGGCGGTTTCTCGGGCTGGCCGAGGAAAGCAGCGGCTAGCCCGGCCTC
>NZ_LBKA01000242.1:0-111911 GCF_028128955.1 Bradyrhizobium sp. CCBAU 11386
GCACGATGCCGCACACTTACAGCCGATCGGCCCCCTTGACAGACAAGACGGTAGATCTGCGCTTGCGCTTGTCCGGGACGACAGTTTTGCTTGAGGCCGCAGCTGGCCCAACTCAATCGCCGGGACGACACCTATTACGCGGCGTGATGCGGCACCGCGTCGAACCGGTTCACCACGATATCGCGCTTGGTCTCGTCCACGCGCACAGTCATGTCGAAACGGCCGTCGTGCAGCTCCTTCGTCAGCACCTCGGAATTCCGATGCAGCCAGCTGATGCCGGCGCCGTCGGCGGCGTCGATGGAGAGATCGAGCGTGGTGCGTTTGGCCGCAAGCCGTTCCTCGATCGCGGCGAGCAGTGCGTCGACCCCCTCGCCTGACACGGCGGAGACCAGCATCGCCGGATGATCCTCCGGCCTGCGCGCGGCGATGTTCAAAAGCTCTTCGCGCTGCTCGGCGTCGTAACGGTCGATCTTGTTCCAGACCTCGATGATGCGGCCGGAATCGTCGGGGTTGATGCCGAGCTGGCGCAGCACGGCGTCGACGTCGCTCTGCTGCGCCTCGGCGTCCTCATGCGAGATGTCGCGGACATGCAGGATGACGTCGGCCTCCAGCACCTCCTCCAGCGTGGCGCGGAAGGCCGCGACGAGCTGCGTCGGCAGATTGGAGATGAAGCCGACGGTGTCGGACAGCATCGCCTTGCCGCCATGCGGCAGGTTGAGCGCGCGCAGGGTCGGATCGAGCGTGGCAAACAGCATGTCGGCCGCCTGCACGTCGGCGCGCGTCAGGCGGTTGAACAGCGTCGACTTGCCGGCATTGGTGTAGCCGACCAATGCGACGACGCGATACGGCACGCGCTGGCGTCCGGCGCGATGCAGGCGCCGCGTCGCCTGCACCTTCTTCAGTTCGCTCTCGAGCTTGGAGATGCGCTCCTGGATCAGGCGGCGGTCGGCCTCGATCTGCGTCTCGCCGGGACCACCCATGAAGCCGAAACCGCCGCGCTGGCGTTCCAGATGGGTCCAGGATCGCACGAGGCGCGAGCGCTGATAGTTGAGATGCGCGAGCTCGACCTGGAGCGAGCCTTCCTTGGTCTTGGCGCGGCGGCCGAAGATTTCGAGGATCAGGCCGGTGCGGTCGAGCACCTTGGCGTGCAGCTCCTTCTCGAGATTGCGCTGCTGGATCGGCGCCAGCGCGCAATCCATCACCACGAGTTCGACGTCGAGGCTCTTGGCCAGCGCGGCGATCTCCTCGACCTTGCCCTTGCCGATATAGGTGGCGGGACGGATCTGGCTGATCGGCGCGATGATGGCGTCGGCAATGACGAGATCGATCGCGCGCGCGAGGCCGGCGGCTTCGTCGAGCCGGGCCTCGGCGTCTCGCACGACATGACTTTCCGATTGCGCGTCGGCACCGCCCGCGCGCACACGCAAGTAGGGGCCGATGACGAGCACCCGCCCCGTTTGCTTAGCCCCTGCCGACCGCGGACGGTCGGCGTCCCCGTCGAAATTCCGGGGTTCCAATCAGATCACTCTCAAGCCGGCTGATCCTCGCCGCCTTCGAACAGCTGGATCGGAGCGCCCGGCATGATGGTCGAGATCGCATGCTTGTAGACAAGCTGCGAGTGTCCGTCGCGCCGAAGCAGCAAACAGAAATTGTCGAACCAGGTCACGATGCCCTGGAGCTTCACTCCGTTGACCAGAAAGATCGTCAGTGGCGTCTTGGTTTTGCGAACGTGATTAAGGAAGGTGTCCTGTAGGTTTTGTGCGCGGTCTGCCGCCATTGTTTTTTTCTCGCTTTGAGTTTCTTTTTATTGCACCGGTTGCGGCCCTCTTGGTGAAACTCGGGGCCTCGTCCGGTTGCCGTTCCTCATGAGATCCCCCTCGGAGGAACAGCGGTTCGATTAGAGGACAGGTCGGGTTATTAGGCAAGCCGCTTCACGCGGCAGGCCACGCCGTATTGCCCCGAAAAACTACGGAAATCGATGATTTTCCTCGCTTATCCCTGAGGCGTAAACGCAACGTCGCAGCGTCAGCCGACGCCGAGCGCCTTCAGCTTCCGATGCAGTGCCGAGCGTTCCATGCCAACGAACTCGGCCGTACGAGAAATATTTCCTGAAAAACGACTGATCTGAGCAATCAAATAGTCGCGCTCGAACACTTCGCGCGCTTCGCGCAGCGGCAGGCCCATGATGTGCTCGCCATTGTTGCTGGTCGGCATCGCCGGCACCATGGAGCCGACGTCCTGCGGCAACATGTCGGCGGTGATGATCACCTCCGGTCCGCCTGCGGCCAGAATCATGACTCTCTCAACGTTGTTGCGAAGCTGGCGCACGTTGCCTGGCCAGACATGCGATTGCAGCACCGCCATCGCGTCCTGCCCGATCTGCCGCTTGGGCAGGCCGCTGCCGGCCGAGATCTGCTCCATGAAGTAGTCGATCAGTTCCGGAATATCCTCGCGCCGCTCCGACAGCGCGGGCACGCGGATCGGCACCACCGAGAGGCGATGATAGAGGTCCTCGCGGAAATGGCCGGCCGCGATCTCCTCTTCCAGGTTGCGCGCGGTCGAGGAGATGATGCGCACGTCGACCTGCACCTTGCCGTTGCCGCCGACGCGCTGGAACGACTGCTCGACCAGCACGCGCAGGATCTTGTTCTGGGTCTCGCGCGGCATGTCCGCGATCTCGTCGATGAACAGCGTGCCGCCATGCGCTTCCTCGAGCGCGCCGGGCTTGCGCGGCTGCTCGCCATTGGACTGCTCGACGCCGAACAGCTCGTGCTCCATGCGCTCGGGCGTGATCGCGGCGGCGTTGATGACGACGAAGGGACCGTCGGCACGGCCCGAGGCCGTGTGCAGCGTGCGCGCAGTCAGCTCCTTGCCGGCGCCGGCGGGACCGACGATCAGGATGCGGCTGTTGGCCTTGGCCGCGCGCTCGATGGTCTGGCGCAGCTGGTTCATACTGGGCGAGCGGCCGACCAGCGAGCTTGCGCTCGGCGCGAGCTGCTTCAGCTCCTTGACCTCGCGTTTGAGCCGCGAGTTCTCCAGCGCCCTGGTGGCGACCAGGATCAGCCGGTCCGCCTTGAACGGCTTCTCGATGAAGTCGTAGGCGCCGCGCTTGATCGCGGCGACCGCGGTCTCGATGTTGCCGTGGCCGGAGATCATCACGACCGGCAGATCGGCATTGTCCTTCTTGACCTGCTCCAGCAGCTGCAAGCCGTCGAGCTTGGAGCCCTGGAGCCAGATGTCGAGGAACACCAGATGCGGCCTGCGGTTGGCGATTTCGGCCAATGCCGAGTCGCTGTCGCGTGCGGTCCGGGTGACGAACCCCTCGTCCTCGAGGATGCCCGCAACGAGATCCCGAATATCGGCCTCATCATCGACAATCAGAATTTCACTTGCCATGGGTCGCGCCTGTCTTGTCAGCTGCCTGTTGAGGCTTTGATCTTCGTTGAATCATTGGTCATTTCAGCCGGCTCTTTGGTTTCGGCAGCCGGCCCTTTTGTTTCCGTGTCCTTGGTGGATTCCTTGGCGATTTCCGCTTCCTTGATCGATTCCGCGGTCGTTTGCTCGGTCGTGTTCCTGGCGGCCGGCGACTGCTCGCTCCCCTCGGCCTTCGCGGGCGCGCCGGAGATCGCAAAGCGCATCCGCATCCAGGCGCCGCGCTGGCCCTCACGGAAGTCGGAGGCGTCCTTCAGCTCGATGCGCCCGCCATGGTCTTCAAGCACGCGGCCGACGATCGCAAGGCCAAGTCCGGTGCCCTTGGCCCGCGTCGTCACATACGGCTCGAGCAGCCGCGAGCGCGCGACCTTTGGCAGGCCGATGCCATTGTCGATGACGTCGATCAGCACGTCCTCGCCCTCGCGCGACACCACGACGTCGATGCGGCCCTTGCCGTTTTCCTTGCCGAGCTCTTCCGGCGGGACCTGCTCGATCGCCTCGGTGGCGTTCTTGACGATGTTGGTGACCGCCTGCGAGATCAGCCGCCGGTCGAACTGGGCGCGCAGCGGATCCTCCCTGAACTCGGCCTCGATATCGAGCTCGGGATGGGCGACCTTCATCAGGAACACCGCCTGCCGCACGGTGTCGGCGACGTCCTCGCCCTCCATCACCGGTTTCGGCATCCGCGCAAAGCGCGAGAATTCGTCGACCATGCGCCTGATGTCGTCGACCTGACGCACGATGGTGTCGGTGCACTGCTCGAAGATCTGCTTGTCCTTGGCCTCGGTGATGTCCTTGCCGAACTTGCGACGGATGCGCTCGGCCGAGAGCTGGATCGGCGTCAGCGGGTTCTTGATCTCATGGGCGATGCGGCGCGCCACGTCGCCCCAGGCCGAGGTGCGCTGTGCCGACACCAGCTCGGTGATGTCGTCGAGCGTGATGATGTAGCTGTCGTGCGGCTGGTTCTTCTCGGCGCTGACGCGGACCGAGAGGTTGCGCTCCTGTCCGTCGCGCGTGATCGTGATCTGGCCCTGCACCAGGCGCTGGGTGCCTTCCCGCGCCGTCTTCATCATCTCGTCGAGCTCCGGCAGGACGTCGGAGAGCGCATGGCCGAGCGTCTCCGCTTCGGAGTGCCCGATCAGCTTCTCGGCGGAGCGGTTGAGGATGCCGACGCTGCCCGAATTATCGACGCCGATGATGCCGGCGCTCGCCGAGGACAGCACCGCTTCGATGAAGCGGCGGCGGCTGTCGATGAGATCGCTGGCGTTGACGAGCTCATCGCGCTGGCTGCGCAGTTCCTGCGTCATCTTGTTGAAGGTCTCGCCGAGCTGGGCGAGATCGCCCTCCGACTGGTGCACCGGCACCTTCACGTGAAGGTCGCCGGTCGAGACGGTGTGGGCCGCGTTCATCAGCCGCCGGATCGGCGATACCAGCGAGTTGGCGAAGTTCAGCCCGATCAGCACCGAAGCCATCAGGATGGTCAGCGCGATCACCGCGAACATCAGCGCGAAGGCGACCTGGATGCCGAGCCGCCGCGACTCGATCTGGGCATATTCGGCGACGCTCACCTCGGTCTGCTTGAGCTGGTTGACCACATTCGGATCGAGCGGCCGTGCGACATAGAGAAAGGTGTCGCTGAAGGCGCGCAAGCGGATCACCGCCGCGACGAAGCTCGCATCCGGCAGCACCGCGATCTCGGGCTCGGACTCGTTGACGTTGCTGAGGAAGTCCGGCGCCGGCGGCGAATAGGCCAGCCGCATGCCGGTGTCGGCGGATTCCAGGATGTTGGTGTTCTTGTCGATGATCATCGCGCCCGGCAGATTGCGGGAGCTGGCACTGGCCGTCAGCATCTCGCGAAATGACCGCCGATCCTGGTCGTAGAGCGGCCGGGCGTGCGCGATATCGTTGGCCATGCCGAGAATGTCGCCGCGGATCAGCTGCGCATGGTCCTGCATATAGGCCCGGGCGATGTTCAGCGAGTTCTGGATGACCTCCTTGGTCGGGCCGGAGAACAACCGGTCGAGGCCGCGCTCGAGGGTGACGTTGGCGACGACGGAAACCAGCACGGCCGGCAGCACCGCCACGATCGAGAACAGGCTGACGATCTGGACATGGAGACGTGCCGCCGCCCTGCCCCGCCGGCGCGCCAGGATGAGCTGCCAGAGCTCGCGGACGATGATCCCGACCAGGAGCAGGATCGTGCCCGCATTGATCAGATAGAACGTGCGGACCACCTCCGGCGTCGGATCGATCCTCGTGAGGCCAGTCAGGACCAGGAAGGTCAGCAGGCCCGACAGCAGCGCCAGCGCCACGGCAAAGGGCGCCAGCCAGCGTCGCGGCGACCAGCGTCGGGGCTCTTCAGCTGGGGCCGTGTCAAAGGATGCGGCCGAGGTGTCTGCGCTGGTCATTCCGGCAATGGGTGCTGAAAACAGGGGTCCGCGGCGGCGGCGGATACTGATGTATTCGTACCACATTGTTGCCGAATTGCGACAATTCCGCGGCGTCCCCGCCGCGACGGACCGGCGCATCCACAGGGCATGCCGGGCCAGCGGAACGGGATCCCGCCATTCCGGCTTGACCCGGGATGGACAGATTCTTTCTCGCGCTGATGGTCTCGGCCGTGTTGCTGCTGATCGTGGCTTCTGACCTGCTGGTCAACGGCCCCGGCATTAAGCCACCGGCTCACGTGGCCATTCTGCCGACATCAGCCCGACTGGTCAGATAGGCGCGACCCCGCCCCGCGGTCGAATGACCGATTTGAATATTCCAGCGGAACAATTCGGTCCGATTCGGACTTCTGCTCACCGCGTCAGCCATCAAGGCCAGCGCGATCCGGACAGGCTCAGCTCCGCTTTGGTAGGGGGAGCTGAGCCACCGTCCCGGAAACCTAGCCCCCGCTCCGATAGACCTGGATGTCGAGATCCCGGATCTTCTTCCGCAGCGTGTTGCGATTGAGGCCGAGCAGGTCCGCCGCGCGGATCTGGTTGCCGCGGGTCGCCGCGAGCGCGGCCGTGAGCAGCGGCACCTCGATCTCCTTGAGGATGCGGTGATAGAGGCCCGGCGGCGGCACGCCGTTCGGAAAGCCCTGGAAGTGCGAGGACAGATACGCTTCCACCGCGCCGCCGAGATTGTCGACGCCCTGCTGGACCGCGGCACCCGGGCTGACCGAGGGCGGCGCGAGCTCGCCATCGATGACGGAGGCCGTGATCACGTCCTGCGGATAGAGCGCGGCGAGGCGCCGGGCGAGATTTTCGAGCTCGCGCACGTTGCCGGGCCAGCGGTGCTGCTTCAGCCGTTCCAGGGCCAGCGCATCCAGCTTCTTCGGCGGCAGGCCATCCTTCTCGGCCAGCGCGAAGAAGTGGCGCACGAGATCCGGCAGGTCCTCGATGCGCTCGCGCAAGGGAGGCAGCCGCAGCGGCACGACGTTGAGGCGGAAGAACAGGTCTTCGCGGAACAGGCCCTGCTGGATCAGCACGCGCAGATCCTTGTTGGAGGCCGCGACGATCCGCACGTCGGTCTTGATCGGGGTGCGGCCGCCGACGGTGGTGTATTCGCCCTGCTGGAGCACGCGCAGCAGGCGGGTCTGCGCCTCCATCGGCATGTCGCCGATTTCGTCGAGGAACAGCGTGCCGCCCTCGGCCTGCTCGAACCGGCCCGAGGCGCGGGTGTTGGCGCCGGTGAAGGCGCCGCGCTCATGGCCGAACAGTTCGGATTCGATCAGGTCGCGCGGGATCGCCGCCATGTTGACGGCGACGAACGGGCCGTTGCGGCGCTTGCCGTAATCGTGCAGCGCGCGCGCCACCAGCTCCTTGCCGGTGCCGGACTCGCCCGTGATCATCACGGTGAGGTCGGTCTGCATCAGGCGCGCCAGCACGCGGTAGATTTCCTGCATCGCCGGCGAGCGGCCGACCAGCGGGATCGCCTCCATCTCGGCGTCCTCGTCCGGCGTCGAGGTCCGCTCCTTCGGCTCGGCAAGCGCACGGCCGACGATGGCGATCAGCTCCTTCAGGTCGAAGGGCTTTGGCAGATATTCGTACGCCCCGCGCTCGGAGGCACGGATCGCCGTCATGAAGGTGTTTTGCGCGCTCATGACGATGACGGGCAAATTCGGCCGCATCTTCTTGATCCGCGGCAGCAGGTCGAAGGCGTTTTCGTCCGGCATCACCACGTCGGTGATGACGAGATCGCCCTCGCCCTGGCTGACCCAGCGCCACAGCGTCGCGGCATTGCCGGTGAGCCTGACCTCATAGCCGGCGCGGGACAGAGCCTGATTGAGAACCGTGCGGATGGCGGTGTCGTCATCTGCAACGAGAATGCTACCTGCGGGCATTGTTAATCCTCATTTTGCCCCCTGTGATGCAGACGACGACTTCCCGGCAGAGCCGTCGCGACTGCTGTGATCGGCATGTTTGACCGATGTGGAATACATCGGCATCAGCACGCGGAAGGTGGTTTTGCGCGGCTGAGATTCGCATTCGATGATGCCCCCGTGATCGCCGACGATCTTTGCGACAAGCGCGAGGCCCAGACCCGAGCCGGTCTGCTTGGTGGTCACGAAGGGATCGAACAGGTTGGGCAGAAGATCGTCCGGCACGCCTGGTCCGTTGTCCCTCACGCAGAATTCGAGCGGCAACGATACCCGGGATTTTTGACCGGGGACTGACAGGCGCACGCCGGGGCGGAACGCGGTGGTGAGCTGGATCTCGGCATCGGGCACGTCGATCAGGGCTTCGGCGGCGTTCTTCACGAGATTGAGGAACACCTGGATCAACTGATCCTGGTTCGCCAGCACCGGCGGCAGCGAGGGATCGTAGTCCTCGATGAAGCGGATATTGCGGGCAAAACCCGACTGCGCCAGCCGCTTCACGTGATCGAGCACCGAATGGATGTTGACCGGTCCGCGCACCACGGGGCGCTCGTCGCCGAACACCTCCATGCGGTCGACCAGCGTCACGATGCGGTCGGCCTCGTCGCAGATCAGCCGCGTCAGCATGCGGTCCTCGGAGGAGGCCTGCTGCTCCAGCAGTTGCGCCGCGCCGCGGATGCCGGAGAGCGGATTCTTGATCTCATGCGCGAGCATCGCTGCTAGCGCTATCACCGAGCGCGCAGCGCTGCGATGGGTGAGCTGCCGATCCATCTTGTCGGCGATGGTGCGCTCCTGGAGCATCACCACGATATGGCCGGGCCGCTCGGTGAGCGGAGCGACGTGCAGATCGACCTGGCGGTCGCCGCCCATGCGGGGCGTGCCCAAATCGACCTTGTATTCGTTCACCGGCGAGTTCGACGAGCGCACCTGGTCGATCAGCGCCAGCAAGGGGCTGCCGAACGGCACCAGCTCTTTCAGCGACTGCCGCTTCAGGAATTGCGTCGAGATCTCGAAAAAGGCTTCGGTTGCGATGTTGGCGGCGACGATCTTGCCGTCCGGCCCGATCAGGAGCACGGGATTGGGAAGCGCGTCCAGGATCGCATCGCTGTCGGACGGAAGCGGCCGACGATGTTCAGCGGCTGAGCTCATGCAGCAGCGCTCCATGCGAAGTCGTCGAAGGCATCTTGCAGTGACTGGTGAACGAGGCGCGGATCCTCGGACGTCAGAATTGTCTGGCGCCAGGATTTCAGCTTCGCGGCCGGCGCGCGGCTCGCATCGGCGGCGACGTCGAGCGCCCAGCCGAGATGCTTGCGGGCATGCTTGAGGCCGACGCGCAGGCCGTAGAGCGCGCACACGCCTTCATAAAGCGTGCGGACATAATGGAGCTGTGTCGCGAGCGACGGCGCGGGTTCCGCGGCCCCGCCCTTCAGGCGACGGCCGATCTGGCCGGGCAGCCAGGGCTGGCCCTGTGCGCCGCGGCCGATCATCACGGCGTCGGCGCCGGAGGATTCGAGCGCCGCGAGCGCCTTCTCGTAGGAGGTGATGTCGCCATTGACGATGAGCGGAATCGAGATCGCCTCGCGCACGGCGCGGATCGCATCCCAATCGGCCTCGCCCTTGTAGAACTGGCAGCGGGTGCGGCCATGCACGGTGACGAGCTTGATGCCCGCGGCTTCCGCGCGCCGCGCCAGTTCCGGCGCATTGCGGCTGCGGTCGTCCCAGCCGAGCCGCATCTTCAGCGTCACCGGCACCTTCACCGCCGCGATCGTCGCATCGATCAGGCTGACGGCATGGTCGAGATCGCGCATCAGGGCCGAGCCGGACTGGCCGCCGGTGACGTGGCGGGCCGGACAGCCCATGTTGATGTCGATGATATCGGCGCCCTCGGCCTCGGCGATACGGGCGCCTTCGGCCATCCAGTGCGCCTCGCAGCCGGCGAGCTGCACCACATGCGGGCCGATTCCGGTCGCTTCGCAGCGCAACCGGGACATCCGGTGGCCGTTGGCGAGCTCAACGCTGGCGGTCATTTCGGACACCACCAGACCCGCTCCAAGCTCGGCGGCCAACCGCCGGACGGGCGAGTCAGTCACTCCCGACATCGGTGCCAGGAAGACCGGGGTAGCGACCTCAATATCGCCTATTTTCAAGGGCTTGGAGCCTGATCCTGCCGGGCCGGTCACAGTGGTCTCATTCACTCGCAGGGCCTCATCGCGCCTGCCATGACCTATCTTGCGCACAATTCTTGTGCAGTCAAGCGTCATGCCTACAGTTTAGACAGTTCTGCAAATCTTTCAAGTGCAGTGCAGCAAAATGCTGTTTCCCACAATCCGGGGAAACCCCCTTTTTTTGCGGGCCTGCCGTGCTAGAGGCATGCCGGCAATCACCCACTCCCGACTCTTTCATTAGCAATTGAGTATTTGAGTCCTATGGCGAAATCACAGCGCACCGCAGTCGTTCTTGTCGCGGCAGGTCGCGGCCTGCGCGCAGGCGCCGGCGGGCCGAAGCAATATCGCGAGATCGGCGGCCAGCCCGTGATCTATCGCGCCATGGAAGCCTTCAGCCGCCACCCGGACGTGTTCGCCGTGCAGCCCGTGGTCAACCCCGACGACAGCGCCATATTCACGGCAGCGGTCACAGGATTGAAGCACGAGCCGCCGGCCAATGGCGGCGCCACGCGCCAGGCCTCGGTGCTTGCCGGTCTCGAAGCGCTCGCAAGGCACAAGCCCGACATCGTCCTGATCCACGACGCCGCGCGTCCCTTCGTCTCGGAAGGCGTGATCTCGCGCGCGATCGATGCGGCCAGCCGCACCGGCGCCGCGATCCCCGTCGTTCCCGTCACCGACACCATCAAGCTCACCGGCGAGAGCGGCAATGTCGAGGACACGCCGGACCGGGCCCGCCTGCGGATCGCGCAGACGCCGCAATCCTTTCGTTTCGACGTCATCCTCGAGGCGCATCGTCGCGCTGCGAAGGACGGACGCAGCGATTTCACCGATGACGCCGCGATTGCCGAATGGGCGGGATTGACGGTTGCAACCTTTGAGGGCGATGTTGCCAACATGAAGCTCACCACTCCCGAAGACTTCGTGCGCGAGGAAGCACGCCTGGCTGCCCAGCTCGGCGACATCAGGACCGGCACGGGCTACGACGTGCACGCCTTCGGCGAAGGCGACCACGTCATGATCTGCGGCGTGCGCGTGCCGCACAGCAAAGGCTTCCTGGCCCATTCCGACGGCGATGTCGGCCTGCATGCGCTGGTGGATGCCATCCTCGGCGCGCTGGCCGACGGCGACATCGGCTCGCACTTCCCGCCGAGCGACGCGAAGTGGAAGGGCGCCTCCTCCGACCAGTTCCTGAAATACGCCATCGAGCGCGTCAGCCAGCGCGGCGGCCGCGTCGCCAATCTCGAGGTGACGATGATCTGCGAACGGCCAAAGATCGGCCCGTTGCGCGACACCATGCGCGCGCGCATCGCCGAGATCTCCGGCGTCGACATCTCGCGCGTCGCGGTGAAGGCGACGACCAGCGAGCGGCTCGGTTTCACCGGCCGCGAGGAAGGCATCGCGGCCACCGCGAGCGCCACCATCCGTCTTCCCTGGAGCGTCTAGGCCATGGGCGGCAGCGACGCACGCGCCCTCTCCCGCTCGCTGCTCGATTTGTGCCGGATGCGCAAGCTGACGATTGCCACGGCCGAGTCCTGCACCGGCGGCCTCGTCGCCGGCGCGCTGACCGACATCCCCGGCTCCTCCGACGTGATCGACCGCGGCTTCGTCACCTATTCCAACGACGCCAAGCGCGCGATGCTCGGCGTTGAAGCAAGTACGCTCACCAATTTCGGTGCCGTCAGCAAGGAGACCGCAACGGCGATGGCGATCGGCGCGCTGGAACGTGCCGGTGTCGACCTCGCGGTCGCCATCACTGGTATCGCCGGCCCCGGCGGCGCGACGCCCGGCAAGCCGGTCGGCCTCGTCCATTTCGCCGCCGCCGCCCGCGACGGCCGCATCATCCATCGCGAGCATCGTTTCGGCGCGATCGGCCGCAGCGCCGTGCGTCAGCGCTCCGTGGTCGAGGCGCTGCGCATGCTGATGGATCTTGCCCGCGGCCCGCAAGTCGCGGCCAAGCCGCGCCGCGCCGCCGCCGCAACCCGCCTGCGCCCGCGTGTGACCCGCTCGCCGCGAAGGCATGTGGCAAAGCGCAGGCCGCCGCGCTCGCCGCGGGGGTAATGCCGTGTCTTGTAGGGTGAATTAGCCCTGCGGCTGCGCGAAGCGCAGCTCGCATGGCGTAATCCACCTCTTCAGTCTCCGCGGCGGCAGAATTGGTGGATTACGCTTCGCTAATCCACCCTACGCACCCACAATCCCTCGCGCTGCCCGTCGGGCAAAACACCCAATCAGCAGGTCAACCGGCCCGGCTCAAAATATTTCACTTTACCGAATTTCTGATTTGACGCATTCTGCCGCCACCTCATCCCGGTCAGAGGGGCGTATCGCGATCGTCACGACATGCGGGGGTGAGCTGCGGTGGACGCTAGTCACATCGGCGCGAAGGGCTTCGCAGGGCGGGCAACCGTGAGCGAAAGATGTCGCGCACACGACCGGTGTGATCTGCGTACGGCAAAACCGTGTCGTCCTGGCGCCCGGGGTCTGTGCGCCAAGTCTTGCGGTGATGCGGCGGCCCGACCGGGCACGCGCATCAGCGATCCGCAAGGCGACGGGGGCAATAGTGCATCGCTCCCCGGGGAGAGCTCGGCATAAGCCGTCAAACCACTGCGCAGGGAAGGCCGTGTGTTGGGCTTCACCTGTATGCCGCTGTGCAGATGTTTGTTGCCACCTTTCGCACAGTGGACCGTGGGTGCCCGGCCGGCACCCGGTCTTCCCTGCGCCCTCTGACAAATGAGGGCGACACGACGAAGCAGAGCTCGGGCGAGACGCGCCGCGAGATCGCAGCGTCATGCTTGCTTTTCAAAAAGCACGCAAATCTTGTCTACACGCGCAGCCGCTACGTCGACGCCAGCTTCGGCCGTCCGTAGATCGCATCCGCGCGCTTCTCGAATGCGGTGGAGAAGCGCGCGAAGGCGGCATCGAACATCGAGCCCATCAGCATCGCCAGCATGCGGCTCTTGAACTCGTAGGCGAGGAAGAACCCGACGTCGCAGACGCCCTCGCCCTTGGGCTCGAACGTCCAGCGGTTTTCCAGATTACGGAACGGGCCTTGCAGATATTCGACGAGGATTTTCAGGTTGGCGCGATCGAGCGTCACGCGGCTGGTGAAAGATTCCTTGACCAGCTTGAACGACACCGTCATGTCGGCGACCAGCACCTCGGTCCCGTCGGGCTTCGCCATCCGCTGCCGCACCTTCAGCGCGCTGCACAGCGGCACGAATTCCGGGTAGCGCTCGACATCGGCGACCAGATCAAACATCTCGGACGCACTGTGGTTGACGCGGTGCTTGCTCGAAACTCGATGCATGGTACGTCAGCGGGCGTGAGCTGCCCGCGCAGCCTTCAGTCTCGCGAAATCCTCGCCGGCATGATGCGACGAGCGGGTGAGCGGGCTCGCCGACACCATCAGGAATCCCTTGGTGTAGGCGACCTTTTCATAGGACGAAAACTCGTCCGGCGGCACGTAGCGCATTACTGCGTGATGCTTGCGCGTCGGCTGGAGATATTGCCCGATGGTCAGGAAGTCGACGTCAGCCGAGCGCAGATCGTCCATCACCTGCTGCACTTCATGGCGCTCCTCGCCGAGGCCGACCATGATGCCGGATTTGGTGAAGATGGTGGGATCGAGCTCCTTGACCCGCTGCAACAGCCGGATCGAATGGAAGTAGCGCGCGCCCGGCCGCACCGTGAGATAGCGCGACGGCACGGTTTCAAGATTGTGGTTGAAGACGTCCGGCCTGGCCGCGACCACGACCTCGAGCGCTCCCTCCTTGCGCAGGAAGTCGGGCGTCAGGATCTCGATCGTGGTCGAAGGGCACGCGGCCCGGATCGCACGGATCGTCTGGGCGAAATGCTCGGCGCCGCCATCGGCAAGATCGTCGCGGTCGACGGAGGTGATGACGACGTGGGCGAGACCCAGCTTGGCAACGGCCTCGGCGACGTTCTGCGGTTCGGCCGCATCCAGCGCGTTGGGAAGGCCGGTCTTGACGTTGCAGAAGGCGCAGGCGCGGGTGCAGGTGTCCCCCATGATCATGAAGGTCGCGTGCTTCTTGTCCCAGCACTCGCCGATGTTCGGGCAGCCTGCCTCCTCGCACACCGTGTGCAGGCCGTTGGCGCGCACGATGTTGCGGGTGTCGGCATAGCCGCGGGTGTTGGGCGCGCGCACGCGGATCCAGTCCGGCTTCGGCGGCGAAGCGGAATCAGGACGATTCACCTTTTCGGGGTGGCGCGGGCGCAGCGGGTTCGAAATGGTATCGACAATAACGACCATGGGGTGTCCGGTCTGTTCAGGTCCTACCTAGTCGGTCTCGCCCTGCATCGCAACCCGGCTCGCACCGCTTCAGGGAACATGGCAGATATGGGCAATATCCTGCTCTGTTCTCAGGCGATTCTCACCTCGAATGGCTCTAGTCTCGAAGACCTCTACCCCGCGGCTCGGCAAGGCCCTGAAGCGCGCCTTTTTTGGCCGCAACGTCCGCGAGGTCGCCCACGACCTGATCGGTGCCACCATGCTGGTGGACGGCGTCGGCGGCCGCATCGTCGAGGTCGAGGCCTATCATCATACCGAGCCGGCGGCGCACTCCTACAACGGTCCGACGCCGCGGAACCAGGTCATGTTCGGCCCGCCCGGCTTTGCCTATGTCTACCGCTCCTACGGCATCCACTGGTGCGTCAATTTCGTCTGCGAGGCGGAAGGATCGGCCGCGGCTGTGCTGATCCGCGCGCTGGAGCCGACGCACGGCATCGCCGCGATGCGCCGCAGCCGTCATCTCCAGGACGTGCACGCGCTATGCTCGGGCCCGGGCAAGCTCACGGAAGCGCTCGGCATCACCATCGCGCACAACGCCCTGCCGCTGGACCGGCCGCCGATCGCGCTGCATGCGCGGACGGAGGATCTGGAGGTGGCGACAGGCATCCGGATCGGCATCACCAAGGCCGTCGAGCTGCCCTGGCGCTATGGCGTCAGGGGCTCGAAGTTTCTGAGCAAGCCGTTTCCGAAGTAGGCCTAGGACGCCTGCTTCAGCCGCTCCAGCGCCTCCAGCAGCTTGGCCTTGCGGGCCAGCGCCGCCTCGCGCTTTTCGCGCTCCTCCTCGACGACCTCCTCGGCCGCGTTGGCGACGAATTTTTCGTTCGCCAGCTTGGACTCGGCGCGCTTGATGTCGGCGTCGGCCTTCCCGATCTCCTTGTCGAGGCGCGTGCGTTCGGCGGCGACGTCGATCACGCCCTTCAGCGGCAGCGCGGCCACCTCGCCACGCACGAGGAGCTGAACCGCGCCATCAGGTGCGCGATCGGCGAAGGAGATGTCAGAGAGCCGCGCCATGCGCTTGATGACGTCGGTCCAGCGCGGCGCGCGTTCCTTCGTCTCAGCCGAAGCGCCCGCGAGCACCAGCGCCGTCAGCGTCGCCGGCGGGATGTTCATCTCCGCGCGCACCGAACGGATCTGCGTGACGAGGTCGATCACCCAGCCGATCTCGGCTTCCGCCTTGGGATCGGTGAAGTCGGCATGGTCGAAGATCGGCATGATCAAGGCCGGCGAGATCAGCGGATCGGTCGGACCGGCCGCTGCGGCGAGCATCGCCAGTTGCTCCGGCGTCGGGGCGGTCGGCAGCAGCGGCCATTGCGCGAGCGCCAGCAGGCCATCGCGCTTGGCCGTCACCTCCCACAGCTCTTCGGTGATGAAGGGCATGAAGGGGTGCAGCAGCTTCAGGATCTCGTCGCGCGCCCAGGCGACCATGGCACGGGTCTCGTCCTTGGCGGGGCCGTCCGGGCCGAGCAGCACGGGCTTTGCGAGCTCGACATACCAGTCGCAATAGACGTTCCAGACGAAGCGGTAGATCGCGCCGGCGGCGTCGTTGAAGCGATAGGCCTCGATCGCCTCGGTCACCTCGCGCGTGGTGTGTGCGCTCTCATGCGCGATCCAGCGATTCAGCGTTTCCTTGGCCTTCGCCGGCTCGAAACCGTCGGGCACGGCGCAGTGGTTCATCTCCGCGAAGCGGGACGCATTCCAGAGCTTGGTCGCGAAATTGCGGTAGCCCTCGACGCGGCTGGTGGCGAGCTTGATGTCGCGTCCCTGCGCCGCCATCGCAGCCAGCGTGAAGCGCAGCGCGTCCGCACCGTAGTCGTCGATCAGGTGGAGCGGATCGATGACGTTGCCCTTCGACTTCGACATCTTGGCGCCCTTCTCGTCGCGGACGAGGGCGTGGATGTAGATCGTCGAGAACGGCACTTCCTTCATGAAGTGCAGGCCCATCATCATCATGCGGGCGACCCAGAAGAAGATGATGTCGAAGCCGGTCACCAGCGCGTTGGTCGGGTAGTAGCGCTGCACCTCGGGTGCGTCTTCGGGCCAGCCCAGCGTCGAGAACGGCCACAGCGCCGAGGAGAACCAGGTATCGAGCACGTCCTCATCGCGGGTGATGAAGCCCTCGCGCTTGTTGCGGTCGAGCGCCATCTCGCGCCCCTGCTCGGCCGAGATGACCTCCTGCTCGACGTAATAGCCGAGCGCGTGGCTGATCGCCTCCTCCTCGGTCTCGGCGACGAACACCTTGCCGTCCGGCCCGTACCAGGCCGGGATCTGGTGGCCCCACCAGAGCTGGCGCGAGATGCACCAGGGCTGGATGTTCTCCATCCACTCGTAATAGGTTTTTTCCCAGTTCTTCGGCACGAACGACGTTTCGCCCGAACGCACCGCCGCGATCGCGGGTTTTGCGAGGGTCTTCGCGTCGACATACCACTGGTCGGTGAGATAGGGCTCGATCACGCTGTTCGAGCGGTCGCCGTGCGGCACCATGTGGGTGTGCGGCTCGATCCGCTCGACGAAGCCGAACGATTCCAGCCGCTCGACGATGCGCTTGCGCGCGACAAAGCGATCGACCTTGTTGAACTCCTCGGCGAATTGCGAGGCGCCTTCCGGCAGGTCGCGCAAATAGTCCTCGTTGTCGAGGAGATCGAGGCAACCTTCCTTGTCGAGCACGCTGATCCGGCGCAGGCCATGGCGATTGCCGACCTCAAAGTCGTTGAAGTCGTGCGCCGGCGTCACCTTCACCGCGCCCGAGCCCTTCTCCGGATCGGAATAGTCGTCGGCGACGATCTGGATCTTGCGGCCGACCAGCGGCAGGATGACGTTCTTGCCGATCAGCTTCTGATAGCGCTCGTCATCGGGATGCACGGCGACGCCGGTATCGCCGAGCATGGTCTCCGGGCGCGTCGTGGCGACGACAATGAAGCTCGAGGGATCCTCGGGGCTGAACGTCTTGCCCTCGATCGGATAGCGCAGATACCAGAGGTTGCCCTTGACCTCGGTCTGCTGCACTTCGAGATCGGAGATCGCGGTCAGCAGCTTGGTGTCCCAGTTCACCAGCCGCTTGTCCTTGTAGATGAGGCCGTCGCGGTGCAGCTCGACGAACACCTTGATGACGGCCTTGGACAGGCCCTCGTCCATGGTGAAGCGTTCGCGCGACCAGTCGCAGGACGCGCCGAGCCGCTTGAGCTGGTTGATGATGGTGTCGCCGCTCTCGGCCTTCCACTGCCAGACCCGCTCCAGGAACTTCTCACGGCCCATCTCGCGGCGGCCGGGCTGCTGGCGCTCCATCAGCTGCCGCTCGACCACCATCTGGGTGGCGATGCCGGCATGGTCGGTGCCGGGCTGCCACAGCACGTCGCGGCCGCGCATGCGCTCGAACCGGCACAGGATGTCCTGGAGCGTGTTGTTGAGGGCGTGGCCCATGTGCAGCGAGCCCGTCACGTTCGGCGGCGGGATCACGATGGTAAAGGGCACTGCGGCGCGGCGGTCGGGGCGGCCGGCCTTGAAGGCACGGCTGTCCTCCCACACCACGGACATGCGGGCTTCGATATCGGCGGGCTGGTAATTTTTCTCGATCATGGGGCTGCTAGAAAGCCGCGCGCGGGGGGCAAGTCAACGAAAAGGTCAACGGAAGGCTCAGCGGCAAACGGGCTTTCCGGCCCGGTCGGCGGACCGAATGTGACGCACAAGCGGGGCTTTATGAGGGCTCAGCGGCCTGCTCTACCTGCCGCCGCGCGAGACCCGCTCGATTTCGGCCTTCACGATGCGTTCAACGAGGCCCGGCAGGTTGTCATCGAGCCAGGACTTCAGCATCGGGCGCAGCATCTCCTTGACCAGGTCCTCCAGCGTCCGCGCGTTGCTGCTGAGCACCGTATGGGCCAGGGAATTGAAGGCGGATTCGACCGCAGAGACCGTCGATTGCGCGAGGATCGGCTGTTGCGGCGGCAGCGGCGGGGCATCGAAATCCACCGGCGCGTAGGACGGCGACGGCGACGGACGCGGTGGGGGCGATTCGGCGAATTCGAGATCGTCGCGCGGCTCGACCCTGCGGAAGCTCGGCGGCGGCGGAGGCGGTGTCGGCTCTGGGTCCATCGCCATGTCGTCGGTCAGTTCGAGCACGTCGGGCTCCGGCTCCGGCTCGGGTTCCGGAGCGCGGACCTCGGGTGCCGACGTGGCTGTGTCGAGCCCCGCCAGCAGCGCGTCGATATCGTCCTGGCTGTTTGGAGAGGCATCCGCCGCAGGTGCAGGCGGCGGGGGCGGCGCCGGCTTTGCGGCCGGCGGCGGTGCGGGCTTCTCGGCGGCAGGCTTGGAGGGTGCGACCTTGGAGGGCGGAATGTCGTTCATCGCCTGCGGCTTTGCTGCGGGCCCTGCAGGCGCCGCAGCTTTCCCGGGAGTCGCGGTCTCTGCCGGCGGCGGCTTGGCCTCATCGTCGGCAATGATGCGCCGGATCGAGGCCAGAATCTCCTCCATCGAGGGTTCTGTGACCTTTGCAGGCTGCGTCATCTCCGACTCCACATCATCAACGCCCTCGCATGCGTTGTTTTACACCAAGCACGACAGGATTGGCCGGTTCCGCAACGGACGCCCCGACATTTTCGTCACGGCAGCCCGACTTGTCCCCAGATCACGGCTCAACGTGCGGCGGTGCGCCCCTGCCCCCGGCACTCAAGCTTTACGCACACGACATCGAATGCGGGGCGAATCGACCCGCATCTTCTTGGCAAGGCTATGTCAGGGATTTTGATGATTGCAAGCAAAGCACCGGTCGGCGTCGGCTGTTCGCGAGGCCGACCGGATGATGACGGGACTTCAGCGCCCGTCAGGCGTGCGCACGCCGGCCCAGCTGTCGCGGACCTGCTGGTAGTGAACGGTGGGATCGTAAACCGTGGTCGCAAGGCCAAGGACCTGCGGCGACAGGCGGCCGATAGCGGCGAGGACGTTATAAGATGCAACGACCCGGTCATGCTGCGCGGTCACCAACGCGACTCGCGCATTGACCAGCGCCTGCTGCGCGTTGAGCACGTCGAGGGTGGTGCGCTGACCGGCCTTGGCTTCTTCGCGCACGCCGTTCAGCGCGATCTCGGACGCCGTCACCTGGGCCTGCGCGGACTGCACCTGCGCCTTGCCGGCCTGCAACGATCCCCACCACTGCACGACGGTCGCGCGGGTCTGGTCGCGCGTCGTTTCGAGGTTGAGACGCTGCTGCGCCAGGTTTTCCTTGGACTGGCGGATCAGCGCATACTGATTGCCACCATCATAGAGCTGCCAATTGGCCGAAGCGATCGCGGATGCGCTGGTTGCCCTGTATTGAATCAAGGACTGTTCGTTCGCCTGTTGGGCGGCAACCTGCAACGAGACCGTCGGCAGCAGCGCGCCTTCGGCGACCTTGACCTGCAGATAATTGACGTCGATGCCGAACATTGCGGCCGTGACGTTGGGATGCTCGACCAGGCCCAGCTCGACCGCTGCGGCAAGCGTTGCGGGCAGGAAACGATCGACAGGTGAGCCGGGTGCAAGATTCGTCGGCTCGTTACCGATGATGCGGCGGAAGTTCGCCCGCGTCGTGGTGAGATTCGCCTCGGCGGTAAGCGCCTGCGTCCTGCCGGCAGCCAGCTGCGCTTCCGATTGCGCGACGTCGGTGCGCGTCACTTCTCCGACGTTGAAGCGATCGCGCGTCTGCTTCAGCGTTTGTTCGAGCACGCGCACATTGCTGCGCTGGACTTCGAGCGTGGCGGAGTCGCGCAGATAGTCCATGTAGGTGGTGGCGCCCTGGAGCAGCACGGTCTGATCGAGACTGCGCAGCGCTTCGCGGGATCCGGAAACCTGGCTCTCCGCCGCGCGCGTTCTGTTTGCGGTGATGTTGCCGTTATAGAGCGTCTGGTTGACGGTCACGCCGACGCTGCGGGGCGCCGTGGCCCCGTAGAACGGGGTGCTGCCCAGCGAGCTTTGCTGATCCTGATATTGATAGCCGCCGCTCGCAGTCAGCGCGACCTTGGGACGGTAGCCCGACAAGGCCTGCGGCACGTTCTCGTCGGTCGAGCGCACCTGGGCACGCTGTGCGTTGAGCTGCGGATTGTTCTGATAGGCGCGCACCAAGGCGGCCTCGATCGTGTCCGCCAAGGCAGGCGCGGGCCCGGCCAGCGCCATCAGCAGGACCGAAACCGCCGCTCCGGTGAAGAGCTTCACCCCATGCATCCCAAAAATTCCGTTCATTCTAGCGCCCGGCTCGTGCCCGCGAGCTGGGTTACCGTCAACCGAGTGGAGTCGTTGCCCCGTCGCAACATAGGACGCGGATTGACGCGACGGAACTACCTCAGGGTAGTTCTCGGTCGAAACTCTTCACGTGCAGCATCCCGGCCACACTTCTGATTCAGAACGGGATTTTAACGGGCTTTGGACCGTCAGAAGACGAACGCGGCGGCTCGTTCCAGCCCGGGGAGGACCGGGGCACCGGCATCGAACAGCGCCCGATGGCCGAATTCACCGTGGGTATGGGTCACGATCATGGCCCGCGGCGGCCTGGATTCGGCAGATACCCCCACCAGACGCCCGCCCTCCTTGAGCTGCCCGAGCAGCCCTTCCGGTGTCACCTCGACAGCGCCATTGAGGATGATGACATCGTAGGGAGCGGCAGAGGGGTCACCCTCGGCGCAGGCAGCGGCCTTGCAAGTGACATTTGCGAGCCCGAGGGCGGCGAAAGCGTCCTTGGCCTTCGCGACCAGGGCCGAATCGCATTCCGTCGCGGTGACCTGACGCGCCAGCTTGGCGGCCAGTGCGGCGAGGTAGCCCGTGGCGCAGCCGACGACCAGCACGTTGTCACCCTCGCCGATCTCGGCGGCCTGGAGCAGCTTGCCGGTCAGCTGCGGCTTGATCAGGAACCGCTTGCCGCCGCCCTCGCTCACATCGAGGTCGAGGTCGAGATAGGCCAAGGCCTGCCGGCTGGCCGGCACGAAGGCCTCGCGCGGAACCGTGAGCATGGCGTCGAGGATACGGCGATCAGTGACGTCGTTGGTGCGCACCTGGCCATCGACCATTTTGAGGCGCGCGGTCGAGAAACCGGACATTTGCGGACCCTGAAATGCGGACGATGCCGCGGACGAAAGTTGCCGGCATCTTTGGAACATGCCCGGCGAAAACGCAACATGGGCGTTGGCCTCCGCCGGCCAACGCCTCCGCGACTCACCGCATCAGGGGGCGATGGACTATTCGATCGTCACCGCGAGGCGGCCGATCAGGGCGGCGACCTCGTCCAGCCGCGCCGAATCGGGCGTCTCGACCGCGCGCGCCAGGCAGGCGATGCATTCGTCGTCACTGAGCTCGGGAATATCGGCCGGCAGAATCGAGGGAGCCAGTGGGGCACGGTCGATCTGGATGTCGGGCATGGGAATCAGCTCCGTAAGGGTCCGGCCCGGCGAAGCTCGATTTGAATTAAGTCGATTTGGTGCCAGCCCTACGGGCGCGAAGCCGCGGTCAGGACACGTTTGCTTGAACACGATTCTGCATCGCATGCGGGCCCGCAACGTGTTGAGAGACGGCCCGAGCAACGTCGCGCGCCGCATCAAAGCACGAGTGCAAGCTACTGAAATTGCGGTGAAATTTGGCTCCCCGGGCTGGATTCGAACCAGCGACCATCCGATTAACAGTCGGATGCTCTACCGCTGAGCTACCGAGGAAAAGGCGAACCGTTCGTTCGCGTGCGGCTGCGTATAACAAAGCCGGTTGCGCTTGCAAAGGACGAATTCGTCATCTTCCGCAACGCGCCTGAGGAAGGGCCGGACGGCCCCTCCTCCGGGCCATGTCAGGCGGAAAACTATTCGGCGACGAAGGACGTGGTCTTGGTGCCGGCGTCGTAGCGCAGCCGCAGCGCGGTGAACTTGCAGAGGTTGACGTTCTTCCAGAGCACGGCTTCGTCGTAGTTCTGCCAGTCGACGCGGATGTTCCAGACACATCCTTCGTCGTCATCGTCGAACTCGACATAGGTGCTCGCCTGGTTCTGCAAAACCTTGTCGAGCTCGTTGTCCCATTCGTCCAGGCCATCGTCCGGCGCGTTGAAGCCCAGGAATTTGATGGCATAGCCGGTCTCGTTGACGACGGTGACGTTGCGGGCGTCAGCCGCGAACGACGGTGCGGCGGCAATCGAAAGACCGATCGCGATCAGTGCAGACAGAAAATACTTCATGTGAAATTCCCCGGATCGAAACAGGCTTTAAGCGCCTGACGTCGATCGGCGCAGGCGCCGCGGCAACAAATGGCGTTGCCTCCAACGATTCCTCCGGAGCGTGATCGAAAGGTTCAACACGCCTCGATCAGCACTCCGGAGCTGTGCGCGACGCGAGACGCGCACGGGGATTTCTTATCGATTCGAATTCTCCGCAGCAATGAACGGGCATTCATAGGTCGGCGGCGTTTGTTTTCTCCGGCACGGGCGCCGGCACCGCGGCACCGTTGCTCTTGCCCGTCACGGCGCCGACCAGCGCCTGCACGGGATCCTCGCCCGGCGCAAAGCCGCTCTGGCGCAGGATCTCGTCGATCATCGGCCGCAGCGCGTGCACCTTGAGCAGCTCGCCCGCGAGCCCTTCGCCGAAGCCGACATTGCCGCCGGCGCCGTTCCCGTTGCCGCCGAACGCGCCGCCGGTGTGCAGGATGCGGACGTCCTTGAGGTTGGCGATCGGCCTGACCATCTCGGCCAGTGCCGAGGGCATGGTCTCGATCCGCTTCTTGGCGATCTCGAAGTCGATGACGTTGCTGCCGAGCTTGTTCTGCGCCTCGTTCTTCATGGTGATGACGGCAGCTTCCGCCTCGCCGATGTTTCTGACGCCGACCGCCTTGATCTTGTTGGACTCGGCCTCCGCCGTCGCCAGCGTCGTGGTGGCCTCGGCGCGATCGAGCGCGGCCTTCTTCTCGGCTTCGGCCGCAACGATCACCTCGGTCGACTTGCGCTCGGCCTCGGTTCGCGCGGCAAGCACCTGGGTCAGACGGGCACGGTCGGCGACCTCGACCGCGCGCGCGGTCACGACCTTTTCCTCCGCCGACACGGCGAGCGCTTCGGCCGTCTTGGCTTCGGCCACAGCTTCCGAGGTCTGCTTGCTCTTGGCGGCGATCTGGATCTCGTTCTCCTGGGTCGCGATCTGGATCTCGCGCTGCGCGTCGGTCTTGCGCTTGTTGATGGCGAGATCCGACTCGATCACGGCAGTTTCCTTGACCTGCTTGGCGCCCGCCTCCTTCTCGGCGACCGCCCGGTCGGTGTCGATGCGGGCGTTCTCCTCGGTCAGGCGCGCGGTCTGCGTCGCCGTCGCGACCTCGGCGCGGGTGCTCGCGGTCTTGTTGGCGATGTCGCGTTCCTGGGAGAGCTCGGCTTCTTTCTTGGTGCGTTCGATGGTCAGGGTCTGCTGCCGCGCCTCGAGATCCTTCTGCGCGATCGCCACCTCGTTGTCGCGCACGATCGAGTTGCGGTCACGCCGGCGGGTCTCGGTGACCGTCTTCAATTGGGTGAGACCTTCGGCGTCGAAGAAATTCTCCGGGTTGAAGAACTTGACGTCGGTCTGGTCGAGCTTGGTCAACGACACCGATTCCAGTTCGAGGCCATTCGATTTCACGTCGGACTCGACCGTGGACTGCACGTGCTTGACGAAGTCCGAGCGCTTCTCCTGAAGCTCCAGGATCGTCATGGTGGCCGCCACCGAACGCAGGCCGTCGACGAACTTCGCTTCGACCTGGTTGCGCAGCGCCTCGGCGTCGTTGGTCAGCGCGCCCAGCGTCTGGCTGGCCAGCGCGATGCTCTCCTCGTCGGGGCGGACGCGGACGTAGAACTCGGCGACGATGTCGACGCGGAGGCGGTCCTTGGTGATCAGGGATTCCCGCTCCTTGCGCTCGACGGTGAGCCGCAGCGTCTTCAGATTGACACTGGCATAGGAGTGGAAGATCGGCAGGATCATGGCGCCGCCGTCGAGCACGACCTTCTTGCCGCCGAGGCCGGTGCGCACGAAGGCCTCGTCGCGCGTGGCGCGCTTGTAGAGGATGGTGAAGACGATCCCCAGGACGACGATCAGCGCGACGCCGATCATGGCCGGGACTGCGATGTCGAACATGACTTTCTCCGCTAATGAGCTTGGCTGGCTAGCTGCTTAGAGTCGGCTTGGACGGCTTCAGTTCATCGTCGGCCTTGACCGCCACGAAGCGGGTGCCAACGCGATCGACCAGGAGGACCATGGTTCCCTGCTCCAATGGTCCAGATGCGGGCGCCGCGACCGCCCAGACGAAGTGCCTGTTGCCGTGGACGTCGGCGACGCTGACGCGGCCGGGCGGCCCCTGGTCGAGCGGACCGATGACGACCTCGCCGATGCGGCCGACGAGGTCGCCGAGGCCGACGGCATAGCTTTCATCTTTGGGAATGGCCCGCGCGATGGCGCGGCTGGCGGCGCGGACCAGCGGAACCGAGGCCGCGACGGCCCCGATCGAGGCGATCGTTGCCGGCAAGGGACCGACGACCATCCGCGCGACGTCCTGGATCAGGAAGCCGGTGATCGAGAAGGCGCCGAGCACCAGCAACAGGAAGATCAGCAGCGGCACGCCGCCGACATTGATCCACGAAATGGCGTTGAGCACGCCGTTGTCGCTGGGGTGACTGAAATCGATGCTGGTGCCGAGCATCTCGCTGAGGGAAGCTCCGACCAGCATCGTGATCACCTCGAGCGAGCCGACGATGACGATCATGGCCGCCGCGATCGCGAACGGCCTGACCTCCGGCGCCATGACGTGTTCGAGCAGTGCGTTCATGACACATTACTCAGGAGCGCGACTTCAACCGCGCCAGCCTCGCAGCAATCTCCTTGTCGCGATGCAACGTGCTGAGCTCGTCGATGTCGCTTGAAAACGGGATGGCTGCGGGAACGCCGGTGGCGCGCGCCACCGCCCTGCCCGCACGTAGCGCCTTCGCCGCTGCCGAGGCACCGCCGGGCTTCCGGGGCGACGTCGAGGCCTGGTGACTTGCGGCCGCCTCGCTCTTTGCCAGATCGGCGCGGCGCTGCTCGGCATCTTGCAATGCCGACAGCACCGCGCGCAGCGACGTCACGCACTGCTCGATCTTCTCGTTGTTCTCGTCGATGGCGCGGGAGAGCACCTCGAACTGCGCCTCCAGGTCCATCTGCCGCGCGATGCCGGCGCGCGCGAGATCGTCGCGGCTATCAGCGATCACGCTCTCGATCTTGGCAGTGAGATCGGTCATCTCGCGCTCGATCTCGGTGCGGCGCGCGTTGAGGCGGTATTCCTCGGCGCGCGCAGCCGCGAGCGCGTCGCGTGCCTCGCTCTCGGCGCGCTCGATCTCGCGGATGGCCTGTCCGACCACCTTCAGCTTGTTCTTGCCTTCCGCTTGCTCGATCGCGTCATAGGCGATCCCGGCGATCAGGCGCCCGACCCGGGACAGGAAATTGTCGGGGGCGGCAGCAATGGTATCCATGGCGTTCTCCTCCTCTGGCAGACTGTTCGGCGTGACGCCGTAGTGAACTTCAAAGCCGTCATCGGTGCGGATGAGATGTGCGGGCGCGCTCTGCCCCCAGCCCTCGGCATAACCGGCGTAGTCGAAGGGCACGCTGAAGCGCCCCTGCACGGTCGCAATCGAAATGGTGGCGGGACCCTTGATCTTGGCGAGCTTGTCGTCGAGCGGCAGGCGGCGCCCTTGGGCGGCGCGATAGCCGGCGCGGTCACGTAAGCCCAGCGTCACCAGCCGCGACGGCAGTGCGGTCTGCTTGCGGATCGGCTCATAGGCATGGGCGTGAAGCAGGACCACGTTGGAACCCACGTTATGGGTCCGCGCGACCTCATCCAGGATCTCCATCATGCGGTCATAGGCCTGAAACGTCGCCTCCATGGCGGCCTTGGCGGCCGGATCAGGAGCAAGCCTGTAACGCAGCGCGGACGGCGCGTTTCGGGGCGATTGGCTCATGGAAAGCACTAAAGCACCATTTTAGTGCTTTAGGAAGGGGAAGCTTGATCACGTTCCACTGATCCTTGTGCACTCTCTGGATTAGTCGCTGGCGGCCGGCGGTGCGTTCAAGGCTGGCAATCACCCCTAGATCACAGCCGATCAAGACTTCCTGCACGCGCGGGTTGCAATTTGAGGCAAAGTGGAGGGAGCGATCGGCAACACCGCTGCTCGTGTCCCGGACAAGCGTAGCGAAGCGGAGCGCAGAGCCGGGACCCAGGAAGCCGCGCCACAAGCTGATGCATGGGCCCCGGCTCTGCAGTGCACCGCTGAAGAAACGCTGCGCTGCGTCCGGGGCACGAGGCCGGATTATTGGGCGCTGCTCTCTCCGCATCGTCATTGCGAGGAGCTCGCGACAAAATTGCGAAGCAATTTTGCGCTGATGCGACGAAGCAATCCAGAGTCCCTCCGCGGAGACATTCTGGATTGCTTCGCTTCGCTCGCAATGACGGAGCAAGGAGTATCGTCGCGTCCAATAACGTGTATCTCAGCTCGCAGACACACCACCGCATCCTCGCGGCTTGCTTCGCCCGAGCTTTGCTTCGTCGCGACACCCTCGTCTGTCAGAGGGCGCAGGGAAGACCGGGTGCCGGCCGGGCACCCACGGTCCACTGTGCGAAAGGTGGCAACAAAAATCTGCACAGCGGCATACAGGTGAAGCCAAGCATCCGGCCTTCCCTGCGCAGTGGTTTGACGGCTTATGCCGTGCTCTCCCCGGGGAGCGATGCACTATTGCCCCCGTCGCCTTGCGGATCGCTGATGCGCGCGCCCGGTCGGGCCGCCACATCACCGCAAGACTTGGCGCACAGACCCCGGGCGCCAGGACGACACGGTTTTGCCGTACGCTGATCGCACCGGTCGTGTGCGCGACATCTTTCGCTCACGGTTGCCCGCCCTGCGAAGCTCTTCGCGCCGATGTGACTAGCGTCCACCGCAGCTCACCCCGCATGTCGTGACGATCGCGATACGCCCCTCTGACCGGGATGAGGTGGCACATGACTACGCTAAAGCCGAATTTCGGTAAAGTAGAATATTTTTGTGAGTGCGGATTGACACGTTGCTTGTGTGTTTTGCCCGACGGGTAACGCAAGGTCTTGTAGCCCGGATGAGCGAAGCGACATCCGGGATTCGTGCGAGCGGCGGTCCCGGGTATCGCTTCGCTCACCCGGGCTACGAAAAGCCGAACTCACGGCCGCCGGCACACCAGATCGATCTCGATCAGCGCGTCATAGGCGAGACCGGTGACGCCGACGCAGGTGCGGGCCGGCAGCCGGCCAGGCGCAAAGTACGTGCGGTAGGTCTCGTTCATTGCGGCGTAGTCCTCCTTGAAACGCGTGAGGTAGATCCGCGTCATCACGACGTGCTCGAGGCCGAGATCGAGGCCTGAGAGAACCACCTTCAGGTTCTCCATGACTGCTCGCGTCTGCGCCACGATGCCCTCGGGCAGCACGCCCGGCGTTTGCGGCGTGTCCGGCATCTGGCCGGTGACGAAGACAAAGCCGTCGGTCTCGACGGCGTGGCTGAAGGGCGCGACCGGCTTCGGTCCGCCGCTGATCATGTGGAATTTCACCTGGGCTGTCCTTGTTACGGTGCGCTCTCGAACAGGCGCTTGCTGAGGATGGCGTGTACCCCCCAATTGCCGTCGACGACCTGCGTGACGCCGAAATCGACGGCGGCCGACATCAGCGCGATCGCCTCGTCCTCGCTGAGCCCCTTCACGTTCATCAGGAAGCGCCGCATCTTGCGGAAGGCATCCTTCATGGCAAGGTCGAGCGAGGATTTTGCGTAGACCTCGCTCTGCCCCTGCGCGCCGAACTCGGCGAGATAGTTGGGATGGCTGAAGCCGGTCAGCACCCAGTCGGTCGCGGTCTCGATCAGGGGATAGGAGAGATCGGCGAAGGGGCGGCCGGCAAGATCGGCCTTCTTGTGCAGGATCACCTCGAAGGTGCCGGTCATCGAGCATTCGATCGCAGTGCCGCTCAGCTCGCCGTCGCCCTGCGCGGCGTGGGGGTCGCCAACCGACAGCAGCGCGCCGGGAACGGAGACCGGAAGATAGACGGCCGCCCCCTTCCCCAGCCGCCAATTGTCGAGATTGCCGCCGAAATAGGACGGCGGCACGGAGTCGATGAAATCGACCTCGCGCGGCGCCACCGCGATCACGCCGAAATGCGGCCGCAAGGGAATACGGATGCCGTCGAGCACCGCATGGCGCCGCTTGACGGTGCCGGGCGCGACGGGAACGCCGGGATAATCGTAGGTGGGGTGCACGACGCCGAACGGATCGGTCTGCGGCTCCCAGCGATAGGAATACAGCGCGCGGGCATGCGGCGCATCGGCATCGTCGAAGATCTCGTAGATCGTCACCGCCTCGCGCGGCTTCGGTCCTGACAGGAACTCGTCGTAGTGATAGCCCCACCAGGCCGCGACCGAGGAGCCGAACACGCGGCCCGCATGTTTCGGATGGCGGCTCGTGCGCGGCACGATGTCGAGGATCCGCACCTCCAGCACGTCGCCGGGCTGGGCATCCTTCACTGCCACCGGTCCGGTGCAGATGTGCACGCCAAAGCCTTCGCCGGCGCCGCGTCCGAATACGCTGGCGTCCATCGGGCCGGCGCCGCGGCGGTCCACGTTCTTCTTCTGTCTCGTCCAGCCGAACACGCTTTCGGCGGCGGCATCGCCCGCGATCATCAGCTCGGGGTCGTCGGAGGCGTGCTGGGTCAGCGTCTCGATGGTGATGGTGTCGCCCGAGGCGATCTCGAGCTGCGGCGAGAGCGAGCGGCTGAAATAGCCCCAATGAACACGATTGGCCTCGATCGGAAGATGATAGTGCTTGCGTCCGGCCGTTCTCGGTTCATCGGAGTCAGCGCGCAACACATTGCTGCGCACCTCCGCCCCCACCTGATGCGCGCGGAGCTGCGCCAGCGCCTCCTGCGGCCAGCCGCGCTGGCCGGTGATCCCGTGCTGCGACGTCGCGCGCTCCGCCTCCTGCTGGCGGAACTCGCGCGGCGGCAGGCCGAAGCGGTGGCGGAAGGCGCGGCTGAAATGCGCGGAATCACCAAAGCCGTAGGCATAGGCGATCTCGGAGATCGAGCGATGCGCCTCCGTCGGATTGGACAGGTCGGCCCAGGCGCGCTGGAGCCGGCGCTCGCGGACGTAGTGGGTGAAATTGTCGCCGACCGTCTCGAACAGCTTTTGCAGATAACGCTCGGAAATCCCCTCGGCCTGCGCGACGCGCGCGGGCACCAGTTCGGGATCGTCGAGCCGGCGCTCGATGGTCCGGCAGATCCGGTGCAGCAGCGCGGCCTGCGTCGCGCTCGATCCGGCATCGGATGTCGAGGCCGCCAGTTGATGCGCGAGCGTCAGCAGGAGATCGACGAGACTTTGCGCGACCGCATTCCATTCGGCATCGCTCAAGGTGTCGAGCGTGCGCGCAGTGGCATCCAGCAGGCGCGAGAACACATCGGCAAAGCCGCTGGGCGGAACGACCCGGGGCTCGCCGAGCCGCGGCTTGCCCGAGAGGCGACCGTGCAGCGCCTCCGAGGTCACCGACAGCACGATGGCGCGCATGTCGCGCTGGAACACGATGCTCCAGTCCCCGCTGCGCGGCAGCAGCACGAGATGGCCGACGGGAACGATGCGATGGCCGCCGGCGCTCTTGAGCACCATGCCGTCCTCGACCGGCATCAGCGCAATCGGAAGCTCTTCATTCGCCTGCGCGAGAGGCGCAATGCTTTGCGCGCCCGCGGCCATGCGCGTCAGCGCGACGCCCGAGGCCTGGCGATGCGACGCCGTTGCGTGCCCGTCGAGGAAGGAATGACCGGTCGCGGGTTGCAGGCCGACGGCAGCCAGCACGTCCCGCCAGGCTTCGGGGCGGTCGTCTTGCGCATAGGACTCGCTTGTGAACGGCCGGAAGCTCATCGGATCGACCCAGACTGCCGTCGATCGAAGCAACCTCCGTGCCAGACGCACGCGATCCTCCGTCGCCGCGACGGGCCGCAGATGAGGTTTGTCGGTCATCCTCTCATTCCGAAAACAGGCTAACCTTCAAAGTGTTAGAGCATGATGAGCTCGTATTGACGCTCGTCATTCCGGGGCGCGCGGAAGCGCGAACCCGGAATCCATTGGGCGCCGAAGACGGTGGTGAAATGGATTCCGGGTTCGACGCTTTGCGTCGCCCCGGAATGACAAGACGGAGAGATCTAGTCGCACCGGAAGATGTTCTTGCGGATCGTGCCGTGCACGCCCCAATTGGCGTCGACCACCTGGGTGACGCCGAAATCGGCGCCGACCGACATCAGCGAGATCGCCTCGTCCTCACTGAGGCGATGTACCGTCATCAGGAACCGGCGGAGCTTGCGGAAGGCATCGCGCATCGCGCGGTCGAGGCTCGAGTGATTGGCAATCTCGGTTTGTGCGTCGGCGCCAAGCGCGGCGAGATAGTTCGGATAGGTGAAGCCGTAGAACGACCAGGCCTGATCGGTCTCGAGCATGGGATGGTCGAGACCTTCCAGATTGGTGCCGGCCAGATCGGCCTTCTTGTGCAGGATGAACTCGAAATCGCCGGTCAGCGAGGTCTCGATCGCGGTACCGCCGAGCTCGCTGTCACCCTGGGCGGCGTGGGGGTCACCGACCGAGAAATAGGCGCCGGGGACCGCGACCGGATAGAACATCCGCGCGCCCTTGCCGATGCGCCAGTCGTCGATGTTGCCGCCGGTGTAGCTCGGCGGAATCGAGCTGACGAAATCGGCTTCCGATGGCGCAAGGCCCATGGTGCCGAAATGCAATCGTGCGGGCACCTTCACGCTTGCGAGAATGTTCTCGCGCTTCTTGATGGTGGCGTGATCGACGCGGACGCCGGGATAGTCGATGGTCGGATGCACGATGCCGTCGGGGTCGGTCTGCGGGGTCCAGACATAGTTGTAGACCGCCCTGGCGTAGGGCTCGCCGGAGGTATCGAGCTCGAAGATGGTGACGACCTCGCGCGGCTTCGGCTCCTCGATCAGGTCGCGATAGTGAAAGCCCCAGTTCGCCGCGACATTGGAGCCGAAGCAGCGGCCGGCATGGCAGGCGCTGCAGCTCGGCCGCGGCCGGACGTCGAGAATGCGAACCTCCAGGATGTCGCCGGGCTCGGCGCCTTCGATCGCGACCGGCCCGGTGAGGAGGTGCACACCGATCCCCTCGCCTGCGCCGCGGATGAAGGGACCTTCGACCGGACCCGAGCCGCGGCGCGCGACCGCCTTGTGCTCGCGCGTCCACTGGAACACGCTCTCGGCGCCGGGATCGCCCGCGATCATGCGCTCGTAATCGTCGTTGGCATGATGGGTCAGCGTCTCGATGGTGGCGCGATCGCCCGAGCGCAGCGTCAGGGCCGGCGCGACCTTCTTGGAGAAATAGCCCCAGTGGACCGTTTTCGGCGAAACCGGCAGCGTGAAATGCTTCATGAGGTGGCCTCTTCGGGGGGCTTGAACCTTGTGGCGACAGCACTCATCGCACTGCCTCCGGAATCTTGTCGGCTTCCATCACGCTGAGGAAACGCGCGGTCAGCGGATTGCGGGGGTTGGTGAGAACCTCGTGCGCCGGCCCCTCCTCGATGATCGCGCCGCCGCTCAGGAAGGCGACGCGGTCGGCGACTTCATCGGCGAAGCGGATCTGGTGCGTCGAGATGATCATGGTGAGGCCGTCGTCGATGGCGAGCCGCCGGATCACCTCCAGCACCTCGTTGACGAGCTCGGGATCGAGCGCAGAGGTCGGCTCGTCCAGCAGCAGCACGCTCGGGTTCGGTGCAAGCGCGCGGGCGATGGCGACGCGCTGCTGCTGGCCGCCGGACAGATGCCGCGGCAGCGCATCGGCGCGATGCGACAGCCCGACCCGGTCGAGCAGCTCGTTGGCGCGGCGCTCGGCATCGATCCGGGTCATGCCGTGGACCCAGCGCAAGGGGCCGGCGATGTTTTCCCTGGCCGAGAGGTGCGCGAACAAGTTGAATTGCTGGAACACCATGCCGACGCCGACGCTGGCCCGTTCGTTGGCGAGGTCGCGGGGTGACAGCGGCTTGCCGTTCTCGCCGAAGCCGAGGCGCCGGCCGCCGACGCGCACGGTGCCGGCGTCCCAGTTTTCGAGATGGTTGATGCAGCGGAGCAACGTGCTCTTGCCGGAGCCGCTGGGGCCGAGCAGCGCCACCACCTCGCCGACGCGGACCGTCAGGTCCAGACCATCGAGCACCTTTTGGGCGGCATAGCTCTTGGTGAGGCCCTTGGTCTCGACTGCGATGTTGTTGCGCGCGATCGTCGCGGCGCGGCGGGTGCGCTCCTCGCGGGTCAGTGCCGGCGGCGGCGTGGCGGTCAGCTCTGCCGGTGCGGGCTCCGGATCATCAACGGGGACTGCGGCGAGCTCCAGCTTGGTGCCGAGATCGACGCGACGCCATGGCAGGTAATCGGCAAGCTTGCGCTGGCGCCCCTTGGCCCGATCGAGATCGAGCAGCCATTCGACGAACAGCTGGATGGCACTGATGGCAAAGGTCAGCACAAGATAGAGCAGGCCCGAGGCAAAGAAGATCGAGAAGAAGTCGAAGGTCGAGGACGCCAGCTGGGTCGAGCGCAAGGTCAGCTCCTGGACCGCGACGACAGAGGCCAGCGAGGAATTCTTCAGCGCGCTGACGGCCTCGTTGCCGAAGGCCGGGATCATGGTGCGGATCGCCTGCGGCGCGATCACCCGCCACATCAGGATCCGCGGCGTCATGCCGAGCGCCTGCCCGGCGGTCACCTGGCCGCGATCGACGCCGAGCACGCCGGCCCGCAGCATCTCGGCGATGAACGGCGCCTCGTTGCAGGCGAGCGCGAGGCCGGCCGCCAACACCGCCGGCAGCTTGATGCCGATATGCGGCAGCGCGTCGTAGGCGAACACCATTTGCAGGATCAGCGGCGTGCCGCGGAAGATCACGGTATAGGCCCTGGCGATCGCCGCCAGCAGCCAGAAGCGGGAGAGCTGCATGCCGGCGAGGATCAATCCGAGGATCAATCCGCCGCCGAGCCCGAGGGCGGTCACCTCGAGGGTGAGCTCGATGCCCTCGAGCAGGTACGGCATGCTCAGGTAATGGAGGAACAGCGACATCAGTCGACCGTCATCAGCGCGGGGCAATCTTTGTTGAGGAAGGACATTCAGGCACGCGATTCACCTCTCCCCGCTGGGGAGAGGTGAAGTCGGCAGCGGCCGCCCGCTGCTCTAGTCGGCCGTCAGGATGTCCGGCTCCTTGAAGTTGTTCACGTCGAGCCCATGCTTCTTCAGAAGCTCCATATGCGTGCCGGCCTTCTGCACCTCGATCAGCGCGGCGAGCACGGCGTCACGGAATTTCGGCTTGTCCTTGGGAACGGCGATGCCGACCGAATACGGGATCGTCACCGCGATCGCCTTCTCCAGCTTGTCGGGATAGGCCTTCACCGCGCTGTCGACGGTGTTGACGTCGTTGACATAGGTGTCGGCGCGGCCGGCGAGGATGGCCTGGATGCAGTTGGCGTTGTTGTCATAGAGCTGGATGGTCGGCTCGGGCTTGCCGGCCTTCTTGCACTCCGGGATCAGCGCCTGGATCAGGGGCACCTCGACATAGCCGGTGTTCTCGGCGGCGGCCGCGCCGCACATCGACATGTTGATGCCGTTGATGCCTTTCGGGTTGCCCTTGGCGACCAGCACGCCGTCGAACACCTTCGAGTAGGTGATGAAGTCAGCCGCCTTGGCGCGCTCCTTGGTGGCGTAGATGTCGGAGATGACGATGTCGGCCTGGCCGGCGGCGAGCGTGGTGAGGAGCGCTGCGAACACGACGGGCTTGTAGGTCAGCTTGAAGCCGAGGCATTCGCCGATGGCCTCGCCGAGATCGATGTCGAAGCCGATATATTTGCTGGGGTCCTTCGGATCGATCGTCTCATAGCCCGGCGTGTGCGGGTTGATGGCGTTGACGAGCGTCTTGCCCTTCCAGTCCGGATATTTCTCCTGGAGCGCGGTGCAGGCGGCGGGCGCTGCGGCCTGCGCGCTCAGCGGGGTCGCGACGACCAGGCCGAAAGCGATAGTGGCGCCGAGCGCGAGCTTGCGCCACGGCGTTGATGCGTGCGCCGATCCCCGCGCCTGGGGCAATACCGGTCTCTCCATCTCCAGCTCCTTCGAATTGTCATGGCATTGGCCATGTTCCAGATCTCGGGAGCGAGCCTAGGGGGAGTGCGACGGGGAAAGCTTGTCCGCGGGCGTACAAAAAATTGGACGGTGGGGGCCCGCGATTTGGGCAAGCCGCTGCACAAAAACTGTTCGCAGGCGCTGGGCGCGGCGATATGAGATTCCGAATTCGGAGGAACCAAATGATCTCGTATCACGCCGTGGTCTGCACGATCAGGGGATCATTTGGTCGGGTTATTTGACAGAGATATGACGCATTGCGGACGCATCTACGTGCGACATCCGAAGTAGATCACCACCCTCCACAGCCTGTCCGCAGCATATCCACAGGGTGACTATGCCGGATTCGCGAGCCCGCACGAGCCACTTGCTGCGCACAAACTCACAGACCCGGTATGTCAGCCGCGGGCCTGATCGAACAGGGCGCGGCAAGCCTCGCTCAAGCTTGGCCGGTTACGGCGCATGCAGGCCGTGATGGCGCGGACATTGGGAATTTCGCCGGCGCAAAGCCGGTAGACGTCGGGGGTGCAGGCCCGGCGCTGCTCGGGCGTTCCCTGCTGCGCGTGAGCCGCGGAGGCAAACAGCGTCAGGAATAGCCCGACCGTCGAGGCGCGGCGCGCCCGGCTCTTCACACCCGCAAACCGCAAGAACCTTGCCTTCATGACGAAGTCTCCCGTCTGCCCTGCCCGCCCCGGCCCGCGTTGGCCGGTGTGCGAAGGGGTAGGAGAAATAAACCGCCGAGAATGTGATCTCATTCACACTGGCAGCCGGCCCGGAATGCCTAGTTTCAGGAATCGCTAACCATACGGGACCTGATCGCCGGATCGTTAAAATGCGAACGATCGGCTCAATCGGGAAACAAGCCGGCTTTGCGACATTGCGCCATCCGCGTTCCGGAGGGTGCGATGAGCGAAGCCGAATTCAACTTGCTGCTGGATGCCGTCCGCGACGCCATCGTCCATGACGATTTTGCGCCCGCGCCGGAGGAGGAATTCGTGCCCCGCTCGTGGAGCTTCGACGCAACGCCCAAAGCCGCCAATGACAATGAGGGCGCCTGGCCCATCCTGCCGTTTCCGGACGGCTGGTACGCTGCCTGCTGAGGCCGGCTTCACCGTGAACGGATGCGCCCGCCTGCTGGGCGGTTCGGCATCGCAACGCGCCGGGACCCGGCACGGCCACGATCAATTCTTGACGCGCTCCTCGCCGTCCTGCGGCACCCGGTCGGGTGCGGCCGGCGGAAAGATGCTGTCATAGATCGCGCGCGCCTCGCGGATGAGGCGAGCCCGCTCCAGCTCGGATTTCGGGACAAATCGAACGACGTCGCTCACGTGCTCTCCAGCTTTCAGGGTTCGTGCTGCATCACTTCGCAGATGCGAAGTCTATGCCATCGGGCCTGAATCGCGGGTTCCGCCAAGCCCCGGGCAAACCCGGTGTAGCGTCCCGCCTCACCCCGGCAGCCGGCTGCGAGCGGTATCGGCGGAACCCGCGCCGAAATTTGATTTTTTGCTGAAAAATCAGAAGCTTGTGATGGAGGCCACGACCAGAATTGAACTGGTGTACACGGTTTTGCAGACCGTTGCGTAACCACTCCGCCACGTGGCCCCGTAAGGGCGGACCAATATAGGGGATCAATGGCTTAGGCAACCGCCTTCGTCCGACTTTGGCGGTGGCGGCCTCTCTTCCGATGTGGACCGAAGTCAGGCTCGCTTGCCGCGCCGGAAATCGCGCCGGCGGCCCTTTGGGGCGGGCTTTGGCGCCAGTTCGGGCGTCTCCGCCTGCACCTCGCGATAGCGCGTCAGCATCCGCTCGAAGCTCGCATGCAAGGTCTCGGCGATGTCGGGGCGCCGTTCGAGACCGGCCAGGATCGTCGCGGCCGCCTCGATAGTCGACAGCCCGTCCTTGCGCGGCTCCTTGCGCAGACGCCCGTAGCGCGAGGGGCGCGACGGGTTGAGGATCACGCGCTGGCATTTCAGCATCCAGGGATTGCGCCACCACAGCGCCTTGGCCTGGCTCCAGGTGCCGTCGAGCAGCACGATTCCTTCGAGCTTGCCGAGGATCGCGCGCTGGTTCTCGGCGACCTCGCCCTTGCGGGTCAGCGCCACGATCTCGCCCTCGGCCTCGAGATCGGCGGCGCGGGCCGAGCCGAGATAGAGCACCGCCCAGCGCGCGGCATTCTCGACCGGCTGCCCCAGCGCCTTGGACAGGCTCGGCCAGGACAGGCCGACGCGCACCACGGCCTTGGGGAAGTGCTTCGCGGTCAACCGCGCGGTGCCGAGTGCCCTGTCCTGCTCCTGCGGGTGCTGGAGGATCAGGAGGCCGAGGCGATTTTCAATGGGCGCGACACTGTCGCAGATGCACAGCGGCATCGCCTTCTGGCAGTGCGGGCATTCGGGGATGGCGTCGGCCGGCGCGGCGGCAGTGGGGTTCGACATGGCCGCCGCTATACGCTTTGCACCGCGGTTCAACAACCTATTCCGCCGGTGCGGGCAGCGGACGCGGCTCTGATCGCCGCCGCAGGCGGTCGATCAGCAGGTAGATCACGGGCGTGGTGTAGAGCGTCAGGATCTGCGAGACGAACAGGCCGCCGATGATGGTGATGCCGAGCGGACGGCGGAGCTCGGTGCCGGGCCCGGTCGCGACGACCAGCGGAATGCCGGCGAACAGCGCCGCCATCGTCGTCATCAGGATGGGGCGGAACCGCGCCTGGCAGGCCTCGAAGATCGCCTCCGCCGAGGACAGGCCGCGCTGGCGCTCGGCGTCGAGCGCGAAATCCACCATCATGATGCCGTTCTTCTTGACGATGCCGATCAAGAGGATGATGCCGACGAAGGCGATCACCGTCAGCGGCGTATTGGTGATCTGCAAGGCCAGCAGCGCGCCGAGGCCGGCCGAGGGCAGCGTCGAGATGATCGTGAGCGGATGGGCGAGGCTCTCATAGAGCACGCCGAGCACGATATACATCGCCACCAGCGCGCCGAGGATCAGCAGCGGCTGACGGCCGCTGGTCCTGGCGAAATCGCCGGCATTGCCGTCAAAGCTGCCGCGGATGCCTTCCGGCATGTGCAGCTCCTCCACCGCGCGCTGGATGTTCTGCGTCGCGGCCTGGAGCGGCACGTCGGGCAAGAGGTTGAACGACACCGTGGTCGAAGGGAACGACTGCGAATGATAGACCGCGAGCGCGGCAAGGCCGCGCGTCGCGCGCACCACGGCCGACAGCGGCACCTGCACGTCGCCCGCGCCGGCGACATAGATGCGCTCGAGGTTGGAGGGATCGACCTGGAATTTCGGATCGATCTCCAGCACGGTCATGTACTGGTTTCGCTGGGTGTAGATGATCGAGATCTGCCGCTGCGAGAATGCGTTGTTCAGCGCGTTGTCGATGTCCTGAACCCTGACGCCGAGCGCCGAGGCCTTCTGGCGGTCGATGCTGAGCGTCAGCTGAAGCCCGCCGGGATCGCGATCGCTGGAAATGTCCGTGATGCCTTCGACGCTCTCCATGCGCTTGGCGACGATCGGCGCCCATTTCTGCAACAGGTCGAGATCGGTCGAGGAGAGCGTGTACTGGTAGTCGGAATCGCTCTGCCGTCCGCCGGCGCGCACGTCCTGGGCGGCAAACATGAAGAGGCGGATGCCGGGCACCGGGTACAGGGCGCGCCTGAGACGGTCGATCACGACCTGCGTCGAGACGTGGTCGCGCTCCTCCGGCGGCTTCAGGCTGATGAACATGGTGCCGCGGTTCGAGGTCGCCGCTCCCGGGCCCCCGCCTCCGCTGCCGACGGTCGAGCCGATGCCGGCCACGGCCGGATCCTGCATCACGATGTCGGCAAGCCGCTGCTGGAGGCCGAGCATCGACTGGAACGAAATGTCGGCCGAGGCCCGCGTCGCGCCGATGACGAAGCCGGAATCGTCGGTCGGGAAATAGCCCTTGGGCACCTTGATGTAGAGCGTCACCGTGAGACCGATGGTGGCGAAGAACACCAGCAACGTCAGCAGCGGGAATTCCAGCACGGTGCGCAGGGTGCGGGTGTAGAAGGCGACGATGCGCGACAGCGAGCCCTCGATCAGGCGATCGAACAGGGTCGCGGTGCCGGAGGTGGTCTGCCGGATGTAATGGGCGCAGATCATCGGCGTCACCGTCAGCGACACCAGCGTCGAGACCAGGATCGCGAAGGTGAGCGTCAGCGAGAATTCGCGCAGAAGGCGGCCGACGATGCCGTCCATGAAGATCAGCGGCGTAAAGGCGGCGATCAGCGACAGGCTGATCGACACCACGGTGAAGCCGATCTGCTTGGCGCCCTCCAGCGCCGCCTGGAACGGCCGCATGCCGTGCTCGAGATTGCGGAACATGTTCTCGATCATGACGATGGCGTCGTCGACCACGAAGCCGACGGAAATGGCGAGCGCCATCAGCGACAGATTGTCGATCGAGAAGCCCGCGACCCACATCCCGGCGCAAGTGCCGGCCAGCGCCAGCGGCACCGAGATGCCGGCCGCGATCGTCGGCGTCATCCGCCGCAGGAACACGAACACGACGACCATCACGAGGATGGCGGTTGCCAGCAGCGTCCACTGCATGTCCAGGACGCTGGCGCGGATCGTGCTGGTACGGTCGACCAGGGTGGAAATGACCACGCCTGCCGGGATCCATTGCTTCAGCTCGGGGATCAGCGCTTTCACGCGGTCGACGGTGTCGATGACGTTGGCATCGCCCTGCTTGGTGATCTGGATCAGCACCGCCGGCTGCTTGTTGAACCAGGCGATCGAGCGGGCGTTGCGGACGGAGTCCTCGATCTCGGCGACGTCGGAGAGCCGGACGAAATTGCCGTTGGAGCTCTTGATGACGATGTCGCGGAACTCTTTCGCCGTGCGCATCTGCTTGTTCAGCGACAACGTCTCGCTCTGGCGCTCGCCGTTGAAGATGCCGACGGGACCAAGCGGATTGGCGTTGACGATTGCGGTCCGTACGTCGTCGGTGGCGATGCCGGCGTTCGACAGCGCCACGGGATTGAGCTGCACCCGCACGGCCGGCTGGTCGGCGCCGCTGACCGTCACGTCGCCGACACCGGGCACCTGCGAGATGCGCTGCGCCAGCACCGTATCGGCGACGTCGTAGATCGCACTGGCGGACAATGTCTTCGAGGTCAGCGCCAGCACGAAGACGGGCGCGCCGGCGGTGTTCGCCTTGCGGAAGCGCGGCATCGTCGGCAGATCGCTCGGCAGGTCCACCAGCGCGGCGTTGATCGCCGCCTGCACGTCGCGTGCGGCCTTGTCGATGTTGCGGCCGATGTCGAACTGGAGCTGGATGTTGGAGACGCCGAGCGACGACGTCGAGGTGATCTGGTTGATGCCTGATATCTCGCCTAGCCGCCGCTCCAGCGGCGAGGCCACCGTCGCCGCCATCACGGAAGGGTCGGCGCCGGGCCGGCTCGCCGAGACGAAGATGGCGGGGAAGTCGACGTTCGGGACCGAGGCGACGGGCAGGAACTCGTAGGCGACGACACCCAGCAGGAACAACCCGATCGACAGCAGCGTGGTCGCGACCGGACGGCGGATGAAGGGCTCCGAGATCGATGCCATCACTGCATCCCCTCGGTCGCGCCCGCGACCGGCGGGCCGCCGGGTTCGGCCGGCGGCAGCGCCTGCTCGAGGCGGCGGTTGATGCGGTCGAGCGCCAGGTAGATCACGGGCGTGGTGTAGAGCGTAAGCAGCTGGCTCAGCAGCAGACCGCCGATGATGGAAATGCCGAGCGGAAAGCGCAGCTCGGCGCCGGTGCCGCTCTCGATCGCCAGCGGCAGCGCGCCGAACAGCGCCGCCAGCGTCGTCATCATGATCGGGCGGAAGCGCAGCAGGCAGGCCTGCACGATCGCCTCGTTCGGCGACATCCCCTGCCCGCGCTCGGCCTCGAGCGCGAAGTCGATCATCATGATCGCGTTCTTCTTGACGATGCCCATCAACAGGATGATGCCGATCAGGCCGATGACCGAGAGATCCTGTCCGAACAGGACCAGCGCCAGGATCGCGCCGACGCCGGCCGAGGGCAGCGTCGACAGGATGGTGATCGGGTGGATGTAGCTCTCGTAGAGCACGCCGAGCACGATGTAGATCGTGATCACGGCGGCGAGCAGCAGCCAGGGCTGGCCGGCGAGTGCCTTGGCGAATTCGGCGGCATCGCCCGCATAGACCCCGACGATGCTGTTGGGCATTTCGATCCGGGTCTCGATCGTCTTCACGGCTTCGACGGCATCGCCGAGGGCCGCGCCCGGCGCGAGGTTAAAGCTGAGCGAGATCGCCGGGAATTGCGCCTGGTGCGAGATCGCAAGCGGCGCGGTGGTGCGCTTCAGGGTCGCCACCGCCGACAGCGGCACCTGGGCGTTGGGCGCGCCGACGGTGGCGCTCGCGGCGCCCGGCAGATAGAGCTTCGACAGGATCGAGGGATCGCGCTGGTACATCGGCAGCGCCTCCAGCACGACGCGGTACTGGTTGGCCTGACCGTAGATGGTCGAGATCTGCCGCTGCGCAAAGGCATCGTTCAGCGTATCGGTGATTCCTTGCAGGCTCACGCCGAGCTGGCCCGCCCGCGTTCGATCGACATCGAGCTGCGCCCGCAAGCCGCCCTCCTGCGCCTCCGAGGAGACGTCGCGGAACAAGGGATCGCGCCGCATTTCCGCAACCAGCTTGCGCGCCCATTCCGACACCAGCGCCGCATCCGTGCCGGTCAGCGTGTACTGGTATTGCGAGCGGCTCGACTGGGTCGAGATCTGCACGTCCTGCACCGGCTGGAAATAGACGGTCATGCCGGGGATGCCCGCCACCCTCGTCTTCAGCCGGGTCACGACCACGCTGACGTCGTCGCGCCGCTCGCCGCGCGGCTTCAAGGTCATGACGAGACGGCCGACATTGGTGGTCTGATTGACCGAGCCGGCGCCGATCACCGAAACGACGCCGACCACATCAGGATCGGCCTTGATGGCGTCGGCCGCCTCGGCCTGCCGCTTCTGCATCTCCGCAAACGAGACGTCGGGTCCGGCCTCCGTCACCGCCGTGATCGAGGCGGTGTCCTGAAGCGGCAGGAAGCCTTTTGGCGCCACGACGTAGAGAACGAGGGTTGCGATCAGCGTGGCGAAGGTCACGATCAGCGTGGCGCGCTGGCGCTCCAGAACCCAGAGCAGTGTGCGGTGATAGAACTCGACGGTGCGGTCGATGAAGCGGCTGATGGCGGCGAGGCCCGGCACCGCCAGTTCCTCATGGGCGTGCCGCAGCAGGCGCGAGCACATCATCGGCGTCAGCGTCAGTGAGACCACCGCCGAGGTCACGACCGCGATCGTCAGCGTCAGCGCGAATTCGCGGAACATGCGCCCGACGAGGCCCGACATGAACAAGAGCGGGATGAACACCGCGATCAGCGATACCGTCAGCGAGATCACCGTGAAGCCGATTTCGCTGGCGCCCTTCAGCGAGGCTTCCATCGGGCCGTCGCCGTTCTCCATGTGGCGGACGATGTTCTCGATCATCACGATGGCGTCGTCGACCACGAAACCGGTGCCGATCGTCAGCGCCATCAGCGACAGATTGTCGAGGCTGAAGCCGGCAAAATACATGATGCCGAAGCTCGTGATCAGCGACAGCGGCAACGCCACGCCGGCGATCAGCGTGGCCCTGAGCGAGCGCAGGAACAGCAGCACCACCAGCGTCACCAGCACGACGCTGAGGATCAGCGTAAACTGCACGTCGCGCACCGAGGCGCGGATGGTGACGGTGCGGTCGGAGACGATGGTGAGGTTCACGCCGGCCGGAATGGCGCGCTGGACCTTGGGGATTTCGGCGCGGATATGGCTGACGACGTCGATGACATTGGCGCCGGGCTGGCGCTGGATGTCGATGATGACGGCCGGCGTGCCCTGGTACCAGCCGCCGGTGCGGTCGTTCTCCAGGCCGTCGACGATCTGCGCGACGTCGGCGATCGTGACCGGCGAGCCGTTGCGGTAGGCGATGATGACAGGCTTGTAGGCATCGGCGGCGGCGATCTGATCGTTCGCGGCGATGATGTACGATTGCTGCGCGCCATCGAGCGAGCCCTTCGGCCCGGAGACGTTGGCGTTGGAGATTGCGGTGCGCAGGTCTTCCATGGCGATGCCATAGGCCGCCAGCCGCGCCAGATCCGCCTGGATGCGCACGGCCGGCTTCAACCCGCCGAGCACGGAGACGCGCCCGACGCCCGAGATCTGGCTCAGCCGTTGCGCCAGAAGCGTATCGGCGATGTCGCTCATCGCCCGCAGCGAGATCGTGTCCGAACGCAGCGCCAGCGTCATGACAGGCGCATCCGCCGGGTTCACCTTGGCGTAGGTCGGCGGATAAGGCAGCGTCTTGGGCAGCACGCCGGCGGCCGCATTGATCGCGGCCTGCACGTCCTGGGTCGCGCCGTCGATGTCGCGGTTGAGGTCGAACTGGAGCGAGATCTGGCTGACGCCGAACGAGCTCGTCGAGTTCATCGCCGACAGCGACGGGATCTGGCCGAGCTGCCGCTCCAGCGGCGCGGTGATCAGCGAGGCGATCACGTCGGGGCTGGCGCCCGGCAGCTGCGTCGTCACCTGCACGGTCGGGAAGTCGACCTGCGGCAGCGCCGAGACCGGGAGCGAGAAATAGCCCAGCAGCCCGCCGATCAGGAGCGCGATGCCGAGCAGCGAGGTCGCGATGGGACGGCGGATGAAGGGTTCGGAGACACCCATGGGATGTGCCTGCCGCTCAGGCGGCTGTTGTCGGGATCATGGCTGCTTGGCTCCACTTCCCGATGCCCCCGGCCCCGGTGCCGGTCCGGTCTGTCCCTTCTGGTCGCCTTCGCTGCTGCTCCGCTTGGGGCCATCCTTTTTCTGAGCGTCCGGCCCGCGCGAGCGCTTGCGCGGCGCGAGGTCGGCCGACGGCGTCTGGTCGTCGCGTCCGACGACGACCTTGGAGCCGTCCGACAGATTGGCAAAGCCGGTGGTCACGACGCGGTCGTTCGGCGACAGGCCGCTGGCGATCACCGCGTCATGCTCGTTCTGCTGCGTCACCGTCACGGGCTTGGCCGAGACGACGTTATCTTCGCCGATGACATAGCTGAAGGTGCCGATCGGACCGCGCTGTACCGCCGATGTCGGCACCACCAGCGCCTGCATCAAGGTCTCGACCTTGAGGCGGACATTGACGAACTGGCCCGGCCAGAGCTGGTAATTGGCGTTGGGGAACTCAGCCTTGAGCTTGAGCGTGCCGGTGGTCTGGTCGACCTGGTTGTCGATGCCGGTCAGCTTGCCGGTGTCGATCACGGTGACGCCGTCATTGCCGAACACGTCGACCGCGAGCGCGCCCTTGGCGGCGGCCGCGTTGACCCGCATGATCTGCTGCTGTGGCAGGCTGAACCACACGGCGATCGGCTGCAATTGCGTGATCACCACGAGACCGGTGGTGTCGGACGCGTGGATGATGTTGCCCTGGTCGACCTGGCGCAGGCCGGCGCGCCCGGAGATCGGCGCAACGATCTTGGTATAGCTCAGCGTCGCCGCCGCATTGTCGATCGCGGCCTGGTCGGCCTTGAGCAGCGCCTCGGTCTGCGCGACCAGCGCGCGCTGGGTGTCGGCCTGCTGCTTGGAGCCGGCGTTGGAAGCGGCTAGCTGCTCATAACGGGTGAGGTCAATGCGCTGGTTGGCGAGCTGCGCCTGGTCCTGCGCCTTCTTGGCGACCGCCTGATCGTACGTCGCCTGATAGAGCGCGGGATCGATCTCGCCGACCACGTCGCCCTTCTTGACGTCCTGGCCTTCGGTGAAATTGACCGCGATCAGCTTGCCGTCGACCTGCGAGCGCACGGTCACGGTGTTGAGCGCGCGGATCGCGCCGACGCCGTCGAGATAGACCGGAACGTCCTGAATGCGGGGCGTTGCCGCCAGCACCGGCACCGGCAGGTCGGGCCGCTGGTTGCGGCCGTTCGCCTGCTGCGGCTGCTGATGCCACACGGTCCAGCCGAGATAGCCGAGTCCGCCGAGGATCGCCAGCGTGACCAGAGTCAAGATGAAGCCGCCGCGCGACGATTTCCGCACCGTCCCCGCCTTCGCGTCATCCTTCTTATCCGGCTTAAAGAGCATTGACCGGTTTCTCCATCCTCGGTTCCCAGCCGCCGCCAAGCGCCTGGTACAGGCTGACGATGGCGAGAAGCCGTGCGAGTTGGGCCTGCGACAGCGCGTCTTCCGCCTGGAACAGGGTCAGCTGGGTGTTGAGCACGGTCACGATGTCGGCGGTGCCGGCGCGCAATTGCTGCTCCGACAGATCGAACGCGCGCCGCGAAGCGGTGACGACATCGCGCTGCAATTGCAGCTTGATCGTGGTCTGCTTGATCGAGAACAGCGCATTGTCGACGTCGGTAAAGGCCTGGACGATGGTCTTGCGGTAGGTCTGGAGCAGTTCGTCCTGCCGCGCCTTGGCATATTCGAAATTGCCGAGGATCTTGCCGCCGTCGAAGATCGGCTGCGTCGCGCTGCCGACGAGCTGGAAGAACGCCGCATGCGGCTGGAACAGCGATACCAGCGCCGAGCTTTGATAGCCGCCGTTGCCGGTGAGCTGGATGGTCGGAAAGAACTGCGCGCGGGCATTGCCGATGTTCGCGGTCGCAGACGCAAGCTGCGCCTCCTGCCGGCGAATATCCGGCCGCTGGGTCAGGAGCTCGGACGGCAGGCCGGGCGTCACGCGCGGGATCGCGATGTTGTTCAGCGAGCCGCCGAGCACGCGCACGCTCTCCGGCGGCCGCGACACCAGCACGGCGAGCGCGTTGACGTTCTGATCGAGCGTCTGGCGCAGCGGCGGCACCAGCGCCTTCTGGTTGGCTAGCACGCTCTCCTGCTGGGCGACGTCGAGATCGGTGCCGGTGCCGGCCTTGCGGCGCTCCTTGACGGCATCGAGGATGCGCTGCGCGCTCGCGATGTTGCGCTGTGAGGTCCTAATGCGATCCTGCGAGGCCAGTACCTGGAAATAGGCATTGGCGACGCCGGCGAGTGTCGTCAGCGCGACGACGTCGCGATCGAAACGGTTGGCGTTCGCCGTCTCCTCCGCCGTCTGGAGCGCGTCGCGGTTCTGGCCCCAGAAATCGAGCTGGTAGCTCGCGCTGAGCGAGGCCTGGTAATTGACGACCTCACGGCCGCCATTGGTGAGCCCCGAGGCTGATGAACCGGAGGTGCGCGAATAGGTCTCCTGACCAGTGCCCGACACGCTCGGCAGCAGCGCCGCGCCCGCCTGCCGCGCCTGGGCGTCCGCCTCGACGATGCGCGAGACGGCGGCGGCGATGTCGAGGTTGACGGTCTGCGCCTCCTCCATCAGTTGCGTCAGCTCGGCGGAACGGAAGCCGCGCCACCAATCCAGCGACGGCGGCGCATCCCCCTTCCCCGCGTATTTGTACTGCGTGGGGACATCGAGCGCGGGATCCGGAAGATCCTGCGTCAGCATGCAGGCGCCTGAACCGGCGGCAAGGCACAGCACCGCAAGCCAGCGCGCCGCATGGCGAGTCCGGGACGCAGAACCTAGAGACCGCCGCAGGACGATCGCCGGAACATGCTGTGTCACATCCACCCCCCGCCGGGCAGATCGAGCCGCCACCGCGCAGCCGGATTAACCGATTCGCGGCGGGACAGTCGGGGGGCTTTGTGTAGCTCGATCACAACGGTGATGCTTTCAGCGGAACCTTAAGCTTCATACTAGCCGGGCGCGGAACAGCGGGACAGTCCCGCAGGTGCGAGATGGCGGCCCGGACGCGTCGATATCCCCGGCACGAAAGTGCAAGATGTGGCTGTCTTGCAGAGACTTCTCGTACTTTCCTGCGGTCGCAAAGCGGACTCAAGCTTACCAAGATTTCATGTGATATCGGCGCCACACCCGCACGGATCCGTTTGATCCGGCTGCGCATTGGCCGGCAGCAAGCTCTATGCGGCTTAAGCCCCACCTCAAAGCGCGGCGAGCCATTGTCACCAAGCCGTCAACGATCGAGAAGGAATACGCAGCTGTTGTGCAGATGTGTCGTCCCCCATCCCGCGCCCGGCGGAGATTGGGCGCGAGGGTTGGCCGCGACGACCATTATCTTCCATGCCCTGACAGTTGTCCGACAAATCATTTCACCGGGATCCGGCGCCGCAGCTCGGGAACGCCTTCGCTGATCTTCCCCCGAAATACGGTTGCCTGAAGGGGCACTTCCTCCCGTTTCGCCGCAGCGCAAAAGCCTTCCCCTTTGGCCTCCCAGGCACTAGGTTCTGGCCAACCTGATCAACCCCTTGCCAGTGATTTCCCCCTGACATGACCATTCGAAATGACGTTGTCGAAGCCATCGGCGACACCCCGCTGATCAAGCTCAAGCGCGCCTCGGAGGCGACCGGCTGCACCATTCTGGGCAAGGCCGAGTTCATGAATCCCGGCCAGTCGGTGAAGGACCGCGCCGGCAAGTGGATGATCCTGGAAGCCGAGAAGCGCGGCGAGCTCAAGCCCGGCGGTCTCGTGGTGGAAGCAACCGCCGGCAATACCGGCATCGGGCTTGCGGTCGTGGCCAGCGCGCGCGGCTACCGCACGCTGATCGTGATCCCGGAGACGCAGAGCCAGGAGAAGAAGGACTTTCTCAAGCTGTGCGGCGCCGAGCTGATCGAGGTGCCGGCCCTTCCCTACGCCAATCCCAACAGCTACCAGCATGTCGGCCGCCGGCTCGCCGACGAGCTGCGCAAGACCGAGCCCAATGGCGTGCTGTTCGCCGACCAGTGGAACAATCTCGACAACGCGAAAGCGCATTACGAGTCCACGGGGCCGGAGATCTGGGAGCAGACCGGCGGCAAGGTCGACGGGTTCGTCTGCTCGGTCGGCAGCGGCGGCACGCTCGCCGGCGTCAGCCGCTTTCTGAAGGAAAAGAACAAGAACGTCCGGATCGCCTGCGCCGACCCGCATGGTGCGGGGATGTTCGAGTATTTCAGGACCGGCGAAGCCAAGGCGACGCCGGGCGGTTCGATCACCGAGGGTATCGGCCTCAACCGGGCGACCGCGATCGTCGAGAGCGCGAAGGTCGATGACGCCTATCTCATTCCCGACACCGACGCCGTCACGGAGATCTACGACCTGCTCCAGCACGAGGGCCTGTGCCTCGGCGGCTCGACCGGGATCAACATCGCCGGGGCGATGCGGCTGGCCAAGCAGCTCGGCCCCGGCAAGACCATCGTCACCGTGCTCTGCGATTCCGGCAGCCGCTATCAGTCGAAACTGTTCAATGCGGACTTCATGCGCGCCAAGAACCTTCCGGTGCCGGAATGGCTGGAGAAGCGCAGCAACATCAAGCCGCCGTTCGTCTAGCTCAAGGCAGTCAACGCCGGGTCGGACGGCGGCCCCTGCGACAGGCGGCTTTCGCCCCCGTCGGCGGGATCAAGGGCCCTCACCGTCTTTCAGCGCCGAAGCACAATAGTCGCGCCAGAACTGGCGGTAACCCGCCTCGACCCTGCGCGTGTAGATTTCGACGTTCCCGGCCGGCGAGGCCGCGATTTGGGCCGGCAACTCCGCGCGCAGCTTCGCCAGATGAGCGGGCTGCGTCGCAAATTTGCGAGCGATCTCGACATAGCCCTCGTCATCCTCGGCGACCCAGTCGCCAAGGCCGACGGCGGTCACGATGGAGGCACCGGCGCGCGAGGAGGCGCCGTTGCCGAGCTTGGCGACGACCGGAACGCCCGCATAGAGGGATTCCCAGGTGCTGACGCCGCCATTTTGCGGGAACGTATCGAGGGATATGTCGACCTCGGCAAAGGCCAACAAGTGCTCGTGGCGCGGTGTCGAGCCCATGCAGATGACGTTCTCGTCGGCAATGCCCTGCGCCACGAACCGCGCAATCAGGCGGTCACGCAGCAATGGATCGTCAAGCAGGGTATGCTTGATGATGATCTTCGATCCGGCCACCTCTCGCATCACTTTCGACCACACGCGGATGGCCTCGTCCGAGATCTTGGAGATGCGGTTGAAGACGCCGAAGGTCACATAGCCGTTGCGGAGCAGCGGGAGCTCCGAGGGCGGCACATCCAGGATGGGATCGGTCGTGATCAGGCACGGCAGGTCATGGACCTTTTCGGCAAGCAAATGGCGCGCCGATCCCGGAATGAAGATCGGGTCCGCGAGCACATAGTCCATGGCCTCAAGTCCGGTACCGGTGGCGTGTCCAAAACCCGTGACCTGGATCGGCGCCGGCTTCCGGGCGAAGACAGGGAGCCTGTTGCCGGTCGAATGCCCGGACACATCGATCAGGATATCGACCTTGTCGGCCTGGATACGATCGGCCAGTTCGTCGTCCGAAAGCTGCCAGGCGTCGACCCAGACCTCCGCCATCGACCTGAATTTGGCGGTCATCTCATCCCGCAACGGCGAGCACGAATAGCAGACGATCTCGAACTTGGCGTGATCGTGATTGCGGAGCACCGGCAACAGGCCGAACGCCGCCGAGTGGTACCAGAACTCGGCAGCGACATAGCCGATCACGATCCGTCTGTCGGGATCGAGCTGCCGGGGTGGGAGCTTCCTTTGCGGCACTCTGGCGCCGATCGTTTCACCCCAATATTTTCGCGCGGCCTGCTGAACCGCGAAATCGGCATCTGAGAGAAAGTCCAGAAAGTGGATCTTCCGCGCGATCAAGTCCAAATCCGGCGAGATTGCCAACGCCGCGTCGAGATGTTCGATCGCGGCGGCGATCTCTCCCTGGTTTGCAAAGCAGGCGCTCAGCAGCGCTAGTGCGATCGCGGAGCGTGGATTTTCCTCGAGCAACGTCTTGCAGGCCAGGATCGCCTGCGCCGTATTCCCCATGCTCAGCGAGACTTCCGCCTTCCCCCGCAAGGCCACCTCGAGCTTGGGCGAAAGCGCAAGCGCTGCATCGAAATCCGCTGCCGCCTGTTCCGGCCGCGACAGCTCAAGATTGAGCCGTCCACGGTGCGCGAGGATCTTCGCCGAACCGGGCCTGATCGCGATCGCCGCTGCGAGCGCGGCTTCCGCCTCGTCGTAGTGCTTGAGCTCGATACTGGCCACGCCTTTGCCGACGAGCGCTTCGGCGTGACGCGGCTGAAACAATAAAGCGCGATCGAAGCTTTGCCTGGCGCGGTCAAATTGGCCCAGCGCCAGCTCGGCCAGGCCACGATTGCAGAGCGCATCCGCGTGGTCGGGCTTCAGCCTGATCGCGCGATCGTACAGCTCGATGGCCTGTTCGGGCAGGTTCAGGTGGAGCAAGGTATTGCCGAGGCCGGTCAGAGCCGGCGGAAAATTCGGCTTCAGCGCGATCGCCTTCTCCTGACAGGCGCGGGCGGTCTCGAATTTCTGAAGGCCGAAGTGCACAGCCGCGAGATTGTTATGGGCCTCGTGCGAACGTGGATCGATCGCGATCGCGCGCTCGAGCAGCTGTCGCGCCTCCTCCAGGCGCCCGCCCTGTTGCACAGACAGACCGAGCAGGTGCGTGGCGTCGAAATGATCCGGAACAGCTTGCAGAATCTGGCGGCAGAGCGCCTCGGTCTCCGCATATCTGCCCTGGCCGTACGCGCTCGCCGCGGCGGAGATGACGGCGTCCGCCTGCTTCTTCAATTTCTTCTGCAATCGCGCATTCTGGAATGCGCGCGCGCCGGCGCTGCTCTGCAAGGTGTCTCTCCGGAGATGGCCCGGCAAGAGTCTAGCTGATTCGCTTGCCTGCCCGGCCGGTCGGCGGGACCGGCACGCTTGAAGGATGTCTCGGGGCTCCGCGCGGGATCTGGCTCAGGAACCGCTTGGTGCGCCCGATCTGTCTACGCAACGTCGCCGCTTTCCGAAGCCGCGGCACAATATTCGCGCCAGAACTGGCGGTAACCCGCTTCGAGCTCACGCGTGTAGATTTCGACATTGCCGGCGGGCGAGGCCGCGATCTGAGCCGGCAACTCGGCGCGCAACTTCGCCAGATGAGCGGGCTGCGTCGCAAATTTGCGGGCGATCTCGACATAGCCCTCGTCATCCTCGGCGACCCAGTCGCCGAGGCCGACGGCGGTCACGATGGAGGCACCGGCGCGCGAGGAGGCCCCGTTACCGAGCTTGGCCACGACCGGCACGCCCTTGTAGAGCGATTCCCAGGTGCTGATGCCGCCATTTTGCGGGAACGTATCGAGCGAAATATCGATATTGGCGAAGGCCAGCAGGTGGTCGTCGCGCGAGGTGGAGCCCAGGCAGGTGATGTTCTCCTCGGCAATGCCCTGCGCCACGAAGCGTGCGACCAGGCTATCGCGCAGCAATAGGTCATCGAGCAGACCGTGCTTGAGGACGATCTTGGATCCCGGCAGCTCGCGCATCAAGCGCGACCACGTACGGATCGCATCGTCCGATATCTTGTAGATGCGGTTGAATACGCCGAAGGTGACGTAGCCGTTGCGGAGCATCGGAAGCTCGGAAGCCGGCAGGTCCGACACGGGCTCCATCGTGATCAGGCACGGCAGATCGTGGATTTTTTCGGCAAACAGATGCCGAACCGATGGCGGAATGAAAATGGGATCCGCGAGCACATAGTCCATGGTCTGCATGCCCGTGCCCGTCGCGTGTCCGAAGCCCGTGGCCTGGATCGGGGCCGGCTTCCGCGCGAAGACCTGCAGCCTGTTGCCGGTTGTGTGGCCCGATACGTCGATCAGGATGTCGACATTGTCGGCCTGAATGCGATCGGCGAGTTCGTCGTCCGAAAGCTGCCAGGCGTTGACCCAGACGTCCGCCAGTTCCTTGAATCGGGCGGTGTACTCGTCCTCTCCCGGCCAGCTGTAATAGCAGATGATCTCGAATCTGGCGTGATCATGATGGCGCAACACCGGCAGTAGGGTGAGCCCCGCCGAGTGTTGCCGGAATTCGGCAGCGACATAGCCGACGACGATCCGCTTTTCCGGATCGAGCGGCCGCTTCGGCAGCTTCCGCCGCGGCAGCTTGGAGCCGATCAAGTCCCACCAATCTCGCCGTACCGCCTGCTGGAGCGCGAAATCGGCCTCGGCGCGGTAGTCCTGCAAGAAGATCTTTCCCCTGATCGCGTCCCCATAGTCCGGCCGGATCGCCAGCGCGCGATCGAGATATTCGATCGCGACGTCCATCTCTCCCTGGTTCGAATAAGCGAAGCCCATCAGCGCCAGCCCCATCTCGGAGCGCGGATTTCGCTCGATCAAGGTCGCCGCCGCCGCCATCGCCTGCGCGGTCTTTCCCATCACGAGGCAGGTCTGAGCCTTGCCCCGGAGAGCCAGTTCGAGCTTGGGCGAGATCGCAAGCGCCGCCTCGAAATCTGCAAGCGCCGGCTCCAGGCGCTGCAACTCGTAACTGAGCCGCCCACGCTGGGCCAGGATCCTCGGCGAGCCGGGCTTGATCGCGAGTGCCATGGCGAGCTTGGCTGCCGCCTCGTCGTGGTGCCGCAGCTCCACGCTGACCATGCCCTTGCCGACGATTGCCTCCGCGTGACGCGGCTGAAACAGCAGGGCGCGATCGAAACTCTCCTTGGCGCGCATGATCTGCCCAAGCACGATCTCGACCATGCCACGGTTGCACAGCGCATCGGCATAATCCGGCTTCAGCTTGATGGCACGCTCGTGCATCTCAAGCGCCTGTTCGTACAGCCCCATGTGCATCAGCGTGTTGCCGAGATTGGTCAGCGCCACCGCGAAATTCGGCTTCAGCGCGATGGCCTTCTCCTGGCACCGCCGCGCCTCCTCGTAATTGCCGAGGTCGAAATGCACGGTCGCGAGGTTGTTATGGGCATCGTGCAGGCGCGGATCGAGCGCAATCACGCGCTCGAGCAGCTCCTGCGCCTCCTCCAGGCGGCGGCCGTCATGCGCGCACATGCCGAGCAGGTGCATGGCGTCGACATGATCCGGAAGCGCTTTCAGGATCTCTCGGCATAGCGCCTCCGTCTCGGCATATCTGCCTTGGCCATAGGCGGCGGCCGCAGCGGAGATGACGGCATCCGCCTGCTTCATCAATTTCTTCTGCAATCGCGCGTTCTGGAATGCGCGCGCGCCGCCGCTGCTCTGCAAGGTTGCTCTCCGGAGGATGGATGGCCTTGGGATAGAGTCTAACTGATTCGCGGCCGAGGCCGGCCGATCGGCTGGACCGGCCTCCCCCCGGGATTTTCCGGTGCTCAGCGCAGGATCTGGCTCAGGAACAGCTTCGAGCGCGCGCCCATTCAAAACTGATGTCGATCAGTTCAGGCCTTGGAGCTTCCCGGTCCGGCACAGCCGACCTGCCTACGCAACGTCTCCACCGTCCGGGGCCGCGGCGCAGTAGTCGCGCCAGAACTGGCGATAACCTGCCTCGACCTCGCGCGTGTAGATCTCGACATTGCCGGCGGGCGAGGCCGCGATCTGAGCCGGCAAATCCGCGCGCAGCTTCGTCAGATGGGCGGGCTGCGCCGCAAATTTGCACGCGATCGCGGCATAACCCTCGTCGTCATCGGCGACCCAGTCGCCGAGACCGACGGCCGCCACGATCGAGCCGCCGGCGCGCGATGAGGAGCCGTTGCCGAGCTTGGCGACGACCGGAACGCCCGCATAGAGGGACTCCCAGGTGCTGATGCCGCCGTTTTGCGGGAAAGTATCGAGCGAAATGTCGACATTCGCAAAGGCCCGCAGATGGTCGGCGCGCGAGGTCGAGCCCATGCAGATGACGCTCTCCTCGGCAATGCCCTGTGCCACGAACCGTGCGATCAGGCGGTCGCGCAGCAATGGGTCGTCGAGCAGCCCGTTCTTGATGATGATCTTCGATCCCGTCACCTCGCGCATCACTTTCGACCACACCCGGATTGCCTCGTCCGAAATCTTGAAGATGCGGTTGAACACGCCGAAGGTCACATAACCGTTGCGGAGCATGGGGAGCTCCGACGGCGGCACATCAACGATGGGGTCGATCGTGATCAGGCACGGCAGATCATGGACCTTTTCGGCCAGCAGATGGCGCGCCGATTGCGGAATGAAGATCGGGTCCGCGAGCACGTAGTCCATGGTCTGAAGGCCCGTACCTGTGGCGTGCCCGAAACCCGTGACCTGGATGGGAGCCGGCTTCCGCGCGAACACATGGAGCCTGCTGCCGGTCGTATGCCCGGACACATCGATGAGGATATCGATCCCGTCGGCCTGGATTCGATCGGCCAGTTCGTCGTCCGAAAACTGCGCGGCCTCGACCCAGACGTCTGCGCAAGCCTTGAAATTATCGGTCATCCCATCCTGCAACGGCCAGCAGGAATAGCAGACGATCTTGAACTTGGCGTGATCATGATGGCGCATCACCGGCAACAGGGAGTACGCCGCCGAATGCTGCCTGAATTCGGAAGCGACATATCCGATCACGATCTGTCTGTCCGGATCGAGCTTGCGTGGCGACAGCGTCCTTTGCGGAAGTTTGGCGCCGATCTGATCCCACCAATATTTCCGTGCCGCCTGCTGGACCACGAAATCGGCCTCCGGCAGATAATCCAGCACGAAGATCTTGTACCCGATGGCCTCCGGAAAATCCGGCGCGATCGCCAGCGCCGCATCCAGATGCTCGAGTGCGGTCGCGATGTCTCCCTGGTTGACATAGCAAGCGGCCAGAAGCGCCATTCCCGCCTCGGATTGCGGATTGACCTCGAGCAGCGTCTTGACGCCCGCAATCGCCTGCGCCGTGTTCCTCACGAGAATGTCGACTTGCGCCCTCCAGCACAGCGCGAGCTCGTTCCGTGGCGATAGCGCCAGCGCAGCATCGAAATCCGCCGCCGCCTGCTGCAGCCGGGACAGAGTCAGATAGAGTCGTCCACGCTGCACCAGAATCCGCGGTGAACCCGGCCTGAGCGCGAGCGCGACGTCGAGAGCGGCCTCCGCCTCCTCGAAGTGCCGGAGCTCGAGGCTCACCATGCCCTTGCCGGCGATCGCTTCCGCATGGCTCGGCTGAAGCGACAGGGCGCGATCGAAGCTCTCCCCGGCGCGTTCGAACTGGCCGATCATCAGCTGCGCCATGCCACGATTGCAAAATGCATCGGCATAGTCCGGCTTCAGCTTGATAGAGCGTTCGTGCAGTCCGATCGCTTCCTTGCCAAGGCCGAGGTGCAGCAGCGTATTGCCGAGATTGGTCAGGGTGATCGGACAATTCGGCTTCAGCGCAATGGCCTTCTCCTGGCTTGCGCGGGCGTCCTTAAATTTCTCGAGATCGAAATACACGGCCCCGAGATTGCCATGGGCATCGGGCGAACGCGGATCGAGCGCAACCGCGCGCTCGAGCAGGAATTGCGCGTCATCGAGCCGCCGGCCCTCAAACGCGCGCAGGCCGAGCAGGTGCGTGGCGTGGAAATGATCCGGAACCTCTTTCAAGATCTCGCGGCAGAGTATCTCGACCTCGTCAAACCTGCCCTGCCCCAGCGCCTCAATCGCGAAAGACATGACGGCGTCCGCCTGCTTCCTCAACTTCTTTTCCAATCGCGCATTCTGGTATGCGCGCGCGCCGACACTGCTCTGCAAGGTCTCTCTCCGGAGGATGGTCCGAAAAGAGGCAAGCTGATTCGCATGGTGCGAAGCTGGTGGGTCGGTTAGGCCGGCGAGGCCTGCGGATTGCGGGTGCTCACCGCAGAATCTGGCTCAGGAACAGTTTTGTGCGGGCGTGCTGGGGGGCCGCAAAGAACTCATTCGGGGTGTTGGCCTCGATGATCTGGCCGGCGTCCATGAACACGACGCGGTTGGCGACCTCGCGGGCAAAACCCATCTCGTGAGTGACGACGAGCATGGTCATGCCCTCCTCGGCGAGGTCCACCATGGTGTCGAGCACCTCCTTGACCATTTCAGGGTCGAGCGCCGAGGTCGGCTCGTCGAACAGCATCACCTTCGGGTTCATCGTCAGCGCGCGCGCGATCGCGACGCGTTGCTGCTGGCCGCCGGACATCTGGCCCGGAAACTTGTTGGCCTGGTGCGGGATCTTGACCCGCTCCAGGAATTTCATCGCGGCCGCCTCGGCATCCCTCTTGGGGATGTTGCGGACCCAGATCGGCGCCAGCGTGCAATTGTCCAGAACCGTCAAATGCGGGAACAGGTTGAAGCTCTGGAACACCATGCCGACCTCGCGGCGCACGGCGTCGACGTGCTTGAGGTTCGGCCCGAGCTCGATGCCGTCGACGACGATCTCGCCCTCCTGGAATTCCTCCAGCGCATTGATGCAGCGGATCAGCGTGGACTTGCCGGAGCCCGAGGGCCCGCAGATCACGATGCGCTCTCCCTTCTTCACGTCCAGGTCGATGTCGCGCAGGACGTGAAATTCGCCGTACCATTTGTTCAGGCCGGAAATCTGGACGATGGGACTATCGGACATGGTGAGCTCGATCAGTTGCGGCGGTGGGCGTTGAGGCGGTGCTCGACGAACAGCGAGTAGCGTGACATTCCGAAGCAGAACAGAAAATAGATGATCCCGGCGAAGGCAAAGCCCGTGAACGCGGTGGACGGCGTCGACCATTTCGGATCCGAGAACGAGGCCCTGAGCGAGCCCAGAAGGTCGAACAGCGCCACGATCGAGACCAGCGAGGTGTCCTTGAACAGTGAGATGAAACTGTTGACGAGGTTCGGAATGACGTGGCGCAGCGCCTGCGGCAGCACGATCAGCGAGGTCGTCTTCCACCAGGACAGCCCCAGGGCCGCCGCGGCCTCGCCCTGCCCGCGCGGGATCGCAGCGAGCCCGCCGCGGACGTTCTCGGCCTGATAGGCGCCCGTGAACAGCGCGATGCCGATCAGCGCGCGCACCAGGCCGTCGACCGTGAAATTGCCGGGCAGGAACAAAGGCAGCATGTAGGTGGCGAAGAACAGCACGGTGATCAGCGGCACGCCGCGCCAGAACTCGATGAAGGCGATCGAGAAGATCCGGATCAGCGGAATGGTGGAGCGGCGGCCGAGCGCCAATGCGATGCCGATCGGCAGCGAGGTGACGATGCCGGTGACGGAGACCACCAGCGTCACCAGCAGGCCGCCCCACAGGCTTGTCTCCACGATCGGCAGCCCGCCATGATCGAGCCCCATCAGCTTGATCACGATCGCGATGGCGACGAAGGTGACAATGCTCGCTGCGAGCGCGCGCCAGCCGGCACGTACGCCTCCGCCGAGGACAAAGGCGATCAGCGAGCCGATCACGGCGGTGATGGCGAAATCGACCCAGACCGACTGGCCCGTGCCCTGGAGCTGATCGCGCAGCCAGGTCAGCGGAAAGATCAGCCAGTAGATCGCCGTGCCGATAAGCACGACGAGGCTGCCAATGACCCACAGCAGTGGGGCGATGGCCGAAGTCTTGCTGAGATTGAGCAGGGCCTGCCCTGCCCCGATGATGCTGTCGTCGAACAATTGCAGGAGGCCGGCTGTCCAGCTCAGGCCGAAGCCGGCGATGCCGCCGCCGCGCAGCAGGAAGAATGCGACCACCGGAAGGGCGAAGAAGAACAGGCCGGCGTTCAGTCCTTTCGACGGCAGGCGCGGAACGAGCAGCGGCACCAGCAGGACTGCCGCCAGGATGAGCGTGAGGTTGACCCGCCAGCGCTCGGCCTCGGGGTAGAAGCCGTAGATCAGTTGCGGCAGCTTGGCCTGGATGTAGGGCCAGCAGGCGCCGACCGCAAATCCGGCATTCTCGGTCAGGCAGGCCGTGCGATCCTTGCCGGCCCAGACCGCATCGACCAGCAGGAACCTGACCGAGGGAATGATGGTGAACCAGAGCAACAAGGCGCCAACGATCGTGAGCAGAATGTTGGTCGGCGAGTTGAACAGGCGCGTGCGCATCAGGCCGACGAAGCCCGTGGTCTTCACCGGCGCGGGACGCTCGGTGAGCAGGTCCTGGCGAACGAATCTGGACGAGGTGATGTCGGTCATGCGCCCAGGCTCCGGCTGACGCGCCAACCGTAGACGCTCATGACGGCGCTGGTGACGAGCGAGATCAAGAGATAGACGCCCATCGTCATGGCGATGATCTCGATCGCCTGTCCGGTCTGGCTCAGCGAGGTGCCGGCGAACACCGACACCAGGTCAGGATAACCGATGGCAACGGCAAGCGAGGAGTTCTTGGTGAGGTTGAGATACTGGTTGGTCAGCGGCGGCACGATGACGCGCATCGCCTGCGGCACGACGATCAGCCGGAGCGTGGAGCCGCGGCTCAAGCCCAGCGAGGACCCCGCCTCCATCTGTCCCTTGTGCACGGACAGGATGCCGGCGCGCACGATCTCGGCGATGAAGGCGGCGGTGTAGGTCGACAAGGCGACCGTCAGCGCCACGAACTCCGGGATGATGCGCGAGCCGCCGGCGAAATTGAAACCCTTGAGCTGCGGCAGCTCGAAGGTGAAGGGCAGACCGAACACCAGCATCGTGACCAGCGGCAGTCCGAACAGCAGGCCCAGCACATAAGGCCAGATGCGGATCACCTGCCCGCGTTGAAACAGCGCGCGCCGCGCATGGAAGCGCAATGCCAGCGAAGCGACGATGCCGAGGACCAGCATCGCCAGGAACGGCTCGAACCCGCTCTCGCTGATCGGACGGGGAATGACGAGGCCGCGATTGCTGACGAAGGCGATGCCGAGCAGCGAAATGCTCTGCCGCGGATTTGGCAGTGCCGCGAGCACCGCCAGGTACCAGAACAGGATCTGGAACAGCAGCGGCAGGTTGCGGATGATCTCGACATAGAGCTCGCCGATGCGCGACAGCAGCCAGTTGGGCGACAGCCGGCACAGCGCGACGACGAAGCCGATCAAGGTGGCGAAGACGATGCCGACCACCGAGACCACGAGCGTGTTCAAGAGCCCGACCACGAACACGCGCAGGAACGTGTCCGAGCCGGTGTAGGGGATCAGGGTCTGGTTGACGTCGAAGCCGGCATTGTTCCTGAGGAAGCCGAAGCCGGCGGCAATGTGCTGGTTTTCGAGATTGGCGCGGGCGTTGGAGACGATCTCATAGCCGATCCAGCCCAGGATCGCCGCAAAGGCAAACTGGACGGCGACGCCGTTCCAGCCTGCCTTGCCGCCCAGGATGCGCCTGATCTTCAGCGCGATCTGGGCCGGCGGTTTTCGAGCCTCGGTGCTCATCGCCGCGTGCCGCCGATCAAGCGGGATCAGCGGATCGGCGGCGCGTACTGGAGACCGCCCTTGTTCCAGAGATTGTTGAGACCGCGGTTGATGGCGAGCGGCGAGCCCGCGCCGACGTTGCGATCGAACACCTCGCCGTAATTGCCGACCGCCTTCACGATCCGGACCACCCAGTCCTTGGTCAGGCCGAGCTGTTCGCCGAAGTTGCCGTCGCTGCCGAGCACGCGCTTCAGCTCCGGGTTTTCCAGTTTCGCCTTCTCGTCGACGTTCTTCGAGGTCACGCCGAGCTCTTCGGTGGTGACGAGGGCGAACAGCGTCCATTTCACGATGTCGAACCACTGGTCGTCGCCGTGGCGCACCATCGGGCCGAGCGGCTCCTTCGAGATGATCTCGGGCAGCACCATGTGGTCATTGGGATTGGCGAGCTTGAGGCGGTTGGCGTAGAGGCCCGACTGGTCGGTGGTGAAGACGTCGCAGCGCCCGGCCTCGTAGGCCTTGACCGTTTCGTCGTTGGTGCCGAACGCGATCACCTCGTACTTCATGTTGTTGGCCTTGAAGTAGTCGGCGAGATTCTGCTCGGTGGTGGTGCCGGTCTGCACGCAGACCGAGGCGCTGTTGAGCTCGAGCGCGGAATTCACCTTGAGCGACTTCTTCACCATGAAGCCCTGCCCATCATAATAGGTCACGCCGGTGAAGTTGGCACCCAGCGAGGTGTCGCGCGAGATGGTCCAGGTGGTGTTGCGCGAGAGCATGTCGATTTCGCCGGATTGCAGCGCCGTGAAACGGTCCTTGGCCGAGGTCGGCACGAACTTGACCTTGGTCGGGTCATTGAAGATCGCGGCTGCGATCGCACGGCAGACGTCGACGTCGAGCCCGGTCCAGTTGCCCTTGTCATCGGGCGCGGAGAAGCCCGGCAGGCCCTGGCTGACGCCGCAGGACAGCGTGCCCCGGTCCTTGACGGTCTTGAGTGTTTGCGCATCGGCGGCTTGGGCAGTCAGGCCGGCGGCGAGAGCAAGAGTGAGAGCCAGGGTTACGCGTTTCATGGGGTGAAAGCCTTTCGGTCGTCTCAAGGTCAGGAATGTTGTCTCAGGATCGTCTCTGCCAGGGTGAGCCTTGCAAGAGTCATGCTGGAAAACCTTGCCGAACACTCGCCGATCTCGGGAGGCCATACCTTAATCCCCGCCGCAGGCGCCCGCCATTATGGCTGTGGCGCAAGGTCCGGTCAGACGATGGATCGAAGGTCGCGGCAGGCCCCTCAACATGCGGCGACTGAATAGCACCTGCGCATCACAGAACGACTGGCGAGCCGGGTCAAGGGGTTGACGGGACTCTTCTGTGTTCTGTTATTAACGACGGCGGCCTTTCGGCCGGCCCGTGGGGCGCATCGCGCCTGGCGGAAACGCAGTTTTGAAAGCAGACGCATGGATTCCTCGCACCCCTCCCAGCAGCAGGCCGAGACCCGGCTGGTGACCTCCGGCCGCGACACCAAGGCGCAGAAGGGGTTCGTCAATCCGCCGGTGTTCCACGGCTCGACCGTGCTCTATCCGACCGCCGAGGACCTGCATGCCCATCGCGGCGAGTTCACCTACGGCCGCCACGGCACCCCGACGACCAGGGCTTTCCAGGACACGCTGATGGCGTTGGAGGGGCCGCAATGCGCCGGCGTCGGCATCGTGCCGTCGGGACTGTCGGCGATCTCCACCACCCTGCTCTCGGTGCTGAAGACCGGCGACCACATTCTGGTTTGCGACAATGTCTATCGACCCACGCGTAATTTCTGCAACGGCATGCTCGCCCGCTACGGCGTCGAGACCACCTATTTCGATCCGCTGATCGGCGCCGGCATCGACAAGCTGTTCAAGCCCAACACCCGCGCGGTGCTGGTCGAGGCGCCGGGCTCGCAATCGTTCGAGATGCCCGACATCCGCGCCATCGCCGGGGTCGCGCATGCCCGCGACGCGCTCGTCATCGACGACAACACCTGGGCAACCCCGCTCTATCACCGCTCGCTCGAGCAGGGTGTCGACATCAGCATGCAGGCGGCGACCAAATATATCGGCGGCCATTCCGACATCATGTTCGGCACGATCTCGGCCAACGCCAAGGCGTGGCCGCAGATTGCCGAGGGCATCCGCCTGCTCGGCGTCTGCGCCGGCCCCGACGATGTCTTCCTGGCGCTGCGCGGCCTGCGCACGCTGTCGGTGCGATTGGCGCAGCATCATCGTTCCGGCCTCGACATGGCGCGCTGGCTCGCCGCCCGTCCCGAGGTCGCGCGCGTGCTGCATCCGGCGCTCGAGACCGATCCCGGCCACGCCATCTGGAAGCGCGACTTCACCGGCGCCTCGGGTCTGTTCAGCATCGTGCTGAAGCCGGCGCCGCAGCAGGCCGTCGACACCATGCTCAACACGCTCAAGCTGTTCGGCATGGGCTTCTCCTGGGGCGGCTTCGAGAGCCTTGCGATTCCCTTCGACTGCGACGGCTATCGCACCGCGACCAAGTGGGCGCCGGGCGGCCCCACCTTGCGTCTCCACATCGGCCTCGAAAGCACCGACGACCTCAAGGCCGATCTCGATCGCGGCTTCGCTGCCCTCAAAGCGGCAATGTGAGCCTGCTCATAAGGCATCGCGCCTGAGGACGCGGCATCCGCGCCTCGGGAACGCGCCGCCGCCGCAAACGTTAACGCCCACGCGCCAACAAATGGTTTGATCCTCAAGCATTTGGCGCTAGCTTCACCAATCGACTCTGATCCGGACACGGAGCATGGGAACGTTGGTTCTGCTCGATCTGATGGGCGGCGTGGCGCTGTTGTTGTGGGGCCTGCACATGGTCCACAGCGGGATCCTGCGCGCCTTCGGCCCGGACCTCCGCCGCCTGCTCGGCAAGGCACTCGGCAACCGCGTCAGCGCCTTCGCCGCCGGCCTCGGGCTCACCGCGCTGCTCCAGAGCAGCACCGCGACCGCCCTGATCACCAGTTCGTTCACCGCCGAGGGCCTCGTCAGCCTCGCCGCAGCGCTTGCCATCATGCTGGGGGCCAATGTCGGCACGACGCTGATCGTGCAGGTGCTCTCGTTCAACATCGCCGCCGTCGCGCCGGTGCTGTTCGTGCTCGGCCTGGTCGCCTTCCGCTCCGGACCGCGCTCGCGGATCAAGGACATCGGCCGCGTCTGCATCGGCCTCGGATTGATGCTGCTGTCGCTGCACATCCTGCTCGACACGCTGGCGCCGGCCGAGAACGCGCCCGGCGTGCGCGTCGCGATGTCGGCGATCACGGGCGATCCCATCCTGTGCATCGTCGTCGCCGCGCTCGTCACCTGGGCGGTGCATTCGAGCGTCGCCAGCGTGCTGCTGATCATGTCGCTGGCCTATTCGCAATTCATCACGCCTTATGCAGCGCTAGCATTGGTGCTGGGGGCCAATCTCGGCAGCGCCATCAACCCCGTATTCGAAGGGGCCAGGCGCGACGATCCCGCGAGCTACCGCCTGCCGGTCGGCAATCTCGTCAATCGCGTGATCGGGATTGCACTGGTGCTGCCGTTCCTGAACGCCATTGCCGAGCACATGCACGCCTGGCAGCCGGACCTTGCCAGGATGACGGCGGCCTTCCACATCGCCTTCAATGTCGGCACCGCCATCATCTTCATCGGCCTGCTCGACACCATGTCGCGCCTGTTGACCCGCCTCTTGCCCGATCGCGTGCAGGAGACCGACCCGGCCCGCCCGCGCTATCTGGACGAGACCGCGCTGGAGACGCCCTCACTGGCGCTCGCCGACGCTGCCCGCGAGACGTTGCGCATGGGCGACTTCGTCGAGGTGATGCTGCGCAAGGTCATGGCCGCGATGATGACGGGCGACCGCGCCCTGGTCGACCAGGTCTCGAAGATGGACAATGTCGTCGACGGCCTGGATGAAGCCATCAAGCTTTACGTGACGAAACTCATGCGGGGCAGCCTCGACGAGAGCGAGGGGCGGCGCGCGATGGAGATCGTCTCCTTCGCCATCAACCTCGAACACATCGGCGACATCATCGACAAGAGCCTGAGCGAGCTTGCGACCAAGAAGATCAAGCGCCGCTTCCAGTTCTCGGCCGAGGGCTCCGAGGAGCTCGCCGCCTTCCACAAGCGCACGATGGAATCGCTACGGATCGCCTTCGGCGTGTTCATGTCGGGCGATGCGAATGAAGCGCGCAAGCTGCTGGTGGAGAAGACCACGCTGAAGAACACCGAGCTTGCCGCCGTCGAGCGCCATCTCGACCGCCTGCGCGAGGGCCGCCCCGAGACCATCGAGACCACCTCGCTGCACCTCGACGTGCTGCGCGATCTGCGCCGCATCCACTCGCATATCTGCTCGGTCGCCTATCCCGTGCTGGATGCCGCGGGCGAGCCGTATCGCAGGACCGAGACCGAGACGGCCACCCTGTCCGCGTCAGGTGCGGCCTCGGCGCTGCCGCGCTAGCCCGGCATGTAGAATGACCGCGCCGCCTGCCAGGAGCAGGCCCGCGCCGCAAAGCAGGACCGGAGCGATCCACAGCGTCAGGAACCCTCGGGCCGGCGGGGATCGTAGGCGATCCTGACCCGTTCACCGTCCGAATATCGATAATTTGCGCATGCCGATCGGGAAATCCGGATGCCCTGCCGCACGCGGCCGTTGATCAGCGCTCCAGCGTCTTCGACGCGCGGCCGCGGTTCTTGATGATCAGCATGATGTTGCGGATGTAGATCACCGTGGCCAGCGCCTGTCCGAGGATGATCACGGGCTCGCGCTTCACGACACCGTAGACCAGTGTCATCAGGCCGCCACCCATCGAGCAGAACCAGAACGCCATCGGCACCACGCTGTTGCCGGCGCGCTCGCTCGCGATCCACTGCACCAGGAAGCGCGCGGTGAAGAACAGCTGCGCGACCAGGCCGAACGCGAGCCAGAAGTCGAACTTGGCGACGAAGACGTCGTAGAGATAGTTGCTCAGCGCCTGGCCGTACTGGATGATCATGCCGTCACCTCGGTCACGTCTGGTGTGGGCTTCTTGCGGCGGATCAGCCACCACACGCCGGCGAGATCCATGATCCCGATCCAGAGCCGGTCGAAGAAGCCGTAGTTGGACACGCCGGAGCGGCGCGGCCGGTCGATCACGTCGACATAGGCGATGTCGTAGCCTTCACGCCGCACCAGCGCCGGCAGGAAGCGGTGCAGCCCGTCGAAATACGGCATCGCGAGGAAGACCTCGCGCCGGAACGCCTTCAACCCGCAGCCGGTGTCGCGCGTGCCGTCCTTCAGGATGGCGTTGCGGACCTTGTTCGCCACGCGCGACTGGAATTTCTTGAACCCCGTGTCCTTGCGTCCGACGCGCTGGCCCGCGGCGAGCCCGACATGGGCGCCCTTCTCGACCGCCGCGATCAGGTCCGGCAGGAAGGCCGGATTGTTCTGGCCGTCGCCGTCGAGCGTGGCCACGATCGCGCCGCGCGCGGCCCGCACGCCGCTGCGCACGGCGGCGGACTGGCCGCCGGATTTCGCGTGACGGAGCTGACGCAGATTGCCCCGCTGCGCCATGATGGCATTGAGCCGCTCGCCGGTCGTATCGGTCGAACCGTCATTGACGTAGATGATCTCGTAATCCCAGCGACCGTCGAGCGCCGCTGTGATCTCCTCGATCAGGGGCGCGATGTTGTCGGCTTCGTTGCGCACGGGAACGACGATGGAAACCGAAGGCTGGGACGTCGACAAATGAGGCTCGTGGTTGGAATTGGCCTGCGCCTCGGGGAACCGGCGGCCCCGGCAGGCAGCCGCTTTTATGGGGCGGAGGCCCCGCGGGCAACCCTTTTGAGGCGGCCCGAGACCGGCCCTGCGAGGGGCACAATGGTGCCGTCGGCACGGATGGCGAAGCCGAGCCGTCGGGCCGCGAACCAGTAGCGGACCGCCATGGCGCCGACCATGCCGACCAGCGCGCCGGCCACGACGTCGCTCGGATGATGCGCGAGCAGCACCAGGCGCGTCAGCAGGATCACGATTGCGTAAGTGAACATGAAGACGCGCAGCCGCGGCCAGAGTGCGGATACCGCGAAGGCGAGCGCGAACGCCGTCACCGCATGGCTGGACGGCAGGCTGGCATAGGCCGGCGTTCCCTGAAACGGAACGAAGTGGAACGGGTTGGCATCGCCGCCGACGAACGGCCGGCCGCGGCCGATGATGAATTTCAGGATCTCGGCAATGAACACCGAGAATGCAACGGACAGAATCATGAACTGGAGCCGCGTGCCGAGGCCGAGCAGCAGCGCCCGGCGGGTGCCGTAAAGGCCGGCCGCAACGAGCGCCACGGCCACGAGGCCGACAGCCAGCACCGAGAGCACATACTCGTCCTTGCCGAAATCGGTCAGGATGCGGATCGGCCACAGGCCGGGCGCGCCTCGTGCCGGCATCAGCTGGATCTCGGTCTGGTCGAACGCGAGCATCAGAGCAATGACCAGGGCTGCGCCTGCCACGCTGAGCCACAGCGAATGCCGCGCCAGCTTTCGGGCGGCCTCGGCACGGCGCGAGTGCGAGGGCGTGCGGACAAGCTGCGCCAGCGCATGCCAGGACACGGCGAGCAATTGCGCGGGATAGCCCGCGCGCGGCGCGATGTTGGTCGAAGCCGGCATCCTATTCGATGCCTTCCGAGCGGAAGATCGAGATCGAGATCGCGCGCCCTTGCGAGAAATTGTAGCCGTCGATGCGCGCGCCGACCTTGTAGCGCAGTCCGATCGCCTCGGCGCGCTGCACGAAGCTGCGCTCCGAGCGCTGCTCGACCAGCGCGAAGCGGCAGCTGCCCTGCCGCAGGAAGTCCGCCGCGCCCGAACCGTCGGTGAGCAGCGTCTGGGTGCCCGTCAGGAATACGAGGCTCGGCTCGTGATAGCCGGCGGCGGCCGCCTTCGGCCCGACGCAGGTGACGTTGCGCAGCGCGCGCGCGACCTCGATGCTCGGAAACACCGGCGTCAGCGACGGCAGCACGATGCCGTAGACCACGACCGCCAGCATCAGGGCTGCGACCAGCGCATTCAGCACCGAGCGCTCGGCGTGGTTGGTGTCGAACAGCCACCAGGCGAACAGGCCGAAGATCAGCGACGCCGCGATGAACGGCCAGGCCACGAAAGCCGGCTGCCGCGTCAGCATCACCGCGCCGACCACCGCGATGATCGAGGCGGCCGCGGGGATCGCGAACCACCAGGCCGAGCCGCGCATCAGCCAGGAGCGCGACAGCACGCGCCGCTCCAGCGCGCCGACGGTCAGGATCGCGATCGCCGGGTACAGCGGCAGCACGTAATGCGGCAGCTTGGTCAGCACCGCCTCGAACACGATCCAGGACGGGATCAGCCAGGCCAGCAAGAACTGCGCACCGGGCTCACGCCGCGCCCGCCACACCGCAGGCGCCGCCATCGCCGCGAGCGGCGCGCCCGGCCAGAAGGTGATCCAGAACAGCGCCAGGTACAGTCCGGGCGGAGCGCCATGGGATTCCTGGGCGCCGATCTTGCTCAGCATGTCGCCGCCGACGGAATCGGCGAAGAAGGCATCGCCCGCGCGCCAGAAGATCGCGACGAACCAGGGCAGCACCAGCACCAGCACCCACATCAGGCCCCAGAGCGGGCGCAGCTTCCATAGCCAGGAGGCGTCGCGGTCCTGGATCGCGAGCGCGACAACGGTCAGGCCTGCGAACATCAGGATCAGCGGGCCCTTGATCAGGATGCCGACCGCGAGCGCGGTCCAGAAGATCGCGGGCCAGCTCCAGGGCGGATGCGTCTCGTCCTCGGCGCGCTGCCACGACAGATAGGCCCGCGCCATCGCGCCCATCGCGGCGGTCACGCAGAACAGCAGCATAGCGTCGGTCTTCGCAAGCCGCGCCTCGACGCCGAGCAGCACGGAGGCGCACATCAGGAGTGCCGCGAGCACGGCGGCGCGCCGCGTGACGAAGCCGAGCGCCGCCCAATAGGTCATGAGCACGGCGCCGATCGCCCCTAACAGAGAGGGCAGCCGATAGACCCAGATCCGCAACTCGGCCTTCGGCAGCTTGAGTGCCGCGGCGGTTTCGACCGCCGCGGATTGCAGCCAGTAGATGCCGACCGGCTTCTTGTAGCGGACGTCCTCCTGAAAGCGGATGTCGACATAGTCGCCGCTCTCCACCATCTGCTTGGTGGCCTGGGCAAAGCGCGCCTCGTCGCGATCGACAGGCGGGATCGTGAAGAAGCCGGGCAGGAACAGCAGCAGCGCGCACAGCACCAGAAAGGCCGCCGCGCGGCCGTGGCTGGCCGTGACGACGTCGAGCATCGACACCAGCCGACTGCCCGGATTTACGGGCGATTTCGGCTCACGGGGGGCTCCAAAACGCGGGCTTGGGTAGGTCTCGGCCATTGGTTCCGCTTACGCTGAAACCGTCATTCCGACAACCGGTTAAGGCCGGGTCACTGAATTCGAATGACAACTGTGTCCGCGGCGCCCGTGGCATCGATCACGGTGAGCCGCGCAAAGCCCGGACCGGGCGGATCAATCAGCCGCTGGCGGCGCCCGTCGATCTCGCCGCGCGCCGTGCCGTTAACCATGACGGTCATGGGCAGGACGCCGCCGGCGACCTTGACCGGCATGGCTGCGGCCTCGGAGCCACCCGACCGATCGACGTCGATCCGCGAGCCGTTCAGCGGGAACTGGATGTGCAGCGCCTGCTCGCCGCCGCTCCGCACCAGTTCCCCGACCGGGCGGAACCGCCTCAAGGGCAACGGCAGTTTTGCGTTGCTGGCGACCAGGGTTCCCCTGGGCGGCTTCGGCAACGGGGCTAGAGTCTTGCCGGTCCGGGCGAAGGCGTCGAATAGAATGGGCGCGGCGGCGACGCGTCCGATCAGGCCGGGAACCGGCGCGCCGTCGGGCCGACCGACCCAGACGCCGATGGTCATGCGCCCGTCGAAGCCGACCGACCAGGCGTCGCGATAGCCGTAGGAGGTGCCGGTCTTGAAGGCGATCCGGTTGTGGGCGGCATTTTCCGGCGGCGGCGTGCCCAGAAGCACGTTGCCGACCTGCCAGGCCGCGACCTGATCTAGCAGCCGCAGCGGCTCGCGGTCGTCTTTGGCAGCCACGACCTCGCGCAGCGGCTTGGTGGTGCCGAGGCGGGCGAAGCCCGCATAGAGCTGGGCGAGGTCCTGGAGCGTCACCCCGACGCCACCCAGGCCCATGGCGAGCCCGGGCGCTTCGTCCTTGGGCAGGATGAGATTGCCGCCGGCCTGCCGCAGCCGCGACGCCAGCCGGCTCGCGCCGACGCGGTCGAGCAGCACGATCGCCGGCACGTTCAGCGACAATTGCAGCGCCTTCTTCACCGGCACCGTGCCCTGGAATGTCATGTCGAAATTTTCCGGCGCGTAGGAGCCGAAGCGGACGGGCCGGTCGTCGATCAGGCTGTCGGGATGGACGAAGCCGTCCTCGAAGGCGAGGCCGTAGATGAAGGGCTTGAGCGTCGATCCCGGCGAGCGAATGGCGCGCGTCATGTCGACCTGCCCTGCCCGGCTCTCGTCGAAATAATCCGCCGAGCCGACGCGCGCGAGCACGTCGCCGCTCTCGTTGTCGACCACGATGATGCCGACCGAGATGTTTTGCCCAAGCGCAATGGCGCGGTCGCGCGCCAGCGGCTCCAGCACCTTCTGCAAGTTCGCGTCCAACGTCAGCTTGATGACGGGCGTATCCTTGACCGTCGCAAGCGCGGTGTCGGAAGCATGCGGCGCCAGGATCGGCATTGGCTTGCGCAGCTTCGGCACGGGCACGGCCTTGGCCTGCTTTGCGTCCTCGAGGCTGACCACATGCTCTTCGACCATGCGGTCGAGCACGCGGTCGCGGGCTTTGAGCGCCGCATCGGGATAGCGGTCGAGCCGGCGCGTCTCCGGCGATTGCGGCAGCGCGACCAGCAATGCGGCCTCGGCCAGCGACAGCCGCTTCGGCTCCTTGCCGAGATAGGCGATCGAGGCGGCGCGGATGCCTTCGAGATTGCCGCCATACGGCGCCAGCGCGAGATAGAGGTCGAGGATTTCGCTCTTGCTGAGGGTCCGCTCGATCTCGATCGCGCGCACCATCTGGCGCAGTTTCGCATAGAGCGAGCGCTGCCGCCGCGGCTCCATCAAACGTGCCAGCTGCATGGTGATGGTCGAGCCGCCGGACACGATGTGGCCGCGCGTTCCGAGCTGCAACGCGGCACGGCCCAGCGCCAGCGGATCGATGCCGTCATGGGCGTAGAAGCGCTGGTCCTCATAGGCGAGCAGCAGTTTGAGATAGATCGGATCGACATTCGTCCTGGCATCGACCGGCAGCCGCCAGCGCCCGTCCGCCATCGCGTAGGCCCGCAGCAGCTTTCCGTTGCGGTCTACGATTGTGGTGGAGACCTGGCGGGACTCGTCGAGTGGAAGAGGACCGAGGGAATAGACCCAGCCGACGAAGGTGATGATGGCGAGGATGAGGGTGAAAGCGGCGGCTGAGAGGAGGCGATGGCCCCTGCCCCGCACGCCGTCATGGCCGGGCTTGTCCCGGCCATCCACGTTCTTGCCCGCGACGCCAAAGTCCGTGGATGCCCGGGACATCTGCGCGAAGACGCGCTTCGCGCTTTTGCCCGGGCATGACGACTGAGTTTGTGGCGCCACTTTGCTCATCACTTCGCCGCCCGCACCTCGACATTGCCCGTGCCCGTCCGCCCGTAGCGCGAGGGGTTGTACATGTCCTCGACATAAGCCTGCGGCAATACGTATTTACCCGGCGAAACGGCGCGGACAACATAGGCGACGGTGAACACCGACTTGGAGTCCGAGGCACGGTCAACGGCTGCCGTGAAGCGGTCGTCGCGGAACTCGGTATCCTCAGGCTCCTCGCCGTCCTCGATCCAGTCCAGCGTACCGCTGTCGCCCGACGAGACCAGCTTCGGATTGTCGATCTCCAGACCCGCCGGCAGATAGTCGGACACCATGATGTGGCCGTACTCGGGCTTGGCCTCGGTGATCTTCAGCACCACCGCGAAGCGCTGGTTCTGCTTGACCTTGCTGATGTCGGCGGGCTTGCCGTCGAGCGTATAGTAGCTGCGCTCGATCTTGAAGCCGTTCGATGCCGCCGGCTCCGGCGTCACCGGCGAGCCCGACACCGAGACCACCGCCTGCACCGGCGCATCGCCGGTGTTGGTGATCTTCAGCGGCTTGCCCTCCAGCGTCGCGGCCTTGTAGCTGCGATAGAGCGCAGTCTTGACCGGCTGGCCGTCGACCTCGATCGAGAGGTTTTCCTTGGCGAGCGCCCGCGCCGCCAGCACCAGCCACGCATTCTCCTGCGTGGAGGTGTACGGCGTCAGCCCGCGCGCGGTCTCGACCCGCGACACCGCCTGCGTCAGCGTCGCCCTCGGCGCGTTGCCTTCGCTGGCAAGCGAGACCAGCGCCGCCGCATCGCGAAGCTGCGAGCCGTAGTCAGTGCGGCCGAACTCCAGCACGGGCTTTGGCGCAAGCGAGTCGAGCGCTGCACCATAGACCCGCTCCGCACGGTTACGGTCGCCGACCAGGGCCAGCGCCGCCGCAAGCTGCGACTTCGCGATCGGCGTCGCGAGGTTGGAGAGCTTGGTGTCGGCGAGATAGCGGAGGTCGCCGATCGGAGCCGCGCCATTGCGCGCGAGCACGTAGAGGCCATAGGCGAGATCGCGCCCGCCGTCCTTCTCCGGCTCGTTGCCGTTGACGACCGAGTTGCGGACGCGGTCGAGCGCGTTCTTGAACAGCACGTCCGGCACCGCAAACCCCTTTTCGCGGGCGCGGGTGAGGAAGTCCGTCACGTACGCATCGAGCCAGGCGTCGTCGCCGCCGGCCGACCACAGGCCGAACGAGCCGTTCGAACCCTGGCGCGCCAGGAGCCGCTCGATCGCGTCGCGGATGCGCTGGTCGACCTCGGTGTCCATGGCCAGATGCGCGCCGGCCGCGAGCTCGTTGACATAGAGCAGCGGCATGGCACGGCTCGTGATCTGCTCCGAGCAGCCATGGGGATAGCGATCGAGCGCTTTGAGGATCGTCGCTGCATCGAGCGCGGTGGACAGGCTCGCCGAAACCGAGACGCTGCCGGTGCCCGGCACGAGGTCGGAGAACATGTCCGAGGTCAGCGTCAGGCTCTCGCCCTTCGCAAGCGTCCGGATCGAACGCCGCGCCAGCACCTGCGTCGCCGCCTTGACGTCGAGCGCATAGTGGCGTGCGAGTGCAAGCCCGTTCGGCCCCTTGATATCGACGTCGAGCGTCGCCTGCCCCGCCGCGGTCGCATCGAGCGCGAGCGAGAACGAGTTGCGCTGCTTGGCGGCGAGCTTGACCGTGGTGGCGGGATTGCCGGTCATCTTCACCGGGCCGCCCGTCTTCACGTTGATGACGTAGTCGCCGGCCTGGCCCTCGACATTGTCGATTTCGAGGTTGACCGTGCCGTGGTCGCCATTGAGCAGGAAGCGCGGCAGGGTCGTGGTCAGCACGACAGGATCACGGATCACGACGTCGGTGTTGGCGCGGCCGAGCTTGGTCGCGGTCCACGCCACCGCCATCACACGCGCGGTGCCCGCGAACTCCGGAATGTCGAAGGTCACCTCGGCGGTGCCGTCAGCGGCGACCGTGACGATGCCGGAATAGAGCGCGAGCGGCTTCTGCGCGGGCGGCGAGCCCTGCAATTCGCCGGCTCCCGCGTCGCCGCCGGACTTGATCTGGCCGCGCGTGCCCGACATGCCGTCGATGAGCTGGCCGTAGAGATCGCGGATCTCGGCGCTGAGGCGGCGCTGGCCGAGATAGTAGTCGTCCGGCGCCGGCGGCTTGTAATTGGTGAGGTTGAGGATGCCGACATCGACCGCGGCGATGACGACCTTGGCGTCCTCGCCGGGATTGAGCCCGTCGAGCTTGACCGGGATCTTCAGCGTCGCGTTCGGCCGGATCAGCGCCGGCGGCGCCAGCTTCACCTGGAGCGTGCGGCTCTGCTTGTCGATGCCGAACCATTTCAGGCCGATGGCGCGGCCCGGCATGCGCTGGGCGGCGGCATCGAGCGGACGGCGCAGCGTCGCCACCACATAGGCGCCGGTGCCCCAGTCCTTGCCGACCGGGAGCTTCACCTGCGCGGTGCCCTCCTTGACGTCGATGGTCTGCGTCGTCAGCAGGCGGTCGCCGAGCACGTTGACGGTGAGCTTGCCGGCGGTGCGCACGTTCACCGACACCGTCATGGTGTCGCCGGAGGCGTATTGCGGCTTGTCGATCGAGGTCTCCAGCAGGTCCGGCGTGTCGGCGCTGCCGTCGGAATACCAGCCGACGTCGAACTGCACCGAGGTCACCGGGCCGTCGGCGTCGTTCGACTTGACGTCGAGCCGGTAGCGGCCGGGCTGCGGGCCGAGCGAGACCCGCGACGGCTTGTCGGCGGCGATGGTGAGATCGCCATCGGCGACGCGCGAGGTCGACTTGACCGGCTCGTACTCCCAGTAATTGTTCTGGCGATACCACTGATAGCGCGACTCCATTTTCAGGAGCTCGTAGCGCAGGCCGTCACGGGCGAGCTGCTTGCCCTCGGGGGAGACGAACACGACGTCGAACTCGGCCTTGTCGCCTTCGGCCACGTTCTTGTCGCCGAACAGCGGCTTGACGCCGATCAGGGCGGTCGCGGGCGCGACCGGCAGCACCAGCTTGCGTTCGACGGCGCGGCCGCCGGTCTCCACCATGCGGACGAAGATCTGCGCCTCCTGCGGGCGGGTCGAAGCCGGCTGCTTGTCCAGCGTCACCGGGAAGGTCGCAACGCCATTGGCGTCGGCCTCGGGCAGGTTCTCCAGTGGCGTGCGCTCGTTCGACGTGGTCTCCTCGTCGGCGACGCCGAATTGATATCCGGCAAAACCCGGACGCTCGGAAGCGGGCGCAATCAGCATGTCGCCTTCGAGCTGGAGGCCCGAGGCGGGCGCGCCGTAGAGGAAATGACCGTCGGCCTTAAGCTCCACTGGAGCGTTAGCTTTGATCAGCTTGTCCTTGGCAGACAAGTCGAATTCGATCCGGTCGGGGACGTAGTCCTCGACCATGAAGGTGGTTTCGCCGACCGAAGAGCCCTTCGGGTCGGTGAAGGCGCGCACCCGCCAGGTCCCGGTCGGCACAGCCGAGTTGAGCGGCACGGACAGCGTGCGGCCGCCGGCGCCCTGGTCGGACAGCACGGCGCGGCGGTATTCGACGCCGTCAGGGCGCTCGACCACCAGGGTCATCGGCCCGCCGGTAACGGCATTGCCCTGCCCGTCGCGGAGCAGCGCGGTGAGATAGACCGTCTCGCTGGAGCGGTAGACGCCGCGCTCGGCGTAGACGAAGGCGTCGGCGCCAACAGGCACCGCGCGGCCCGCCACGCCACGGTCGGACAGGTCGAAGGCGCTCGTCTTGAGGCTGAGGAAGGCGTAGTCGGCCTTCTCGCCCGAGACCGTCAGCATCGCCGGCGACAGGCCGCCCTCGCCGCGCGCAAGGCCGGCCTCGAACAGCACGTGACCGGAATCGTCGGTCTTGCGGGTTGCCAGGATCTCGTTGTTGCGCGCGACCAGCCGCACCTCGGCTTTGCCGACCGGATCGGTCGAGGCCAGCGAGTTGATGAACACGTGGATGCCGTCATTGCCGGAATAGGCCGACACCCCGAGATCGGAAACGATGAACCATTGCGTGGCGAGCTGGTACTCGTCGTCCGAGCCCGGGCCCTTGGCCGCGGCGGTCATCACATAGACGCCCGGCTGAAGCTCGCCGAGCGCCTGGTCGACCGGGAACGCCGTGGTGACGTCCTGGTTCAGCGTCATCGCGGTCGAAAGCTCGCCGGACCAGACCTTGACGCCGCGCTCGTCGCCGAGATCGCTGAGCTGGTACTTGGACAGCGTCTTCTGGAAATCGCTGTCGACCACCGTGTTGATCAGGTTGCGGTCGCCGATCCGGAAGACGTTGATGTTGACCGCGGGCGTGTTGACGCTGACCACGGGAACGCCGCGCTGGCCGGTCTTCGGCAGCACATAGGCGCGGCTGGTGAAGCGCACGAAGGGCTTTCGGTCGCGCACATAGACGTTGAACTCGGCCGATTTCGGCAGCCCTTCCTTCACCGTGGACGGCAGGCCGGCGCGCAGATTGATGTTGTAGCGCTCGCCGTGCTTCAGGCCGTCGACGCAGAGCTGCTTGCCATCGGCCGACAGCGCCGGCTTGTCCTGGCCCGCCAGCGCGAGGAACGGCGCGAAATCGGTGCGCTTGGCGAGCTCTTCCGAGAACTGGAAGCAGGCCCGCGGACTGGCCGAATCCGAATCCACAGTATAGTCCAGCAGGCGGAAGCCGTGCTCATCGCGCATCTTCTCGTATTGGCCGCGGACGTCGGCGACCTCGCGCATGTCGAGCGACAGCCGCAGCGCGTCCAGCGCCGGCCGCCACAGCTTGCGCTCGGCCAGTGACTTGCCGAGCACCGCGAGCGCGTCGGCCTCCTCGCCCGGATTGCCGGCGCGCACATAGGCAATGTAGGCGGCGGTCGAGGCGCGCTCCAGCAGGAACGTCTGCTCGCTCGAGTTCTTGGGCCAGATCTGGAAGATCACCTTGGCAAGCCGCAGCCAGTTGCCGGCATCCTCCGGCGTCGTGGCGGCGATCTGGCCGAGCACGGACAGGCCGGCACGGAAATCATTGCGCCTGAAGGCGGCGTCGGCGTCCGTGCGCAGCGTCGCGCCGGTCTTGGCGACCGGCCCCGCCTCGCTCTTGATCTGGGCCTCGAGCTTGATTGCGGAATCAGCGAGATCGTCGCGCTTGAAGGCCTTGTCAGCGGCTTGCGCGGCGCTGAGGCCGAACGCCAGCACGGCGCAGAATGTGACGGCGCGAACCAGACCGATCATGATGGACTCCCGGAAATCGCGGACGAACGCCGCGGCGGCAAATGAAGTGCGCGGAAAGGTGACGGACTCAAGGCGATGGAACCAGAGGTGCAAATCGTCGCATTCGCCATGACAAGGCAAGCCTAGAGGAGACTGATCAAGATACTGCCGCGCACGCCGTCCTGATGGCGCAGCCATACCTGACCAATCGACCGGCGGCCGTGTCCCGGAAGCTGGCCAGCGCTCCCGGCGATGCGATCCATCGTCCAGTCCGCTGCCGCTCAACCCGGCACCCTGACACCCCACCGTTCCGCTTTGTCGCGGCTTTGAGGAAAACGGTTCGGTTCAGGCTTGGCGAACGCGCGGATTTTTCATATTTGGCGTGATAGAAGACCGGCAGGCGGTAGCCGAGGCCGGTCCAAGACTGGCCTCAAGACCCGGCCTCAAGACCCGGCCTCAGGACGGTCCCATAGCTCAACTGGATAGAGTAGCGGATTTCTACTCCGCGGGTTGCAGGTTCGAGTCCTGCTGGGATCGCCAGTCTTAACGCTTCGAGCGGATTGGCTTCATTCTGGCTTGGCAGAGCCGACGGCAGAGCCAGAAATCATCCCGGCCCGCGATCTCCGTGGCAACGTGATTTGCAAATCTGTCGCACTTCAAGAAAGCGTGCGCAGGCCTGTCCAGGCGACGAGAGAGTCCTATCTATCCGGCACGCAAGAAAGGTGTCGAAGATTTTTGTGATGCCGTCATCTGAATGGACAGGAATGGCTGTCGGGTCCGGAATTGCCGTCGCCGCAATGTCGTTTTTGGCGATCGATGCGGGCTTGGACCTGAACTCCGGCGGGATGGCAAAGCACCTCGAGATGGCACAAGCGTCCATTATGAGCGTCGCGGCGAGCCAGCATCAGCTGGCCTTCGCCGTTCGTTCGCTGGCGGGCGGAAGCGACCAGAACCGCCGTTCGGCGGATCGACCATGCATCCTGGATTACGAGCACAAGCCGAAACCGGCAGGCATCGATCGCGGCGTTTAACAGCAGCAGCCTGGAACGAGATCACGGCCTCGCGCGTCGAACCATTGAGCGCCAGCTACCGGATGTACCGAATGCGCCCCGTGCCCGAGCAGGTCTGCGAACGGTTGTCGAATTCGCCGTCGAACCTCACCAGGAACGAGACGCCGCTTGCGGTGGATCGAAGGCTAGAGGCTTCGCCGGCAGTCGTCGGCTGAATCCGACTAGTCCGTCGGTTCATCGTCGCGCCGGTCGCGGGCCAACTGATGCCAGGCAATGGCGAGCTCGATGAGTCTTTGCCGGTCGGGGCCTTCTGATGCCGCGGCGCGCTTCATTGCCGCCTCGGCTTCGTGCTGTGGATCATACTTGTGACACATGGGCGGATTCTAGCCGTCCGATCTGGACAAGTGCATGGCAATTTCGTCCGTATGATTGCGGATAACCAGCGTTGTCGCGAGCGATTTCCACACGTGGAAATTGTGCAGGATATGAAACTGCACCCGCGGTTTCAAACCGGCCCCGTGGCGACCGTGCGACGCCCATACCGCACGAAGCCGTGAGGCCCGGCGCGATTCAGACGGATGTGAATTGCGTCACAGCCTGCGCCCGGCGTCTCCGCTAGAGAACATCTCAGCGCTCCCAAAGGCGGGAGAAAGCATGGGTGGTCTTGCGGTCATGACACGAGAAGCAGCAGCCGAGGCTCACGTCCCCACACAGCGAAAAAGGCCCGACGTGTTCGGCGTCACCTTTCTTGCGACCATCGGCATCGTGATGCTGGCGTGGATCGCAGGCCTGGTCTGGGGCCTCATGGCGTTCATGACCTGGCTGGTGTCTTGAGGCGCGAGGCGATCAGTCATTCTGCCGCGGCGCCAAGATGACAAACCGGGACAAAAAAGAAGCGGGCCTTTCGCCCGCCCCTTCGTTTCAGAGCTGCCAGGAATCTCAGTAACACGCGCGGGGATCGGCCTGCACATACTGGCCGCTCGGATAGCGGTAGTAGCAATTGCCCTCGGCCAGATAGTAGCCGGGACGCGAGGCAGCGGTCGCGCCGGCGATCGCGCCGGTGGCGCCACCGATCACGGCGCCTGCGGCGGCGCCCGACGCGTTACCCGAGATCAGGCCGCCGAGCACGCCGCCGACAATGGCACCGCCAAGCGCGCTCGCACCGGGATCAGCCGGCGGAGGCGGTGGTTCGTAGGCAACGGGCGGCGGGGCGTAGGCCACCGGCACGTCGTCGTAATACTCCTCCGAGATATAGCCGGGCGGACCGGCCATCCGCTGCGGATAATAGTACCAGACGCCACCGACATCCCACCACCAGCCGGAGCGGCCGTTGTGGACCTCGTGGCGCCAGCGCCCGCCATCCCAGGCGAGATTGCCGCGATAGGCGTGTCCGTCCCAGTCGCGCGCCGGTGCGGGACCCCTGGCGTAGTTACGACCGGGCGACGGGCCGCCCGCATTGCGCGGGCCAGGAACTGGACCGGCAGCTGGGCCGGCACCAGGACCTGCATGACCGGGTCCCGCGTGGGGCTGGCCGCCGGGCTGCGGCGCAGGTCGGGCCGCCTGCTGCGGCGGCGGGCCCTTGCGCATGTTCTGATTGTTCTGGGGCGGTGCGCCCGCGGCCGGCCCTGCCGGCGATTGGCCCGCGTCCTTCGGCGGCCGGGCCTCCTGCGCCTGCGCCGAGAGCGCGAGCAACGACATGGCCGAAACCAAGGGAATGATGATCTTCATGCGGCTGGACGCACTCATGCGTGCTTGACCCCCTACTCTTTCGATTGCCGTGGCCGATTGCCGTGGTCCCAGCGCGATAGACGATTCGCCGCGCGCTGGGCTGATGCCGGCTGACATAACTGACCTGCCTGATCGGCGAAGTCCCGTTACAAATGATTAAGATCACGGCATTTTTTGGCTCTGCCGGGCGTGCTTGAGCGCTGCTAGCGGGCCGGCTCGATCACGTTGCAATTGCTCCGCCCCGACATCAGGCAGTCCTGCATCTTGCTGGCGGCGGTGAGATCGCGGGCAAGCCACCAGCCGACGCCGAGGATCACGATCGCGATGATCAGGCCGGCGACCGCGCCGCGGCGGTTGTCACCGGATTGAGGTCTTGGCGCGGATTTGGGCCTATCACCCGGTTCGGGCTTTGGCTTGGACTCGGGCTTGGTCATGACGGACTGATCGCGGGGGCGAGCCGGCTTAACACCTCTGCGGCGTCGCGTCACATCGCAATCAGCTCCGGTTCAGCCGCGGGTCGCCCGGAGAGCATCCTTGCGCGAGGTTTCGACCGCGGGGATCGCCTCACGGACGCGTGGTGCGCAGGTCGTGAGCACGAATGCGGTCTGGCTGCACTCCCAGCCGGCGCCGAGGACGGCGCTTTCGATCGGCTGCGGACGGGCGAGCAGCAGCGCGGCGGCCGCCGCAGCGACCACCACGACGGTGATTGCGAGCGCCTTCAGGCTCAATCGGAAGATAGTCATGCCCGTGCTCCGTCTTGCTGGCGCGGACGCTAGGCGCCGCACCACATGCTCCCTTATGAGGGACATCACAATTCGGCAGTTTTTCCGGGCTACGAGAGATCGTCGGGGGGCGATTTTCGTCTACCTGATCGGCTGCGAATTGGGTGGCGTTGCGACGCGCGGCGATGTACACGCATGTGCGTCGCGTGGCGCCCGCTATGCCCAGCCGACGTACCAACACGCAGTGATGTAGGGTCGAAAGCGAGGAAGACAAGGCTCGTCGATGAGTGGATTCAGGGAACCCGGTTTTGCAGACCGGCAAAAGGCGGCGCAGGACGCCCGCAAAAATCTTTTGAACAAATTCAAATCCCAGCCCGGGCCAGATGATCCGTCGGTTGCGGCGAAGCGTGCCGAGCGCGAGGCGCTCGCGGCCAAGCGGGCCGAGGCAAAGGCTGCGCGTGAGGCCGAAAAGGCCGAGCAGAAGCGTCTTGAGGAAGAAGCCAAGGCCGCCGAAGCTGCGCGACTTGCGCGTGAGGCCGAGGAAGCGGCCGCCAAGGCGGCTGCGATCGAGGCCGAACAGAAGGCCAAGCGCGACGCCCGCTACGCCGCCCGCAAGGCCAAGCGCAAGTAACGTTCAAAAATCACGTTCAATTGAACTTGAACTGAGACATCGCTCCGGGACGGTCCACGTGACCGCCCCCGGACTTTCGAGAGCGCGCGTCTGCAAACGCCTCCCGCGACGACGGAAGATCAGTTCTTCTTCATCATCCCGTCATCTTTCTTCATCCCGTCCTTCGACATGTGATCCTTCTTCATGCCGTCGTCCTTGGTCACGGCATCCTTCTTCATGCCGTCCTTGGACATGGTGTCCTTCTTCATCATGCCGTCCTCCTTGCCCATCTTGTCGCCCATCTTGTCTTGGGCAAAGGCGGCCGGCGACAGCGCAAGGCCAAGCGAGAGAGCGGCAGCCGAGACGCCGAGCGCGATGCGGGTACGAATGGTCATGACTAGTCTTCCCTTCGAGATGGTGTTTGTCAGCGACGGACGCCGCTATTCAATCTCGACGGATTGCCACGCGGCGTTGTTACGCGGTCGCTGATAAATTTCTGCGCGCCCGCCGCCGTCCGTCGTTCGGCGTAGCCTGCGGGGATCGGAAGTGTGCAGCGCAGCACGGCCGACACTTGCCGCGGCATTCGATCTCGAACTATCAGATGAGAGAACATCGGGCGAAAGACCGGCTAGGATGGGCCTATGCGCCGGTCTCACAAGGCCCGACCCAAATCACACCAAACAAGAACCGTCCAAAAAAGCGTTCAAGGGGATCACACCATGCTCACGCGCCGCCACCTGATCGCGACCGCCGTCGCCGCACCCGCCATTCTCCGCTTCGGCACCGGCACCGCGCATGCCGCCACCACGCTGAAGATCTCGCATCAATTCCCGGGCGGCACCATCGACAAGGGCGATTTCCGCGACCGGCTCTGCCGCATGTTCGCCGCCGAAGTCGCCAAGCGCAGCAATGGCGACATTGCCGCTGAGATCTATCCGAATTCCTCGCTGATCAAGACCAACGCGCAGTTCTCCGCGATGCGCAAGGGCGCGCTCGACATCTCGCTCTATCCGATGCCTTACGCCGGCGGCGAACTGCCCGAGACCAATATCGGCCTGATGCCGGGCCTCGTCACCACCTACGACCAGGGCATGCGCTGGAAGAAGGAGCCGGTCGGCAAGGCGCTCTCCGACTTCCTCGCCGACAAGGGCATCATCCTGCTCACCTGGGTGTGGCAGGCCGGCGGCCTCGTCAGCCGCTCCAAGCCGATCGTCGCGCCGGAAGACGCCAAGGGCATGAAGGTGCGCGGCGGCTCGCGCGAGATGGACATGGTGCTCCAGACCGCCGGCGCCTCGGTGCTGTCGGTGCCTTCGAACGAAATCTACGCGGCGATGCAGACCGGCGCGTGCGACGCCGCTCTCACCTCCTCCACCAGCCTGATCTCGTTCCGCCTCGAAGAGGTCGCGAAGTCGCTGACCTCGGGCGCGGGCGCCTCCTACTGGTTCATGCTCGAGCCCTTGATGATGTCGAAGGCAATCTTCGACAAGCTGCCGAAGAACCAGCAGGACGTGCTGCTCGCGGTCGGCACCGAGCTCGAAGCCTTTGGTCGCAAGGGCGCGCAGGACGACGACGTCGAGGTCGCCAAGGTCTACGAGAAGGCCGGCGCCAAGGTCTCGGTGCTCGATGCCGCGACCGTCGGCAAGTGGCGCGACATCGCCCGCGACACCGCGTGGAAGGACTACGGCGCCAAGACCGCGACCTCCGCGACCCTGCTCAAGCTCGCCTCCGACGTCTCGGCATGAGCCACGGTCCGCTTCCGGATCGTGACGACCAGGCAAACGCTGCCGCAAGGACCGGCCTTGCGGCGGCGATCGATCGCGGTCTCGCCATCCTCAACAGCATCATCATCGTGTTCGCAGCGATCGCGCTGGTCGCGGCCTGCGCCATCCTGAGCTACAGCGTGCTGAGCCGCGCCTTGTTCAAGGCCGCGAACTACTGGCAGGACGAGGCCGCCGTGTTCCTGCTGGTCGGGGCGACCTTCATGACGGCCGCCTATGTGCAGCAGAACCGCGGTCACATCGGCATCGAGGCCTTCGTCGGTCTGCTCTCACCGCTGGCGAACCGGATCAGGCTCTGGCTGGTCGATGCGGCGACACTCCTGTTCTGCGCCTTCTTCACCTGGAAGTCCTGGACGCTGGCCCATGAGGCCTATGTCGATGGTCAGGTCTCGAACTCGATGTGGTCGCCGCCGCTCGCCATTCCCTATTCGCTGATGGCGTTCGGCATGAGCCTGCTCTGCATCCAGATTCTCGTGCAGCTTGCGCTGCCTTTCGCAGGAGCCAAGCGTCCATGAGCGTTTTCGGTATCGGCCTCGCCTACGCGATTGCGACGCTGCTGGTGATGTTCTCGGGCATGCCGATCGCCTTCGCGCTCGGCGCGGTCGCGGTCGTGTTCATGGGCATCTACATGCCATCGGCCTCCCTCGATACGGTGACGCAGAACGTCTACGAGGAAATGGCCTCGATCACGCTTTTGTCGATCCCGCTCTTCATCCTGAAGGGCGCGGCGATCGGCAAGTCGCGCGCCGGCCAGGATCTCTATTTGGCCCTGCATGCCTGGCTGCACCGCGTCCCCGGCGGGCTCGGCGTCGCCAACGTGTTCGCCTGCGCGCTGTTCGCGGCGATGGCGGGCTCGAGCCCAGCGACCTGCTCGGCGATCGGCTCGGCCGGCATCCCCGAGATGCGCAAGCGCGGATATTCCGGCGGCTTTGCCGCCGGGATCATCGCCGCCGGCGGCACGCTCGGCATCCTGCTGCCGCCCTCGATCACCATGATCCTGTTCGCTGTCGCGGCGGAAAAGTCGCTCGGGCGCTTGTTCCTTGCCGGCATCGGTCCGGGCCTGCTGCTGGTGTCCCTGTTCGGAGCCTATGCCGTGATCCGCTTCCGCCGGGAATATGCCGCGGCCGAAGCCATCTACAAGAATGGCGGACCGGAAGCCGCAATCCTCGCCCGCGACGACTACACGCTCGCCGAACGCTTCAGCGTGCTGCCGCGCGTGATCCCGTTCGTGCTGCTGCTCACGGGCGTCATGATCGCGCTCTATGGCGGCTATGCCACGCCGTCGGAAACCGCCGGCCTCGGCGGCCTGCTGGCGCTGGCGCTGATCGCGGCGATCTACAGCGTGTGGCGGCCGAGCGACCTTGCGCCCATCATGAAGTCGACGATCCGGGAATCGACCATGCTGATGATGATCATCGGCATGTCGCTGCTCTACTCCTACGTGATGAGCTATCTGCACATCTCGCAGTCGGTCGCCGAATCCGTCGTCGCGATGCACCTGCCGCGCTGGGGCCTGTTGTTCGCGATCCTCGTCATGGTCGTCGTGCTCGGCTTCTTCCTGCCGCCGGTCTCGATCATCCTGATGACGGCACCGATCATCCTGCCGCCGCTGCGCGCGGCGAACTTCGACATCATCTGGTTCGGCGTGGTCATGACCATCGTGATGGAGATGGGGCTGATCCATCCACCTGTCGGTCTCAACATCTTCGTCATCCGCAACGTCGCGCCCGACATCCCCCTGAGCGAGGTGATCTGGGGCACCCTGCCTTTCGTGCTCCTGATGATGCTCGCGGTGCTGTTGCTGTGCTTCGTGCCCGAAATCTCGACCTGGCTGCCGGACCTGGTGATGGGGCCGGACGGCAGCAGATAGCAGCAATCGCAATTGCCGTAGGGTGGGTTAGACCTGCGGCTGCGCAAAGCGCAGTCCGCTGGGCGTAACCCACCTATTCTGTTTCCTCGGAGACAAACAGTGGTGGGTTACGCCGAGCGACTGCGCTTCGCGCAGCGCGGGGCTAACCCACCCTACGATTACAGCTCACTCTTCCGCCGTGACTTCGGCGCGATCGCGCTGCCGGCCACCACCTGCAACAGATCCTTGCGCACGGCCTCGATGTGCCGCTCCAGGAAGCGGCAGGCCTCCTCGACCTTCTCCGCGCGGCAGAGCGCGATCAGATGGGCGTGCTCTTTCTCGGCCGTCCCCATCGCCTTGGTGTTGGAGAGCTGAAGGCGCGTGTAGCGGTCGCTGGTCTGGAGCAGCGAGAGCGCGATTGCGCGCGTACGGGGCTGCGGGGCGTGCACATAGAGCGCCATGTGGAAGTCGGCGTTGAGCTGGCCCCATTCACTGACATTGCGCGCCTTGATCGCCTTCTCGAAGTGCTTGTGGATTTCGTCGAGCCCCTCGAAATCATCCGCCGTGAAACGCGGCGCCGACTGTGCCAGCAGGCGCGGCTCCAAAATCCGGCGCAGATCGAACACGTCGTTGATCTCGTCCAGTGACAGCTCCGAGACGATGGCGCCCTTTTGCGGGACGATGCGCACCAGCCCTTCGGCCTCGAGCTGGAACAGCGCCTCGCGCACCGGAATGCGGCTGACGCCATAGGCATCGCCGAGCGCATCCTGGCGCAGTTGCGATCCGGCCGGATAAGTGCCGTCGAGGATCGCCTGCCGGAGCTGGTCCACGATCGCAGCCGACAGAGTGCGATGCTTCAGAGGCTGTTTCATCTGACCTTCCGTCTTTATTCGCGACTCGTCCGGCAGAAAGCGGTCCCTCTCTTGCATGTTGAGGGGGCCAGCAAAAGCCAAGCATCCCACAAAAGACAGGTGCTCAGCAAAAGCGCGTCCTGCCGCCGAAATGACCGCAATCTCCGTTTGACACCTCAAATGTATAAATTATACATTTTGCCTTGGCACGAGAAATCTTGCGGGGGTTGGGGCCTTTGATGATCGAAGGGACGATGCCGGATACGGGCGCATTCAGCGCGCGGCGGATTGTGATCAGGGCTTCCAGCGCCCTGCTCGCCGTCGAACGTCTCGCGCTGATGGGCCTGATGTACCTGCTCACCGGACTGATCCTGGTGAACGTCGTCACCCGCTATTCGCACTTCCCGATCTACTGGATCGATGAATCGGCGGTCTATTGCGTGGTCTGGCTGACCTTCATCGGCGCCTCCGCGATGACGCGGCTGCGGCTCGACTTCGCGGTCACGATGCTGACGGAGCGGCTTTCGCTACGGCACCAGAAGCTCGCCAAGGTCATCTCGACCGGCCTCGTCGTCGTGTTCGGCGTCGCCCTGATCATTACCTGCGTGCTCTGGATGGACCCGATTGGCCTCGCACGCGCCGGCTTCGACGGGCGCAAGCTCGCCGCCGAGACCTTCAACTTCCTCTACACCGAGCACACCCAGACGCTGAACTGGCCGACCTGGGTGCTCTATTTGACGCTGCCGATCTTCGCGGTGTCGATGACCATTCACGGCCTCGCCAATCTGCTCGAAGATCTCGAGCTGGTGCCGCGCACGCCACTGACGGGCTTTCAGCTCTCCGAGCTCGACGGGGTCAACTGATGATCACGTCTGCCGCCTTCGTCGCGATCATGCTGGTCGGCGTGCCGATCGGGCTCTGCCTGTGCCTCGCCGGCCTCGTCTATATCGCCGCTTCTGGCAATCCGGTGCTGTTCCAGTCCTATCCGCTCCAGCTGTTCGGCGGCGTCGACAGTTACGGCCTGATCGCCATTCCGCTCTTCATCCTGATCGGCGAGATCATGAATGGCGGCGGCATCACCCGCCGCATCGTCGACATGGCGATGGCTTTCGTCGGCTCGCTGAAGGGCGGACTCGCCTACGTCAACATCCTCGCCAACATGTTCATCTCCTCGATCCTGGGATCTGCGACCGCGCAGGTCGCGATCATGGCCCAGATCATGGTGCCGGAGATGGAGAAGAAGGGCTACGACAAGACTTTTGCGGCGGGACTGACCGCCTATGGCGGCATGCTCGGGCCGATCATCCCGCCCTCGGTGATGTTCGTGGTCTACAGCGTGCTCGCGCAGGTCTCGGTCAGCGACATGCTGATCGCCGGCATCGTGCCGGGCGTCATCCTCACCGTGATGTTCTGCCTCGTCATCGCGCTGCTGGGATACATCTACAACTATCCCCGCGCCGACTATCAGACGCCGCGTCAGCGCGTCATGACGATCCTGCGGACGTCGCCCACCCTGCTGATCCCGATCGTCATCGTCGGCACCATCCTCGGTGGCCTCGCCAACGCGACGGAATCCGCTGCGGTCGGTGCGGTGGCCGCTGCCCTGGTGGGAAAATACTGGACCAAGGAGTTCGAGTTCTCGCAGCTGCCCCAGATGATGCTGCGCAGTGGCATCTATTCGGCGATCGTGCTGTTCCTCGTCGCCGCCGCCGCGGTGTTCTCCTGGGTCCTGATCTTCGGCAAGGTGCCGCAGGAGACCGCGGCGTGGATCCAGACGGCCGCCAAGGATCCGATCAGCTTCATGCTGATCTGCAACGTCATCCTGCTGGTGATCGGCACGGTGATCGACGGCATTCCCGGCCTGATCATGACGGTGCCGATCCTGCTGCCTGTTGCAACCGACGTCTATCACATCGATCCCCGGCATTTCGGCGTCGTCGTGGTGATCAACCTGGTGCTCGGCCTGTTGTCGCCGCCGGTCGGGCTCTGCTTCTTCGTCGCGGCCGCCGTCACCGGCGCCAAGCCCGGCAAGATGTTCATGGTGACGCTGCCCTTCTTCGTCATCTCCTGCGTCCTCCTGGTGCTGCTCTCGCTCTACCCGTCGCTCTCGCTGATCCTCGTCAAATAGGCCCGTCCAAAAGGAGCCCGACCATGCCGCTTTCACGTCGCCGCTTTCTCGCCGCCAGCGCAGCCGCATCGGTGTTCGCGCCGTCGCTGGCGCTCGCCCAGGCCAAGGAATTCCGCCTCGGCCTGATCACGCCGAACGGCCATTCCTGGAACAAGGCCGCGCTCAAATTCGGCGACGACCTCAAGGCCGCCACCAACGGCCGGCTGACGCTGACCGTGTTCCACTCCGGCCAGCTCGGCAACGAGCCCGCGATGATGCAGCAATTGCAGTCCGGCGCGCTCGACATGGGCTTCATCCAGGCCGCCGAGCTCGGCTCGCGCGTGCCGCACATTGCCGCGATCAACGCGCCCTACATCGTCCGCTCGACGCCGGCGGTCGCGAAATTCGTGCGGCATCCGGCGGCCGTAAAACTGTTCGACGTGCTGCCGCAGGAGACCGGCACGATCGGCCTCGGCTGGGGCATCACCGGCATGCGCGCGGTGTTCTCGTCCAAGGACCTGAATTCGCTCGCCGACATCAAGGGCATGAAGCTGCGCATCAACCCAACACCGGTCTATCGCGATTTCTATTCCTCGCTCGGTGCCGCGCCGACGCCGATCCCGACGCCGCAGGTGTTCGACGCGATGGCCAACGGCCAGGTCGATGGCCTCGAGGCCGATCTCGAATTCTCCTGGAACCAGCGCTTCGACAAGGTCTCGAAGGTCATCCTCCAGATGAACGCCGTTTTCATGCCGATGGCTGCGGTCGTCTCGGGGCGGGTCTGGCAGACGCTGCCGGCCGCCGACCGCGAGCTGATCACCAAGACGATCAAAACCACACTCGACGCGCAGATCGACGAGCTCGCCGGCAACGAGCCGGCGCTGATCGAGAACTTCAAGAACGCGCCGATCCCGATCCGCCAGGTCCCGCCCGGCGACACCGAGGCGGTCATTGCCGAGTTCGACAAGATCTGGCTGCCCAAGGCTCCGGTCCTCGCCGAATTGCGCAAGGTCGGCGCCACGCTCTGATCCCGCCCGCCATCCTCTTCACCACAGCCGGCGGATCCAGCCCCCCGCCGGCACATTCACACGCCAAATTCACACGCCGAATTCACTTGGAGTTAGACCATGAGCCGCCGCGTTTCCTGGGAAGGCGTCTTCCCGGCCGTCACCACGCAATTCCATGACGATCTCTCGCTCGACATCGACGCGACCGCGAAGGTGATGGACGGGCTGATCCGTGACGGCGTCTCCGGCCTGATCGTCTGCGGCTCGGTCGGCGAGAACACGTCGCTGGAGCGCAAGGAGAAGGTCGTGATCATGGAGACGGCGAAATCGGTCGCGGCCGGCCGCGTGCCCGTGCTGTGCGGCATCGCCGAATTCACCACGGCCTTCGCGGTCGAAACGGCGAAGGAAGCCGCGCGCGTCGGCATCGACGGCGTCATGGTGATGCCGGCCCTGGTCTATTCGTCGAAGCCGCACGAGACCGCCGCGCATTTCCGCGCCGTCGCCACCGCGACGGACCTTCCCGTGATGCTCTACAACAACCCGCCGATCTACAAGAACGACGTCACCCCCGACATCCTGGCCTCGCTCGCCGACGTCGAGACGGTCGTCTGCTTCAAGGATTCCTCCGGCGACACAAGGCGCTTCATCGACACCAGGAACATGGTCGGCGACCGCTTCGTGCTGTTCGCAGGTCTCGACGACGTCATCGTCGAGAGCGTCGCCATGGGCGCGGTGGGGTGGGTCTCCGGCATGTCGAACGCCTTCCCGCGCGAGGGCGAGACGCTGTTTCGCCTGGCCAAGGCCGGTCGCTATGCCGAGGCGATGCCGCTCTACGAATGGTTCATGCCGCTCTTGCATCTCGACGCGCGCCCGGACCTCGTCCAGTGCATCAAGCTGTGCGAGCACATCATGGGCCGCGGCACCGCGCTGACCCGTCCGCCTCGCCTCGCACTGCTGCCGCAGGAGAAGGCCGAGGTCGAGGCCATGATGGTCAAGGCACTCAAGAACCGGCCGCGTTTGCCTGATGTCGGGCTGAAGGCAGCCTGACCAAAGCTCTCTCATTCGTCATTGCGAGGAGCTCTTGCGACGAAGCGATCCAGACCTTCTCAACGGAAAGATTCTGGATTGCTTCGGTGCGCTCGCAATGACGGAGAACTAGGAGGCAGCCCGCTTCCTCTTCGCGTTCAGTGCGGACGCCACGCGGCTCACGGGCGGCTTGCCCAGCACGCCGCTCATCTCGTTCGTGGCCGCCAGCAGCCGGTCCATGTCGACGCCGGTGCTGATGCCCATGCCTTCGAGCATGTAGACGACGTCCTCGGTCGCGACATTGCCGGTCGCGCCGGGGGCATAGGGGCAGCCGCCGAGGCCGCCCGCAGCCGCATCGATGACACGGACCCCCTCCTCCAGCCCGGCGTAGAGATTGGCGAGCGCCTGGCCGTAGGTGTCATGGAAATGCATCGCGAGTTTGGCGGCGGGAATGTTGCCGCTGACCGCGCGCAGCATCTCCTTCGCCTTATCAGGCGTGCCGACGCCGATGGTGTCGCCAAGCGAGATCTCGTAGCAGCCGAGGTCCCACAATGTCTTCGCAAGATCGGCAACGGCCTTCGGCTTGATCTCGCCGTCGAACGGACAGCCCAGCACGCAGGAGATATAGCCGCGCACCCTGATGCCGTCGGCCTTCGCGTGTTCCATCACCGGCTTGAAGCGCTCGATGGATTCCGCGACGGTGCAGTTGATGTTGGCCCGGGAAAAGCCCTCGGAGGCCGCCGCAAACACGGAGACCACCTTCGCGCCCGCGGCGCGCGCGGCGTCATAGCCCTTCTCGTTCGGCACCAGCACGTGGAATTCGGCGCCGGTCACGTGGGCAACGCCGCGCAGCACGGCATCGGAGCTTGCCATCTGCGGGATCGCCTTAGGCGAGACGAAGGCACCGACCTCCACCGTATTGAGGCCGGCTCCGACCAGCGCCTCGACGAAGGCGATGCGGGCCTCGACGCTGACGGGCATCTTCTCGTTCTGGAGGCCGTCGCGCGGCCCCATTTCGATGATGCGGACGGGATCGCTCATCTCATTCTCCCGACGGCTCGACCACGGCGAGCTCGACGCCTTCCTGCACGATGTCACCGACCTTGCACTTGATCGACGTCAGCACGCCGGCATAGGGCGCCCGTAGTGTCTGCTCCATCTTCATCACTTCGAGCGTGAGGATCGGCGCGCCCTTCTCCAGCGTTGCGCCCTCCTCGGCCAGCACGGCGACGACCGTGCCCGGCAAGGGTGCTGCGATCTTGTCCGCGCCGGCCTGCTCCTCGGTCTCGCCGCCGAACGGATCGACCCAATGCAGGTCGAAGCGACCATTGCGCGTACGCAAGTACAGCTCATGGCCGTCGATCACGGCCGCGACGGCCGATTTGACGCCGTCGAGCGTCAGATCGAAGCCGCCATCCTTCGGCGCAATCGCGAATGCCAGCTCGCGGTCGCCGATCACCAGCGTCGACGGGCCGCTGCCATAGTTCAACGTGACTTTCTGCTCGGGCCCATGACCAACGCCATGACCAACACCATGTCCGGCGCGGAAGGCAAAATTACGCTGACGGCGGCCGACCGGCATCCAGCCAAACGTCTGCCAGGGCGAATTCGCGTCCACTTGGGCCGCCTGCCGCTCGTCGTTGACAACAGCGGCAACTGCAGCGCACAGCTCGAGCTCGCCGGGCGCCGGCGTGGCCTGCGTCAACGCCGCCAGCTCGCGCTCGATGAAGCCGGTGTCGATCGCATTCGCCCGCACTTTTTGATGCGTGATCAGCGCCGAGAGGAACGGGATATTGGTGACGATGCCGCGGACGTCGGAGTCCTCCAGTCCGCGGTTCAGCCGCTCGATCGCGACATCCCGCGTCGGCGCCCACGCGATCATCTTGGCCAGCATCGCATCGTAGTAGGGCGAGACGCTATCGCCTTCGCGATAGCCGGCGTCGATGCGGAGGCCGCCGGTCTCCGCGGGCAGCCGCCAGGCCGAGATCCTGCCGACCGAGGGCATGAAGTTCTTGGTCGGATTCTCGGCGTAGACGCGCGCCTCGACCGCGTGGCCGTTGAGACGGATCTCATCCTGCCTGAGCGGCAACGCTTCGCCGAAGGCGACGCGCAGCTGCCACTCCACGAGGTCGATCCCGGTGACCAGCTCGGTCACGGGATGCTCGACCTGGAGACGCGTGTTCATCTCGATGAAGAACACGTCCTTGCCGTCGGAGACGAACTCGATCGTGCCGGCGCCGACATAGCTCACCGCGCCCGCCGCCTTGCGCGCCGCGGCGCAGACCGTCTCGCGCTGTGCCGCATTGAGGGTCGGCGACGGCGCTTCCTCGATCACCTTCTGGTGCCGGCGCTGCAGCGTGCATTCGCGCTCGAACAGCGAGAGCAGATTGCCGTGGCTGTCGCCGATGATCTGCACCTCGATATGCCGGGGATTGTCGACATATTTCTCGATCAGCATGCGGTCGTCGCCGAACGCGGCCTTGGCCTCGCGCTTGGCGCTGACGATCGCAGGGCCAAGCTCGGCGGCCGAGCGCACGATCCGCATGCCGCGTCCGCCGCCGCCGGCGGACGCTTTCACCAGGATGGGAAAGCCGATCTTGTCGGCGGCCTTCGCCAGCGTCGCCTCGTCCTGGGCCTCGCCGTGATAGCCGGGCACCAGCGGCACGCCGGCTTTCTCCATCAGCGCTTTCGAGCCGGATTTCGAGCCCATCGCCGTCATCATCCCGGCGGTCGGGCCGACGAACACCAGCCCCGCGTCGAGGCAGACATGCGCAAACTCGGCATTCTCCGACAGGAAGCCGTAGCCGGGATGCACGGCCTCCGCGCCGGTCTTGCGCGCGGCCTCGATCAGCCGCTCGACATTGAGATAGCTGTCGCGGGCCCGTGCCGGCCCCAGCAGCACGGCTTCGTCCGCGAGCGCGACATGCATCGCGTCGCGGTCGGCCTCGGAATAAACGGCGACCGTGCGCAGGCCCATCGCGCGCGCGGTGCGGATGACGCGGCAGGCGATCTCGCCGCGGTTGGCGATCAGAAGGGTGCGAAAACGCCGGTAGAGCTTTGAGCGGTCCATCGCATCACATCCTGAACAGGCCGAATTTCGTCGGCTCGATCGGCGCATTCGACGCCGCCGAGATGCCGAGGCCGAGCACGAGCCTGGTGTCGGCCGGGTCGATCACGCCGTCGTCCCACAGACGCGCGGTCGCGTAATAGGGATGCCCCTGGCTCTCATATTGCGCGCGGATCGGCTCGCGGAATTTATCTTCCTCGTCCTTGGACCAGCTATCGCCCCTGGCCTCGATATTGTCGCGCCGGACCTGGCTCAGCACCATCGAGGCCTGCTCGCCGCCCATCACCGAGATGCGCGCGTTCGGCCACATCCACAGGAAGCGCGGTGAGTAGGCGCGGCCGCACATGCCGTAATTGCCGGCGCCGTAGGAGCCGCCGATCACCACCGTGAATTTCGGCACCGATGCCGTCGCGACCGCCGTCACCAGCTTGGCGCCGTCGCGCGCGATGCCGCCCGCCTCGTATTTCTTGCCGACCATGAAGCCGGTGATGTTCTGCAGGAACACCAGCGGAATGCCGCGCTGGCAGCACAGCTCGATGAAGTGCGCCCCCTTCAGCGAGCTCTCGCTGAACAGGATGCCGTTGTTGGCGATGATGCCGACCGGATAGCCCCAGATATGGGCGAAGCCGCACACCAGCGTCGTGCCGTAGAGTTTCTTGAACTCGTCGAACTCGGAGCCATCGACGACGCGGGCGATGATGTCGCGCACGTCGAACGGTTTTCGACCATCGACGGGCACGACGCCGTAGATTTCCTCCGCTGCGAACAGCGGATCGCGCGGCGGATGCATGTTGAGGTTCGGCCGGCTCGACGGCTTCAAGGTGCCGACGATGCGCCGGGCGATGCCGATCGCATGCGCGTCGTTCTGGGCGTAATGATCGGTCACGCCTGATTGCCGCGAATGCACGTCGGCGCCGCCGAGCTCCTCCGCAGTCACGACCTCGCCGGTCGCCGCCTTCACCAGCGGCGGGCCGCCGAGGAAGATGGTGCCCTGGTTGCGGACGATGATGCTCTCGTCCGACATGGCAGGCACATAGGCGCCGCCGGCGGTACATGAGCCCATCACGATCGCGATCTGCGGGATGCCTTGCGACGACATCTGCGCCTGGTTGTAGAAGATGCGGCCGAAGTGGCGCTCGTCCGGAAAGATCTCGTCCTGGAGCGGCAGGAAGGCGCCGCCGGAATCCACCATGTAGACGCAGGGAAGATTGTTCTGCCGCGCGATGTCCTGCGCGCGCAGATGTTTCTTCACGGTCATGGGGTAATAGGTGCCGCCCTTGATGGTGGCGTCGTTGGCGACGATCACGCATTCGCGGCCCGAGATGCGCCCCACCCCCGTGACGACGCTCGCCGAATGCACGTCGCCGCCATAGAGGCCGTAGGCCGCCAGCGGCGACAGCTCCAGGAACGAGGTCCCGGGATCGACCAGCAGGTCGACGCGCTCGCGCGCCAGCATCTTGCCGCGCGAGGTGTGGCGGTTGCGCGAGACCTCGCCGCCGCCGCCGGCGACCTGGCTGAGCTTTTCGCGCAAGTCCGCAACGAGGGAGCGCATGGCCTCGGAATTGCGCGCAAAGTCTGATGAAGACGGATCGATGCTGGAATGGAGCGGCATGTTGTCCCGCGTTTCTGGTGATCAAGTGAGACGCCGCGGTCGGGTGGGACCGCGGCAATTCCAATGGCGCCGGACTTACGCCGTCTCGGCCATCAACTCGCGGCCGATCAGCATGCGGCGGACCTCGGATGTACCCGCGCCGATCTCGTAGAGCTTGGCGTCGCGCCACAGACGTCCAACCGGAAATTCGGATGTGTAGCCGACGCCGCCGAGCGCCTGGATCGCCTCGCCCGCCATCCACGTCGCCTTCTCGGCGGAATAGAGAATCGCGGCCGCGGCATCCTTGCGCAGGGTCCGCACATGGTCGGCGCGGTCGCAGGCGCGCCCCACTGCATAAACATAGGCGCGCGTGGCCTGCCAGGTCGCATACATGTCGGCGAGCTTGCCCTGCATCAGCTGGAAGTCGCCGATCGGCTGGCCGAACTGCTTGCGCTCGTGCATGTAGGGCACCACCGCGTCCATGCAGGCCGCCATGATCCCGAGCGGGCCGCCCGACAGCACCGTGCGCTCATAGTCGAGTCCGGACATCAGCACCCTGACGCCCTCGCCCACCTTGCCGAGCACGTTCTCTTCCGGCACCTCGCACTCGTCGAAGAACAAGGGATAGGTGTTGGAGCCGCGCATGCCGAGCTTGTCGAGATGCTGGCCGTGGGTGAACCCCTTGAAGCCTTTCTCGACCAGGAAGGCGGTCATGCCGCGCGGGCCGGCCTCCGGATCGGTCTTGGCGTAGACGACCAGCACGTCGGCATCGCCGCCATTGGTGATCCACATCTTGGAGCCGTTGAGCACATAGCGGTCGCCGCGCTTGTCGGCGCGCAGCTTCATCGAGACGACGTCGGAGCCGGCACCGGGCTCGGACATCGCGAGCGCGCCGACATGCTCGCCGGAGATCAGCTTGGGCAGATAGCGCTGCCGCTGCGCGTCATTGCCGTTACGCCGGATCTGGTTGACGCAGAGGTTGGAGTGGGCGCCGTAGGAAAGACCCACGGCTGCGGAGCCGCGCGAAATCTCCTCCATGGCGACGATATGGGCGAGATAGCCCATGTTGGAGCCGCCATATTGCTCCGGCGCGGTCATGCCGAGCAGGCCGAGGTCGCCAAGGCGCTTCCAGAGGTCCGCCGGGAATAGGTTGGCCTTCTCGATCTCGGCGGCGCGTGGGGCGATCTCCGCCTCCACGAAGGCGCGCAGCGTGTCGCGCAGCATGCTGATGTCTTCGCCCAGATCGAAATCGATGCTCGGGATGTTCAAGGCGATTCCTCCGTATTCTTGTCGGGTCCGAACCTACCCCCGCCCGGGCGTCCTGGCGGTCGAAAAGGTTGCATTTTCCGCCAAGTTTGGCGAGGATTTTTCATGCCGTTCCAAGCCGCAACCGCGACGCCGCGCCGCGCCATGACCCCAGCCGCCTTCGTCCGCGGCGTGGTTGCCGCCTATGCCCTTTACGGGCGGGATCCGGCCGAAGCATTGGGCAAGGGACAGGTCACCGAGGATCTCGTTCGATCCCAGGACGGACGGGTGACGGCGGCCCAGTTCGAGGCGCTGGCCGGCCACGCCATGCGCGAGCTCGACGACGAGGGGCTCGGCTGGTTCTCGCGCCGGCTGCCTTGGGGAACCTATGGCATGCTGTGCCGTGCCTCGATCACGGCCCCCAATCTCGAAGTCGCGCTAAAGCGCTGGTGCCGACATCATCGCCTGCTGACCGAGGACGTGCTGTTCGAGCTCTCGCTTGGTGATGAGACCGCGACCATCTCCCTTCGCGAACAGCGCGACCTCGGCCACTTGCGCGAATTCTGCCTCGTCACCCTGCTCCGCTATGTCCTCGGCTTCTCCTGCTGGGCGGTCGATTCCGCGATCGCGCTACGTGCGGCTGAGTTTCCCTATTCCGAGCCGGGTCACGTCTCGGTCTATCCGACGATCTTCTGCAGGCATTTGAGCTTTGATGCGGATGGCGCCCGCATCGTCTTCGACAAGCATTATCTCTCGCTGCCGCTCACGCGCAGTCCGGCCGATCTCGACAACATGCTCAAGGGCGCGCTGCGGCTGACCGTGCTGCCCTATCGGCGCGACCGGCTGCTGGTCGAGCGCGTGCGTCGCGTGCTGCGCAACGCGCGCGGACGCAGTCTCGGCGCAGAGGATGTTGCAAGCGAGCTGGCGCTCTCCACCCGCACCATGCACCGGCGCCTGCGCGAGGAAGCGACCTCGCTGCGCGATCTCAAGGAAGAGGCGAAGTTCGAGCTCGCCAAGCAGGAGCTGATGCGTGGCCGCACCCCGATCAAGCGGATCGCGGAGATCGCCGGCTTCCGCAACGAGAAGAGCTTCTCGCGCGCCTTCCGCAGCTGGACCGGCGCCTCGCCGCGCGAGTTTCGCGGACGGTACCGTTAAGGCCTGCGCGAGCGCGCGGCCGCGAATCCCCGGGATGACTCCCGGAGGCCGCGGCTGGAACGCGAGACAGCGCATTGCAGGACTTCTCAAATCACATGTCACAGTTAGGTGAGGTACTAATGTGTCAGTATTCGGCTTTTGTGAAATTCCCGATCGATCCACGCAAGGGAGTCCCCTATCCTGCCGACGCCGCGCCCCCCTGCAACGGCAGCGGCACGTCCTTCGCGACGCCCAGCACCGGGAAGCTGCGGACGTTCTTGACATCAGGCATCGCGGCGAAGTGCAGCAGCTGCTGGCGCATGCTCTCGACGCTCGGCGCGACGCATTTCAGGAGATAATCGGTGTCGCCCGAAATGCGCCAGCACTGCTGGATGCGCGGGATCGCGGCGATCGAGCCCTCGAACGCCTCCAGCACCGGCTGGGCCTGGCTGCCGAGCTGGATCGACACGAACGACACCACCTCATAGCCGAGCAGCCGCTCGTCGATGACGGCACGCACCGCCCGGATCACGCCGCGGCTGAACAGCGACTTCAACCGCCGCAGGCAGTTGGGCGCGGACACGCCGACCCGCAGCGCCAGCTCGTTGTTGCGCACCCGCCCGTCCTGCTGCAGCTCGGATAAGATCTTCAGATCGACGCCGTCGAGCTGGTCACGCCCGGCCATCCCCCACCCCCGCCATGAGCCTGTCATGCGCGGCAGCGAAGCATGGGGTGGAATTGCTGCCAAGGGCCTCGACGGCCGGCTGCCTCTCGCCATGGCCGTCCGCAGCCGTCCGAACGACGGCGTCGCTTCCGCTCGCCTATGTCCCGGCCATCCACGTTCTTCACCCTCCCGCCAAAACGTGGATGCCCGGGACAAGCCCGGGCATGACGACGTCTTGGACGAGAATGGCCTTTAATGCGTCCAGGGCTCGCCGCGCCGGAACGAGAAATTGTCGGCATAGGCGACCGGGCGGCGGATCGAATCCTGGGGCTCGATCACCTGGTAGGCGATGCCCTTGCGCTCGCAATAGGCGACCGCCTCTTCCTTGCTGTCGAAGCGCAGCGTGATCTGCTGCTTCATGTCGCCGGATGAGGTCCAGCCCATCAGCGGCTCGACCGCGCGCGGCTGCTCCGGCTCGTAGTCGAGCTGCCATTCCCGGGTCTTGGACCGGCCGGATTGCATCGCGTTCTTGGCAGGCTTGAAAATGCGTGCGGTCATGGGGTCGTCCGGGCCTCTTCGTCTTTTCGTTCGATTTCGATGCGTCAGGGTGGCAGTTGGTGGAAACCTCAGGGATAGTATAGAGACACCGATCGGGAACTGATCGGTGATTCCGGCCCCCCGGTCACCCACACCGACGGTATAGTCATTATGCTGCACCGTGACAATTCCGTACCCGCCTTCCGCGCCGGGATTCCACCCGGCCGCACTGCCTCGCCGACATCAGCATATCTATCCCCTCCGAGAGCTCCCGTCGCATGGCCTTCCTGAACATCAACGCCACGCTCCCCGAAAAGGGCCGCGATCTCAGGCTCGACCTGTTTCGCGGCGTCGCCAACTGGGCGATCTTCCTCGACCACATCCCCGACAACGTCGTGAACTGGATCACGACCCGCAATTACGGCTTTTCCGACGCGGCCGACCTGTTCGTCTTCATCTCCGGCTACACCGCCTCCTTCGTCTATGCGCGGATGATGCTGGACCGCGGCTTCATCGTCGGCGCCACGCGCCTGACCAAGCGGGTCTGGCAGCTCTACGTCGCCCACATCATCCTGTTCGTGATCTACATCGCCTCGATCAGCTATCTGGCGCTGCGCTTCGGCGATTCGGAGATGATCAACGAGTTCAACGTCGCCGGCCTCGTCGACAACGCCACCGAGACGCTGCGCCAGGGCCTGTTCCTGCGCTTCAAGCCGCTCAATCTCGACGTGCTGCCGCTCTACATCGTGCTGATGGGACTGTTCCCGCCGGTGCTGTGGTTCATGCTGCGCAAGCCCGACGTGACGATGGTGCTGTCGATCGCGCTGTGGCTGGCCGCGCGCCATTTCGGCTGGAATCTGAACGCCTATCCGGCCGGCCAGTGGTACTTCAATCCCTATTGCTGGCAGGTGCTGTTCGTGTTCGGCGCCTGGTGCGCCATGGGCGGCGCGCGGCGCTCGATGACGCTGATCAACGCGCCGGTCACGCTCTATCTCTGCCTCTTCTATCTCCTGTTCGCGCTGGTCATGACCATGGCCGGCCGCTTCCCCGCCATCGGCGGCATGTTCCCGGAATGGCTGTTCTCGGCCTTCAACCCCAACGACAAGACCAACCTTGCGCCCTACCGCTTCATCCATTTCGTCGTGATCGTGATCCTGGTGATCCGCTTCGTGCCGAAGGAATGGCCGGGCTTGGAATGGAAGGTGTTCGATCCCCTGATCGTCTGCGGCCAGCAATCGCTCGCGGTGTTCTGCGTCGGCGTGTTCCTGTCCTTCGTCGGCCATTTCGAGCTGTCGATGAGTTCGGGCTCGCTGTTCGCGCAGCTCTTCGTCAGCATCGCCGGCATCGCGATCATGACGACGGTGGCCTATTACATCTCGTGGTCGAAGCGGCAGGACAAGCCGCTGAAGCCCCCGCCGTCCAAGCCGGCGGCCGCGGCGAAGGCTGCCTGAGTCGGAACGTCCGCTCGTCCAGATGCGCCGTTCCGCTGCCGGTTCGGCCGGGATCGGATTGACCTGCGTCAACCAGGGCCGGCGCCGGCCGACCTAGTGTCGCCGCGACTCGCGCCGCCGCACCGATGTCGGCGCTTCCTCCCGGACCAAAGCACATGCCCTCTCATTTTCACGCCGTGGTATGGATCGACCACTCGCAGGCCCGGATCTTCCATCTCGGCCTGAGCGGCTCCGACGAAATCACGCTGCATCCGCATCTGGCGACGCGTCATCTCCATCACAAGGCCAATGAGATCGGCAGCGGCCATGCCGCGCCCGACAAGACGTTCTACGCTGAGGTGACCAAGGCGCTCGCCGATGCCGGCGAAGTCCTGATCATCGGCCCGGCCAACGCGAAGACCGAGCTCGCCAGCCACATCCGCGCCCACGCGCCCGATGTCGCCAAGCGGATTGCCGCAGTGGAAGCGGCCGATCATCCCTCCGACAACGAGGTCATCGCTTACGCAAAACGTCACTTCAAATTGCCGCTGCCGCGCGTGCAGGCGCCAACCTGAAAGCGGGATGACGATTTACGATCGCATCGCTTCAGGCCGCCTCTTCGCCGTCGAACTCGGTGAATTTCCTGTAGATCCAGTCGCGGCCGTCGTGCCGGCGCCAGACCTTGCCATAAACAAGCTGCCCATTGATCGAGCGGCGCGGCACGATCACGGTCCAGAGGTGCCAGATTTCGGTCCAGCTCGACTGCGGACTGACGGTTTTGAAGTTGCGATCGAAAGACATGACGCAGAACTCACAGGATACGCGCGCCGCGACGAACTGTGATCTTGTATGAGCACGGATTCCAGGCAGCCCATCGCGAGCCGGCACCAATCTGATAACAGCCGCCAAAGTGGCCGCAACAACCGCTCGCCCTTAACCTACATCAACCTTACCTGTCGTGGACTGGTTGGCGGACTGGTTGAAAGCCGGCGCCGGTTTTTCTACAATGCATGCGTGATTTGACAACAGGCGCGCCATTTTCGGGACGCGTGATGAATTTGAACTGACGTCGAGTTTTTAGAGAACTTGGAATTTTGAAAATGAATTTGCAGTGTGCATGTCTGCGCTTGGCGGTGCGATCGACGCCGCCCATCTCGGCCGTCAGGACGTCAGCTCATGAGCCGCCAAAGGCGGCCAACGACAACCAGACGGTCTGGCCGTTCGTGCCGTTTCCGTCCGGCTGGTACGCGTCGAGCTGATTGGCCAATTCTGAAGAACGTGACGCCTGAAAAGCGCAACGCCGCGCAAGCGGAGTATTATCGCTTGGCGGCGTCCGTTAGGTATTGGGCGCTGAAATCCCCAACATCCATATGTCTGTGGCGACAGCCAAAGGTTCGATGAATCTTTGGTAATTCTGCGCTGGCCCGCCCGCGCCAATACCTTGAAAAATCGTGCGGAAGTCGTGCTGCGCAAGGAACGAGCGAAACGGCTTCAGGCCGGGGTCAGGCGCGAGCCGCGCAAGCGTTTCAGCACGCATGCGCCGCTGCGGCGATCGAGCCCGGCTAGACGGCGGCGCTGGCGCTGGACGTGCTGTCGGATGCGCTCGTGGCATTGGTGCCGAGCGATCCTTGCGCGTTGTAGGTCTGTCCGGCCTGATTGCCTTGACTGCCTTGCGCGCTCACGGACGTCTCGACCTCGGTCGTGCCGTCGGAATAGGTGGTCGTGGTGGTGGTGATGCCGTCGATGGTGATGGAGACCTCGCTGACGACGGTCTTCGCCGAGTTGCCACTGCCTCCCGATCCCGAACTTCCCCCCGCCGATTGCGACGATGATGTCTCTGACGTCTCTGACGTCGAGGACGTCGCCGATGTGGCCGACGTCGACGATGCCGCCGTCGTCGATGAGGCCAACGACGTCGCGGTGGACGGGGACGTCGTTACCGCCGCACTGGTTGATGCAATCGCGCTGATCGACATGAAAACCCTCGCTGAAGGAGACCTCGGGCGCAGCGCCGGTTGCGCGCCCTATCCGCTCCTTCAACGCGCCGGACCTGCAAAGCAGGCGCCGGCAGCGTGAGAAAGTTCGATCCGGCACGCATTTTCCAAGCCGGACGGCAGCAACCAATCGCCGCACGGCGCGTTGCAGCTCTTCCTATCCGTCCGGGGCACCGGCACGCGCCAACGATCGGCGCGCGTGCCATGGATGGACGGTCATCTCGTCTCACGTCCGTGTGAGCGGGAGCGCGGTCGGTGAATTTTCTTCGAGCGAGAAGAGACCAATGAACAACGGGCCGCAAGGCAAGGGGATGCTGTGAGCCAGATCGATACGACCGAGAAACTCCCGGAGGCGCCGGAGCCCGAAAGCTCGCTGTTCGCACTGTGCGGACTTGGCGTCGCGGGGATCGTCATGCTGGGCTGGATCTGCGCCCTCGCCTGGATCGCCTGGCGCCTCGCCGATTGGCTGTTGTTCTGATCCGCGGCTGTGGGCCCACAGAAACTGCCGTGTCGTGTTTCTGCCGCCGGCCAAATCTGCCAGTTCCCGTAGGGGCGTCGCGGCGGAGACCTTCATAGGGAACATCATGTGGAATGCCGCTTGCGTCTCGCGGGGGTTCGTCTATCGATTGCCGCCGATTCTTGATAAATTCCTTCTATGACTCGTTGGGTAATTTAATGGGGCGGCACTACGATCGAGCTCGGTGGCTTTGGGTTCTTGCTGCCCTCCCGCCCGCGCTTTTAGTGCTCTTCTTCCTTGTGTTGACGGTCTTTGCAGACCCACAGCACGATGATTTCTGCTTTTCGTACCGTTATGTCGAGCAGGGGCTGATCTCGATCCGGGGCTTTTACGGGGAGCTCGGAGGTCGGATCGTACCCTATGGCCTCATCGACATTCCCGCTGCCATCGCGCAAGCGACAGGCCTGAGTCTGCTGTCCGCCTATTCTCTGACCATGGCAACAGGCGCAGTTGCTTTCCTCGCCGGCTGCATGGCCGCGGTAGCGCGAGCATGGCCGCGCATTCGCGGGCTGCCATCGATTTTCCTCGGTCTCGTTTTCGCCGCTGCGGTGCTGGGTGCTTCGACGAGCGTACGTGATCTGCTCTACTGGCTGCCCGGCGTGGCCTGCTACGTGCCCCCCGCGATCGTTTGCATCCTGATTTTGGCTGAGTGCCTTCGGGCCCTCGATGACAAGATGGAGTTTTCGCCCGGTGCGATCCTTTACATGGCGGCCGGCGGCTTCGTTGCAGCTCTGTGCAACGAGTTTACGGGCATATGGCTCGTCGCGATTCTCGTGGGCTCAATCGTCGCGCGTCGCATGCTTGACCAGAAGATGCAGATCGGCGCTCACGCGCTGATCGCAATTGCCGTCACGGCTGGCTGGGTGGTCGTTGTTGCAGCCAACGGCAACACCGCACGTATGGCGCAGTTCGCCGACAGGGGCCATATCGGCCATTCGCTCCTCGAGGCGCTGCGTTTCGCGATGGTGCAACTCGGACAATTCCTGCGCGAGCCCGCGGTGATCGCATGGCTGGTCGCCGTCGCCGCCTTGACGTACGCAATCCCCAATCGGTCCGAGGCCGCTCATCCCCGTGCGCGCTTCCTGGCGCCCGGCATCATCGTTCTCTGTCTGGCCTGTTGCTACCTCGAATACTTCGCGCACTATTATTCGACGGGGATTCGGTTGGTTGAACGGGCGCAAAACCAAGCGCTGATCCTGCTTCTTTTCGGTTCCGGCCTGTCTGCTTCCTTACTGGTCCGAACCTATCGCAGTCCGCTGGAGCGGATGATTGCGCAGAGCAGGACCATCTCGTCCCTCAGCTCGGGACGCCTTCCCATCGCCCTGGCTTTTCTTGTCGCAGCATTGTTCCTGCTCAGCAAAACGGCGTTCCTGGTCTACGCGGAAGGATCGAGCCTGTACCCGTACTGGCGGGAAACAGTCGCGCGGCACCGGCTCCTTGCGAAGCGCTTCGGTCGTGACAGTGCCGAAGCATCGATGGACGCCGTCTCTGCTGCTGAGTGCCGACGTGATGGTGAATACGGGGTGCATCGCCAGATATTTTGGCAAAGCCGAGCTGATCGTCGTTGAGCCTCCCGCAGATTGATGACTGCCCAATCCACCGGCGGGATTGGCCGGCTTCCAGGCCGGGCAGCGGAATGAGCTCGTTGAATGCGCGGCATCAACCCATCCGAGCAATGAAGACGGAACAGCGTAAGAACCGCGTGTCAGAATCACGTCAGAATCACAGGGAAAAAGTTTAGGAGATTCAACGTCGGGACTGGTCGGGGCAGCTGGATTCGAACCAACGACCTGCAGTACCCAAAGCAGGCGGCGACGGTGGAAAAGACGGCCACTGAATGACAAATAGACTAGCAAAGCCCTCATAAATCACTCAGATTCCTACCAGACCAGCAGTCTGGTACGGACACCAAATGCCAACCACGGCCAGCCTGCATCTTCCCATGGTCTTCCCAGCAAGGGGTGCGATCGATGAAGCTGACGGCGAAAGGCTTTGGAGCAGCGCGGCTGAAGGCCGGCGAAACCGACAAGGTTTTCTTCGACGACGACATTCCCGGCTTCGGCCTCAGGGTCCGCGCCGGCGGCTCGAGGAGCTGGGTCTTCCAGTATACCATCGGCAACAAGCAGCGCCGTATGAGCCTTGGCGCGGCGACGCCGGAGAGCTTCAAGACGGTCAAGGAGCGCGCCCAGGACGGCCGGCGGGAGCACACCGTTAAGCTCGGCATTCGGGAACAGGTTGCGCACCTGCACGCCCGGGTGAAGCTGGGCGAAGATCCGGCCGGCGACAAGACAGAGAGCCGGAAGCGCGCGGCGGACACATTCGAGGCAGTCGCCAAAAAGTTCCTGGCGGCCAAGAAGGCCGCCACCCGGCCCGGCTCCTACGAGGAGGTCGAGCGCCACATCCTCAAGCACGCAAAACCGCTTCACGGCCTGCAGGCGGACAAGATCACCCGGCGCGACATCGCCGAGCTGCTCGGTGTCGTCCGCACCAACAGCGGACCCGTGGCAGCGAATCGCGTCAGGTCGACCCTGTCGGATTTCTTCTCGTGGTCCATGGGCGAAGGTGTCGCCGAGAGCAACCCCGTCATCGGAACCAACAAGACGGAGGAGACCAGCCGCGAGCGAGTGCTGAAAGACTTCGAGCTCCGCTTGATCTGGAAGCACGCGGGCGACGACGACCACGGCACGATCTTGAAACTGATGATGCTCACCGGTCAGCGCGCGGACGAAATTGCGAACCTCCGCCGCACCGAGATTGCCAAAGTCGAGGTTCCCAGGAAGCGTGGCGAGGACGGTATTCCCGAGCTGCCGGCCTTCGAAATCGATGCCATCGACTTGCCGAGCGAGCGAACGAAGAACAAGCGCCCTCACCTCGTTCCGTTGTCGGCCCCGGCGAAGGCCCTACTCGATGCCCGGCCGGAGCGCGCAAACGCCGATGGGAAGCTGCGCGAACATGTTTTTGGAATCGGTCAGGGTGGTTTTTCGGGCTGGTCGCGGTGCAAGGATAGGCTCGACGAGCGCATCACCAAGGATCTGGGACGATCGCTTGAACACTGGCGGCCGCACGATTTGCGCCGGACAATGTCAACCAAGATGAACGACGATCTCGACGTGCTGCCGCATGTTGTTGAGGCGATCTTGAATCATATTTCGAGCGCGGGCAGCGGCAAAAAAGGCGTCGCAGGCACCTACAACCGCGCCATGTATTTGCGAGAGCGCGTTGTCGCCCTTCGCCGATGGGCCAATCATCTCGATGCGATCGTGAACAACGTCATCCAGATGGAGCGAGCTGCATCATGAGCACCTATCAGCCGAATTGGCTTAGGCTCAGCGAGGCAAAGACGCGGATTGTCTCGGTGCTTTCGCTAGAAGAAGCCGGCGCGGAAGCCTGGCTGATCCGCGCTATTCAAGATCAGCTGCGGGCTGATCCAGAGGGTTACGCTGCCCAGACGATGTTTCGTGTACAGGGCTTCCCGACTCAATGGAAGCGCCGCCGCTTTCCAAGAGACTGGCCCGCCCGCCTGACCCCCGACCGCATTGATTGGCAGGCTTCAACGATCCACGGCTTACATCCGGTGACGTTGATGGCGACTGACCTTTTTATTGAAGTAAGCGCGACTGCTATCGGCGCAGGTGAGCGGCCAAGTGCGGACACGGATCCGGATGAACAGGCGGCAGCTCGTCCAGCTTCGGAAGCTCGAATTCGCACGGAAGTGGCCGCAGTATATGCCGAAGCGGCGGGACAAAAGGCCAAACCTCCGAATATCAAAGAACTTGGGAAAGTGGTGCAACAGCGCCTTGCCACTGCTGGCCTCGGTGCAGCACAGATCCAGATTCAGAAAATCGGCGAGGAAGACGCTTTTAAAAAATTAAGACGCCCGCCGGGCGCGACCGTCTTCAGCCAGAGAGGCAAATAGATTTCCAGCTTTCACGCTGCTGGAAATCTGGAAATCTGGCGATGCAATCGGACACCACGGCACAACCACGTCCATCTTAACCAGATGGAGCCGTGAAACCATGAGTGCCCGCCCCCTCACCGCCGCCGAGATCGTCGCCCTTCAGCGCCTGGATCACCTGCCGGACAGCGCCGCGGTGCCGATCAAGTTGGCCGCGCTGTCGAATGGCACGTCGGAGCGCACGTGGCGCCGCAATCCGCCGATTCCGACCTTCCCGCTCAGCGTCGGCAAAAAGGGCTGCAACGTCGGCCTGCTCCGCAAGCTGAACCGCGGCGAGCTCGCGACAAACGCAGCATGAGAAAGCACCGCCCTCGGCAAAAGGGCGGCTTTCTTTTTTCGGATCAGCAATTCGGGATCAGCGACCATGCATAAATCTCAATCATCAATCTGCCGCAACGCACCAACCGCGCCCTCCCCTCAGGAACGCGCTCGCATTTGCGAGGCAATCGGCCGCGAGATAGCGCTCGAATATTTTCGCCGCACGAACTCCAAGCGGGAGGCCCGGGCGCGCATGGCGATCGGCCTCAGGCCCTTTCCTCGGATGATCCGTTGGGGGTGGTGCCAATGACCTCCGCCATCATTCGTCCCCTTATCCCGCGCATCGCACCTGACGGTCCCGGTGGATGGTTCGTCATTCTCGGCTCCAACGGATGGCTCTTCGGATCCCGTCGTGAAGCGCTGCTTGCCGCGCGCGAGCTTACCAACGAGGTGCGGTAATGAGCGCCATCGAAGCGGCATTCTTCGGCGCGCTCGGCCGTGACGCCGAAAGCAAGATATCCGGCTCAGGCAAGTCCTATCTGCGGCTCAACGTACGCGTCGGCGAAGGCGACAACGTCACCTGGGTCAGCGTGATGGCTTTCGACGAAAAAGCCATCGCAGTCGCGGACAAGATGGTGAAGGGCGCCCGCCTCTACGTCGAGGGCAAGCTCGGCCTCGATGAATGGACCGCCCAGGATGGCAGCAAGCGCCACGGCCTGTCGGTGATGTCCTGGCATTGCCGCCTCAGCCAGATCGGCAAGAACAAGCCGCCGAAGCAGAATAAGCCGGGGCCGGCAAGCTTGGGACGCTCGCGCGCAGCAACAAGCGACAATGCCCCGATCAGTGCCGGCGCCGCCGGCTTCGACGACGACATCCCGTTTGCGCCGGAGGTCCGCTAAATGTGCAACGCGAACGGGACCTTAAAAAGCGCGCTTCGCCTTGCAGCCGCCGGCTATCCGGTGTTCCCGATTGCGGTCAGCAAGCGGCCTACTTGCCCGCACGCTTTCAAGGACGCTACGACCGACACGGCCGGCGTCCGCCAGTTATGGCGGGACCATCCGGGCCCGCTGCTCGGAGTGCCGACCGGCAAGGTCACCGACCTGCTCGTGCTCGACCTGGACATCACCAAGCACACAGCCGCGGCCGAATGGTTTGAGCGCCACGCGCCCTATCTGCCCGAAACGCGCCAGCAGACAACACGATCGGGCGGCCTGCATCTGTTTTTCCGGCATGTGGAAGGCGTGCGCAACTCCGCCGGTCGGATCGCGCTCGGCGTTGACGTCCGCGCCGAAGGCGGTTCGATCATCGTGTGGCAGCCCGGGGCATGGCTTGATCACCCTCGCCCTTTGGCCGAGGCTCCGGAATGGCTGCTCGATATGGCAAAGCCAAAGCCGAGCCCGCCACCGCCAATGCTCGACAGAGCCGCCATTTCCGAATCGGCGGCCCGCCGCAAGATCGAGGGCATCGTCGCCACGGTTGCCACCGGCAAGCCAGGACAACGCAACGCCATTGCCTTTTGGGGCGCATCCAGGCTTGCCGAGCTCGTGAAGCAGGCCGTCATCACCCAGGGCGACGCGATCGCCCTCGCCGTCGAGGCTGCCCGCCAAGCCGGCCTTTCTTCACAAGAAGCACAGCGAACGGTTGCGAGTGCATTCCGGGGGGCTCGATGACAACCGACAATGTTCTCGTGGAATTCGTCAGCAATGCACGCAAGAAGAAGCAGAGCCGCGCCAAATGGCTCGACCAGTGCATCAAAAGCGAGACAGGGAAGCCGATACCGAATCTGGCGAATGCCTTAATCGGCCTGCGCGCAGAGATGCCGGATTCGTTTGCCCATGACGACATGGCGTCCGTGGCCATGCTCATGCGCCCGATCGAGCCGGAGAGAACCGACTTCTCCCCTCGCCCCTGCAACGATGTCGACGTCGGCGTGGTGCAGGAACGGCTACAGCATCTCGGCCTGACCCGGCTCAGCAAGGATGTCATTCATCAGGCCGTAGATATCCGCGCCGCCGAGTGTCACTTCCATCCGGTCCGGACATATTTGAGCAATCTGACGTGGGACCGCGTGCCTCGGATTTCGACGCTCTTCACGGCTTATTTCGGCGCTACTGCAACCGACTATGCGGCCGCGATCTCGGCAATGTTCATGGTGGGCATGGTCGCGAGGATCTTTGAGCCAGGATGCAAGGCCGACCACATGGTTGTCCTCGAGGGAGCGCAGGGCACGCTCAAGTCAACCGCATGCCGAGTGCTGGGCGGGGAATTCTTCTCCGACAACCTGCCGGACGTAGCCGCGGGTAAAGACGTTTCACAGCACATTCGGGGCAAGTGGCTGATCGAAGTATCGGAAATGCACGCGATGAACCGCGCCGAGACCACACTGCTCAAGGCCTTCATCACACGCCAAGTCGAGCGTTATCGGCCGAGCTACGGCCGCAAGGAAGTGATCGAGCCGCGCCAGTGCGTTTTCATCGGGACCACCAACCGGGACACCTATTTGCGCGACGAAACCGGCGGCCGCCGCTTCTGGCCAATCAAGGCGGGAAAGATCAATGTCAAAGCCCTCGCCCTAGATCGCGATCAGCTCTTCGCAGAGGCCGTGCAGAGCTATCGTGACGGCGATGGATGGTGGCCCGACAAGGACTTCGAGCGCGAGCACATCGCTCCCGAACAGTCTGCGCGCTACGAGACGGACGTCTGGGAAGACAGCATCGCTGATTACCTAAGGACCAACACAAAGGTCACCGTCGGTCAGATTGCCAAGGAAGCCCTGCACATCGAAACCCCGCGCATCGGAAGGGCCGAACAGAACCGCATCATTGCTGCCATGGAGCGCATCGGCTGGCGAAAAGAGAAGAAGGATTGGCAGGGTAAAACGTGGTGGATAGCAACGTGACCCGTTCGAATGGATGTCGGCCAAACAAGGACACACAAAGACAGGTTGCCCCTTTCACCACACCCGACAGACCCGACCACACCCGATATTCCATATAGGGACTGTGAAATCTACGACCAACACGTTGTGAATATTAGGTCAGGTCAGGTCTGGTGGGTGGTTGGAAAGGTCACGTTGGGACGTGTCGTGCTCACGCGGTCGAGGCTCGAATTGTCTAGCTCGCCCTCACCTTCGCGTTCACGAGTGTGATCTGCCTAGCTGCATCTGCTTCGCACCCGGCCAATGGCCTCACCGGCAGTGCATAAGACTGCTGGTCGCACTTGAAAAACTGCTGCAAATCACGGAAATTGTGCCCGTCAGTGCTTCGCCGAGCGAACATTGGGAAGACCATGGGAAGGGATTTCGCGCGCGATGCTAACCACGTCTTCAACGATAGCAGTATCAGTCGGCGCCGGATCGAGGCCGGGGGTGCCCCCCGCAATTCTGAGCGCGGCCAGGCGGACCCCCGGGGGGAAAATCGGCGACCGAACTCGAACGCTGGTAAATCGTTCGCGCGGTTTCTGCCTTCAAGTCCCCGACCCGATTTTAGTTTTCGCCCGCAAACATCCGAGCTTCAGCGCCGCGGAGGCGTGTCATCTGGGGTGGCCGGTCCCCAGGGAGGCTACCGGCCGAAATTTTTGGAGGCACCGAAAATGTCTGAGCCCGCGCCGTTCTTCCACCTGACCTTGACCCGCCGCACCGGAGCATTTGGCGAAACGGCGGCATCGGAAGCCAACGAGGTCAAGAACCTTCTCCAGCGTGCTGCGCACGTCATTGCGAGTGGTGCGCCGATCGACAAGCCCGAGCAGCGTGAGTTGAAGTGCTCGGGCGGTCACGTCGTGGGATATTTTGAATTCTCGGAGGACGCGATCAAAGGACCCGGCCCGGGCTTCGATCGCACCCACTTCCGGACGCCGTCGGCCCTTGAGCTTGCCAACCGGCCGAGGGGCACATGAACCAGGCGCTGATCCAGCCGCGCACAGTCTATCACCGGGCCACCGGCGCGACGGTGATGAATGGCGTCGACGCGGCGGCCGCGGTGTCGAACCACCCGCTCGAATGGTCCTATGAGCCGTGGACTGCAGAGACGCTGGAAAAGGCGGAAGCCGCTGTCCGACGCGAAGCTGAACTGAGCGCCGTGCCGGTCGTCGGCGCGCTGAAGGAGTGACACCGATGCCCATCAAGGTAACTCGACACGCCAACCCGCCCGCGCCGGCATCCCGGCCCATCAAGACGTTCACATCACCGGCACCCTCGCGCGCGCAGCCCGTTCGACCGCCCTCAGACGGCGGCACCGAGACGTCTCGGGAAGCGATCCGGATTGCGAAGAGCCCGCCCAGCATCAATTCCACCCAACAGCGCTTTTGAATTGTCCCGGGAGTTGTGAGCAATGACTGAGACCCTTGGCAACATCACGGGATCCACCGCAGCGCCGCCCGCGTCTGATTCTGGCGAGCTCGGCCCATCGGCAAGCCCGCCCCCGCCCCCGGCGCCGGCGCAACGGGTAACGGTCGGATCGAAGGAATGGGCAGAATTGCCGGCCGAGGCGCGACATGCCCAATTGCGCGGCCCTGAGAACCCGCGGGCGCGAGGTCATTCCCCCGCACGAGATCAGCGCGAGGCCACCGAGGCGCGAAATGCGGCGCCCGCAGCGGCAACAACGGGAGATGATCCGGCCGCGCCGTCGGGCGAAAAGTTCAAGGTCGGCAAGTACGAACTATCCGAGGCCGAGGTCGCCACGATGATGGAGCGCCAGGCGCTCGACGACTTGCGCAAGGCAACGATCCCGCCGACGCCAGACAAATACGAGGCGAAGCTTCCCGCCGACTTCAAGGCTCCGGAGGGCATCGACTACAAATTTGACGCGAGCGACCCGAGCATCGTGGCGGCCCGGAATTGGGCACATGCCAAGGGACTTTCGCAGGACGATTTTTCGCAACTGCTCTCGCTGCACGCGGCGCACGTCACCGGCCAGGAAGCAGCGCTGGCAGAAAGAGCGCGGGCCGAGATTACCAAGGCAGGCGTCAACGCACCGCAACGGGTCGACGCGGTGGGGCGCTGGATTACGGCAGAAGTCGGCGAAGCGGACGCCAAACCGATCCGCGCCACGATCGTGACCGACGCGCATTTGCGCTTCTACGAAAAAATCATGAGCAGGCTTACCTCGCAGGGCGTTGCCCCGTTTTCGCAACAGCACCGCGTACCGCCGGACACCGGCGGAATCCCCGGGTACGAGAACATGAGCTTTGAACAGAGGCGTTACGCCCAGGAACAGCGCGCCGGGCGGATGCGGTAACAATGGGCAGCATGGCACCCTTACCGCCACCCGATGAAGGCGCGGCCCGCTGTTGTTTCTGCTGGATCGACGGCATCAGCACGGCGCCGATTCGCGGTTGGGATGGCATCCCGATGTGCCGGGCGCATCTTGCCAAAACTCTCGAAAAGAATCTTCCGCTGGCCACGACGCGAACGGATATTGCCGCCGCGTCCGCCCTGCTGTTGCATTGAGGACAGAAAATGCGCGGTGAACCATGAGCACAGCGGACTTTCCTGAAGGCATCATCGTTCGAACAGAGGGTGATTTGCTCGAGGCACTGACTGCGGCAAGAGTGGCGCGCGGGCTCTCGAATGAATTTTGCGATACGCGCGCGGGGCTGACGAGAGGGCATGTTGACAAGTGCTTGGGGCCCACCCGCGCCAAGTCCCTGTCACCCATGCTGTTCGACACACTCAATGAGCTGTTCGCAATCCAGTTCATCATGATGCCGAATCCCGAGGCAGAGGCGCGGCAGAAGGCACGCTGGGAAGGCAGAGACCTCACGAATGTCCGTATGGGTGGTCCGAGCATTGGCAAACACGCGATGGGACGCGCCAAGCCGAAGATCCTTGAGGACTTCGGCGCAAAGCTCGCTCTGTTCCTCGGCGATGATGTCGATCACCTCCTTTTCGGAATGAACGCCAGTCGACTACCGGAACAAGCGGATATCGCCACCGAGCCCGCTGCCAATCCAGAGCCCCTTGTGCCGGTGCCACCCGTGCTCGTTCATGAGCAGGACAAGCCGAAAGGCAAGAAGACCTCGTCGCGCAAGGCCGCGGAAACGCACTCGCATCTGCACGTCGTTCAGGTGAAGCGCCGCGCCTGAGTGCGTTGCGGTCAACATTCCTTCCTCGCCATCATCCGCGCATTGCTCGTCGGAAACGGGCTGCGCGGACGCTCTTTCCAAATCTTCAGAGGGCCGTCCGGTGAACGCTTAGTTCGCCCGCTCGCGCAGGGTTTTCCGGCCGGTACGGCTCTCTGGAGACCTCGATCGTGGCGAACACCAATTGGCATCCCATCGAACAGGCACCACGCGGTGCCGGACCACTGCTCTTGCGGTCGGGCTCTGGGCCCCTCGATCCCGTTTTCATCGGCAGCCAGGCCGATGCTGGCCAGTGGCTAGCCGGCGATGTCGAAGTTCATCCGCTCTTCTTCGCAGAGATTCCGCAATTCGACGCGGACGACAGTGGAGTGGCGGCATGAACATCATCCGCCGCGTTATTCTCGCGCTTGCGCTGTCCGCCAGCCTCACGCCGGCATTCGGACAATCGCCGCCGCCGGTGCCGACGCTGCCTGATGCAGAACGGCGCACCAGCTATTCGATCACCGCCTCGACGTGCAATTGCAATATCAACTTCGCAATTTTCGGGGACAGCACCGATGTAGGCAATTGGGTGCAGGTCTGGGTCAATGGCGTGCAGGTCCCGCAGTCCGGAAACTGGACCATCACCAGCCCGACGGGACCGCTGGCGACGATCCCGCGTCCGATCACCGACGCGGTGCTGACATTTACGACTGCGCAGACCGGAACGGTGGAAATCGTCGGTGCTCGCCGCCCTCGTCGCCTATCGCAGTTTGGCGAGAACCGCGGCGTCGCCGCCCGTGACCTCAACCTCGCGATCACCGACCTTGTCGCCGAGAACCGCGAGCAGTGGGATGCGCTGATCCGCACGATGACGGCACCGCCAGGCGATACGCAGGTGCCGATGGTGCTGCCGTCCGCGAGCAACCGCGCAAGCAAGATACTCGGCTTCGATGCCAATGGTGGCGTCGCGATATATTCGCAGGTCGGCGGCGGGACCGGCAATGTCACTGGGCCGGTGAGCTCGATCAATAACGATCTGGCCTGCTTCAACGGCACGACCGGTCAGGTGATCAAGGATTGTGGCACGGGACTTCCGCTCGCGCTCACCCAGGGTGGCACAGGCCAGACCAGCGCGGCCACTGCGCGCGGCTCCTCCGGCCTCAACATCGACCAGTACACGCCGCGCGGCGACAGCATCTACACGATCCTGTCCACGGACCGGACAGTCGGCACCAATGCCGCTTTCACCGCGGCGCGCATCTGGACATTGCCGGCAGCCAATTCCGTCAACGCTGGCCAGACCATTGTGGTCGCGGACTTTGCGGGAGGGGTGTCGTCTAGCAACACGCTGACCGTTCAGCGCGCCGGCTCCGACACGATTGTTGGTGGCACGACCTCCACGACTGCAGTCATAGCAATCTCCGGTGGCCGCCTTGATTTCCGCAGTGATGGCATCTCGAAATGGTCCGTCGCGACGAAGTCTGCGAGCACGTCCACCAATCTCGGCACCAAAACGCCGATGGATTATAGCGCGGCATGCGACGGCACAACCGACGATTCGACGGCGCTGCAGGCATGGCTCGACGGCATCAAGACCAATGCCTTCACGGGCTGGATCCCTGCCGGCCGCACATGCATCTTCAATGGCCTGCTGTCGATTTCCAGCGGAACGACGATATACGCATACGGCGCGACGCTGAAACTGAAGAACAGCGGCAACGCCAACTCAGGCCTCGTCTGCGGACCGACGACGCAACTTGGCGGCCCGGTCGACGTCGTCAATATTTTTGGCGGCACACTCGACGGCAATCGTGTCAACCAGACCAACAGCCTCGGAAGCGGCGCTGGCCTTTACTGCATCAGCGCGACCCGTGTTCATGTGCGCGATACCAAGTCGATCAACTGGCGCGTAGACGGCTTCTATTTCGGAGGAACTACGGCCGGCGGTGGCCAGGGCAAGTCCGCATTTGTATTCCTTGAGAATCTGGAAGCGTCTGGCAACTATCGCACCGGGATGTCTGTGGTCGGCGTGGACCGCATGGTCATCATCGGTGGCTTTTTTAATTCAACCAGCAACACCAACAATGACGGAACTCAATGTGGCGTCGACTTCGAACCAGACGCAGCTACTAGCGCAAACACCAACATCACAGTTGTAGGGGCTTCAGCTTCCGGCAACGGCGGCACGTTGTCGACAACAGGTGGTAGCGGCTTCTGCGTTTTGGGCAGCCCATCGAACACGCAAAATCTTGTGCTCTATGGCCTGAATGCTGTCTCGAACCAGCGCTATGGCATCGACACATTTGCGAGCGGTGGACCGCCGAATGTTCGCCTGTCGGCCATGTCGGGCAGCGGCAACGGCACGGCGCTGGTGAACACATCCAACGTTGTAGACTGGTTTCCGACCGGCATCGCTGCCGGCGCGGCGAACAGCGGCGGCGCCGGTTTCCGGACCGTCAACATTCCGAACTGAGCCAGTAGCATGACAAA
>NZ_LBKA01000243.1:0-113105 GCF_028128955.1 Bradyrhizobium sp. CCBAU 11386
CTTCAGAACCCCGGCAGAGGCCTTCTCCTCTCAACTGTTGCACTTCGAGTGTGAATCCACCTCCCGGCCTTCGCCGGGACGACACCGAGTGTGTAGAGCCAGGCGAGCCCTAATACCCCCGCGCCCGGTCCACCACGTTCTCCAGCGCGCCGCCCGCCTCGAACCGTGCGATCTGCTCGGCGACATAGGCCGAGATCGCTTCCGCGTCGGTGTCCGCGGCGTTGTGCGGGGTCAGCAGCACCTTGGGATGGGTCCAGAAGCGGCTGTCGGCCGGCTGCGGCTCCTGCACGAAGACGTCGAGCGAGGCGGCGCCCAGCGTGCCGTCGTCGAGACAGGCCAGAATGTCGGCCTCGTTCTGCAAGCCGCCGCGGCCGGCATTGATCAGCACGGGTGCGCCGAGCGGGCTCTTGCGGTTGAGCTTTGTGAAGACGTCGCGGTTGAGGATGCCGTGCGTGTCCGGGGTCAGCGGCAACAGTGAGACCAGGATGTCGGTCGCGCGCAGGAACGCATCGATTCCGGCGGTGCCATGGAAGCATTCGACACCGTCGATGGTGCGCAGGCTGCGGCTCCAGCCGACGACACGGAAGCCGAGCCGCCGCAGCACGTCGGCCGCATCTGCTCCCAGCGTGCCCAGCCCCATCACGCCGACCGTCACCGCGCTCGCCGGCCACTGATATTTCGGCTCCCAGCGTTTCTCGCGCTGCGACTGCCGCAAGTACAGCTCCTGGCGGTGGTGCATCAGCACGTGCAGCACGACATATTCGGTCATGCGATTGGTCAGGTCGGGCACGGCGACGCGCACCAGCGGCACGTCCGGCAGGCTCTTGTCCGCCATCAGCGCATCGACACCGGCGCCGAGATTGAAGATCGCGCGCAGATTGGGGAACGAGCCGAGATCGCCCGGCACCGGCTTCCACACCGCGGCATAGTGCACCTCGGCCGGATCGAGCCCGGCATCGGGCAGCAGCACCACGCGGCGGCGGCCGCAGACCGAATCGAACCGGGCCTTCCAGCGCTCCGGCAGCCAGTTCTGCTGCGTGCTGTTGATCAGGACGGCCAGTGTGCCTTTGGTCATTCGAAGTGCCTCGTCGGGTTCCGCTTTTGAGGGCTCTCCTTGGCACGATCTGCCGGATTTTTCTTGCAATTTTTTTCCGCAGCCCTGTCGGGGCAGGGCATATTGGATCGTCTTCAAAACAAGAGGTCAGGGAAGGTACTGCCCATGCTTTATGCGATCCTTTGCTATCATGACGAGGACTTCGTCGGCTCCTGGAGCAAGGACCAGGACGAGGCGGTGATGAAGAAGCTCGCCGTGGTGCAGGAGAAGCTCACGAGCCAGGGCCGGCTCGGTCCGGTGGCGCGGCTGTTGCCGACCACTGCGGCGGCGACGCTGCGTAAGGAGGACCCGCCGCTGGTGCTCGACGGCCCCTATGCGGAGACCAAGGAGCAGTTGCTCGGCTTCTACATCGTCGACTGCAAGAACCTCGACGACGCGCTCGACGTCGCGCGCGACCTCGGCGCCGCCAATCCCGGCGGGGCCTATGAGGTGCGCCCCGTCGGCGTGTTCAGGCCGGGAGGAAACCTGACGTGAGCGAGACCGACACCGCCTGGATCGAGACCGCGCTGACGTCGGCGCGCCCCCAGGCGGTCGGCGCGCTGCTGCGCTATTTCCGCGATCTCGACACCGCCGAGGAAGCCTTCCAGAACGCCTGCCTGCGTGCGCTCAAGACCTGGCCGCAGAACGGGCCGCCGCGCGATCCCGCGGCCTGGCTGATCATGGTCGGCCGCAATGTCGCGATCGACGAGGTGCGGCGCGCCCGCAAGCAGCAGCCGCTGCCCGAGGACGATCAGGCGATCTCCGATCTCGACGATGCCGAGGGCGCGCTCGCCGAGAGGCTCGACGGCTCGCATTATCGCGACGACATTTTGCGCCTGATGTTCATCTGCTGCCATCCGCAATTGCCGGCGACGCAGCAGATCGCGCTCGCCCTGCGCATCGTCTCCGGTCTCACGGTGAAGCAGATCGCCCGTGCTTTTCTGGTCTCGGATACGGCGATGGAGCAGCGCATCACGCGCGCCAAGGCCAAGGTCGCGGAGGCCGGGACGCCTTTCGAAACGCCCGGTGCAGTCGAACGCTCCGAGCGGCTCGCCGGTGTTGCGGCAATGATCTACCTGATCTTCAACGAGGGTTATTCGGCGAGCGGCGACACCGCCGAGATCAGAAAGCCGCTCTGCGAGGAGGCGATCCGGCTGGCGAGGCTGCTCCTGCGGCTGTTCCAGAGCGAGCCGGAGATCATGGGGCTGGCGGCGTTGCTGCTGTTGCAACATGCGCGCAGCGCCGCGCGGTTTGCGGACGACGGTTCGCTGATCCTGCTGGAGGACCAGGATCGCTCCTTGTGGAACAGCACCATGATCGCGGAAGGGCTGGCGCTGATCGACAAGGCGATGCGCCATCGCCGCAGCGGGCCCTACCAGATCCAGGCCGCGATCGCCGCGCTGCATGCCCGTGCGTCGACGCCGGAGGAGACCGACTGGGCCCAGATCGACCTGCTCTATGGTGCGCTCGAACTGGTGCAACCCTCGCCGGTGGTGACGCTCAACCGCGCGGTCGCGGTGTCCAAGGTACGCGGGCCGCAAGCCGCGCTCGACCTGATCGAGCCGCTGGCGCCGAAGCTTGCCAACTATTTCCATTTCTACGGCGTGCGCGGCGCCTTCCTGATGCAGCTCGGTCGCAATGACGAAGCCCGCATCGCCTTCGACCGCGCCATCGCGCTCGCCAACACCTCGGCTGAAGCCGCCCACATCCGCATGCACGTCGATCGCCTGATCCGGGACAGCCAGCCGAAGAGCGGCAACGGGAGCGCCAGGCAGGGTGCGAAGGCGAAATAGGACGGGGTGTTTCCACATCGTCATGCCCGGGCTTGTCCTGGACATCCACGTTCTTTTCATCCGCGCCAAGAACGTGGATGGCCGGCACATAGGCGAGCGGAAGCGACGCCGTCCTTCGGACGGCTAGGCCCGGCCATGACGTGGCGTTGGCGGCGCGCCAAAAATTTCTGTTCCGTCTTGTCGGCCCCAGCCTCCTCCGTTCGTCCTTAGCCCATATCCAGGGAGCCATTCATGCTGAAAGCCATTGCCATCATCGCCGTCGTGCTCGCGGTCGGGATCGTGGCCGTCCTCGTCTTCGCCTTGACCAAGCCCGACTCCTTCCGTGTCGAACGCAGCCTCGCCCTGAAGGCGCCGGCCGATGCGATCTATCCGCTGGTTGCCGATTTCCATCGCTGGACCGCCTGGTCGCCCTACGAGGCCCGCGACCCCGCCATGAAGCGCAGCTTCGGCGGAACCGCGCCAGGAAAGGGCGCGACCTATGCCTGGGACGGCAACAACAATGTCGGCGCCGGCCACATGGAGATCCTCGAGGCGAATTCGCCGTCGAAGCTCCGTATCAAGCTCGATTTCGAGCGTCCCTTTGAGGGCCACAACACCGCCGAGTTCACCTTTGTGCCGCAAGGCGATGCCACACTGGTGACATGGGCGATGTACGGTCCGGCGCCCTTCATGTCGAAGGTGATGCAGGTCTTCATCAACATGGACAGCATGATCGGCAAGGATTTCGAGGCCGGTCTCGCCAGCCTGAAGAAGCTCACCGAGAAACAATGAGCCTCATTGCCCAAGGAAAGAAAAGGAGAGACACGATGCTCAATCCCTATCTGTTCTATCAGGACACCTGCGAAGCGGCGTTCAACTTCTACGCCAAGGTTCTCGGCGGCAAGATCGACGCGATGATGCGCGCCTCGGACGCGCCGCCGGACATGCCGGCCGCACCCGGCCGCGAGAAGACGATCATGCATGCGCGGCTGTCGCTGCCCGGCGGCAGCGTGCTGATGGCCTCCGACGCGCCGCCCGAGCATGTCCAGAAGCCGCAGGGCTTCTCGATCTCGCTGACGATCGCCGATGTCGCGGACGCCGAGCGCAAGTTCAACGCGCTCGCCGACGGCGGCACCGTCACCATGCCCTTCAGCAAGACGTTCTGGGCCAAGGGTTTTGGCATGTGCGTCGACAAGTTCGGCATTCCCTGGATGGTGAACTGCCCGGCGGAAGGCATGTGACAGGCGCGACCGCCTGATACGTGGCGCCTCTCGCTCGATTATTGCGGGTGAGGGGCGCGCCCAAGGCGGTCAGGTCATCGCCGGAGCGGCCGCTTGCTGTCTCAACGGACCGATCCGGTCACGTCCTCGCCGGGTGACAGCGACTGGACGCAGCGAGGGCAGATCACGAGCTTCGTGCCGAGCTGCCTGTCGTTCTCCGCCTCGATTTCGTCATGGACCGCCCACCACGCTTCGGAGTAGGGGCGCAAGGTGCCGAGCACTCTTTCCCGTTCCTGGTTGGGATTTTCCTGCGCAGGTGCGGGGGTCGCTGCGCGCCGCTTTGTGACGGGTGGCCGGTTCGGGTTCTGTCCGAGGCCGTCCCATGCGATCGGTCGGCGCTCCTGCGCCGGCGCCGCCGCGCAGCCCATGAGCGCTGCGCAAAAAGTGAGCAAGACGAAGCCGTGTCGCATCATGCCGAACCCTCAGTGCGGTACGCGACACGCAAAATCCGCGTGAGAGACTTTGCATCGCGTCGGTTAAATGGAACCTAAGGGAAAAGACGTGGCCGGCATGACCGAATATGGAGTCTCGATTCGCATGACTTTGCGAGAGCAGTGGGGCCGCTTCGTGAAATGATCGGGACCGCATCGCACAACAACTGGCGCAATATTAGGCTGTGAACAGCGCGTCAGAATCGCTAATGATTCCTTCATAAATTGTACAAACTGGGATGGGCGTGACTTGGAAGGGGAGCGACCGATGGCAGCGGCGCTACAGATCAACTTTGCACTTTGGGGTATGCTCATCTGCGCGAGCATGGAACTGGCGCAGATGATCCAGGGGTTCTTCTAGAACCCGACGTCGCGCGAGATCGGCGCAATTTCGCCGGCGCGCTTGCGTGCTAGCTCACGAGCGCCATTAGCTCACAAGCGCCATTAGCTCACAAGCAATGCGATGAGCGTGAAGCTGACGCTTGCGATCACGATCATCGAAACGACGTAGTTGCGCGGCCGCGCCATCCGCGAAGGCGGCGGTCTCCTCGGTCGCGACGGCGCGATGTCGTGCCAGGCGGGTTCCGTCGGCGCGAGCGCGGCTTCTGCGCCCGAGCCGACATACTTCACGTAGAGCTCGAGCAGCCGCAGCTCGGACGGCAGGTCCATCAGGCCCTCGCGGTCGCGCCGTGACAGCAGTTCGAATTCGACGGTTTCCTCGGAGCTCAGTTGGCCGAGGACGATCCGTCCCTGGTCCGACAGGCGGTAGCGAAAGTCGATGGGCTGCATGGCATGCGCCCCATTTGAAAATGAGTAATCTTGAAAAAGCGGGACCATTCTAGTCTGTGACCATTGCTGAGATTGTGACGCCGCCGCGGCCTCAGTCTGGCCGCAACCATCATAGACTGCAGGGAGAAGCTGCAAACCGCGTAAATTGTGCAGGCATTGCGAAGCGGTTGAGCGGATTCGGCGTCCGGAGAGCCGAAATTCCGCAAAATTGCTCAATCGTCGGACAGCGGCGGGCTCAACCTGGTCACACGGCCGGTGGCCGCCTGATCCTCACCGGCAGCGCGGATAGATCGCGGCGAGGTCGCGCCCCTTCAGCAACAGCAACCGTGAGGTGAGGCCGCCGCGGCGGCCGATCCAGTCGCGCACCGGCCCCGGATAGGCTTGGAGCACCGCGTCGGAGGCTTCCGGCTCGGCATAGAAGCGCCCGCGCCGGTCGACCGACCGCGCGGCATGGAAGCCGAGCACGGCGCGTTTGGTGACACAGATGCGCTCGCCCGGCACGATGCTCAGCACCAGCGTGCAGGCGGACAGGCAGGGGCCGTCGATCACCACGCGCTCGCCGCTCTCGCGCACCTTCTCGAACAGGTCGAGGAACGGTCCGACCTGTCCGCCCGGTGACTGGACGATGCGGATTTCGGCGGCAACGGGTGCGGAGGCGAGCAGGGCGGTCGCGAGCATCAGGGCTATGACCAAAGCGGCACGTTGCATGGTACTCTCCGCACATTCGACGTCGTCGGGTGGGCAAAGCCACCGGGTCGCGCGAATGCGCGCCCGATGACAGGCTCCGCGTGCCAACATTGGCACAACAAATCATTGGCACCACAAATCCGGAGAAGGTGGCGGGCACGGCGCGTCGCGCCTTTGCCCACCCTACAAATCCTGTGCCTACCCGTTGCGCCGTTGCCCGCGCAGCGTCGGCAGGCCGATGCCGGCCGCATCGAAGCCGCCATCGACGGCCAAAATTTGGCCGGTGATGTAGCTCGCGCGTCCCGAGCACAGGAAGAAGATCGCCTCCGCGAGTTCCTCCTCGAGACCGTAGCGGTTGAGCGGAATGGCGTCGTGATAGTCGGCGCGGATCTCCTTGGTGTGCACCTGCTTGGCCATCGCGGTGTCGACCGGCCCCGGCGCGACCGCGTTGACGCGGATGTTGAGCGAGGCGAGCTCGACCGCGAGCTGCTTGGTCAGGTGCGCGAGCCCCGCTTTGCTGGTGCCGTAGGCCGAGCGCAAGGTGGAGGCGCGCACCGCCGAAATCGAGGTGATGTTGACGATGGCGCCGCCGTCGCTGTCGCGCATCAAGGGCACCGCGGCCTTGGTGCAGAGGAACGGGCCGGTGAGGTTGACCTCGAGCACGCGGCGCCAGTCGGCATCCGACGTCTCCATCAGCGGCGCGAACACGGCGATCCCGGCATTGTTGACCAGCGCATCGAGCCGGCCGAACCGCCGCTCGATCGTCGCCATCGCAGCGCCGACCGCGGCCGCGTCGGAGACGTCGCAGGTCAGCGCGAGCGTCGCCTCGTCCTGGCCGATCTCGGCGACCGCGCGGCCGAGCAACTCCCCCTCAATGTCGAGCAGCGCCACGCGCCAGCCCTCGCCAAGGAACTTCTTCGCGGTCGCAAGCCCGATGCCGCGCGCGGCTCCGGTGACGAGGGCGACTTTTTGCGGGGCCTGCGGCATTTGCTGATCCGTCCTGTGTTCGAAAGGGGCGTGCGGCCCTTGGGTTTGGTCTTTTACTTCGCTTTGGTCCCGACGAGAACGGCCCTGACCATGCTCATCGATCTGGACGAGAACCACTCGACATATTGTTGCGTTCTGCCGGCGGAACGCCTCGCGCGATGTCGGCGCGGCCGCCGCTGTACCGTCTTCTACACGACCTCCACCAAGGAGACCGACCGATGCCTGACGACCACGCGCACCTGATCCGAGACCTCTTCGCCGCCTATCTCGCCAATGACCGGCAACGGGTGAGCGAGGCACTCGCCGACGATTTCCGCTTCACCAGCCCGTTCGACGACGACCTCGACAAGGCGACCTATTTCGAACGCTGCTGGCGGGACACCGGCTGGATCGCGCGCCACGATATCGAGCGCATCTTCGTCGTCGGCGACGAGGCCTTTGTCACCTATCGCTGCCTGGCGACAGGTGGCAGGAGCTTTCGCAACACCGAGTTCTTCACCTTCGCCGGCGGCAAGGTCCGCCGGATCGAGGTCTATTTCGGTGCTGCGTTCCAGGACGGCCGGTTCCTGCCGCAGCCGCGCTGACGCAGGAACCTCCGAAGCGTGACCTCCGAAATAATTTTCGCCACGGTGTCGGTTCTATAGCAAGGCATTCGTCTTACAGGGGAGCGCGGGCCGGTTCGGCACGCTCATCTCCCCCGTCATTCCGGGGCAGCCCGCAGGGCTGAGCCCGGAATCCATCGGGCCGCAGAGATTGTCGATGAATGGATTCCGGGCCTGCGCCGCGCCGCGCATCCCGGAATGAGAAGGTAAGCAAGGAACTGCCCATGCGATTCATGATGCTGATGATCCCGCTCGGCTACGAGACCGCACCGCCGGACGTGCAACTCGATCCCGAGCGCGTCGCCGCGATGATGCGCTATAACGAGGCGCTGAAGGATGCCGGCATCCTGATCACGCTCGACGGCCTGCATCCGCCCTCGATGGGCGCGCGCGTGTCGTTCGCGACCGGCGAGCCCGTTGTGACCGACGGCCCCTTCGCTGAAGCCAAGGAAGTGCTGGGCGGCTACTGGATGATCGAGGTCGCCTCGCGTGCGGAGGCGATCGCGTGGGCCAAGAGATGCCCGGCCTCGGCCAATGATGTGATCGAGATCCGGCAGGTGCAGGAGATAACCGACTTTCCGCCGGACGTGCAGGCCGCCGCCGCCGGCTTCGACGGTCTGAAGAAATAGCCAAAGCGGCCGCGATTGGAATTCGCGGCCGTCATCAACAAGGGAGAGAACCGATGAGCACCGACACCTATCTCGCCGTCTTCCTCGGCAGCAAGACCAGCCCGAAATGGGCTGCATGGAACGCGATGTCAGACGCCGAGCGCAAGGCGAAGGAGCAGGAGGGCATCGCGGCCTGGAAGGGTTGGGTCGAGAAGCATCAAGGCGCGATCCAGGCGATGGGCGGTCCGCTCGGCAAGACCAAGCGGGTCGATGAGAAGGGCACTGCCGACATCGCCAACGAGATGGGCGCCTTCACCGTGGTCCGCGCCGCGTCCCATGAAGCGGCCGCGAAGATGTTTGAGAACCACCCGCACTTCGCGATCTTCCCCGGCGAGCGCGTCGAGATCATGCCGGTGCTGCCGATCCCCGGCGGTTAGGGCAGGCAGCGTCATTCCGGGTTCGGTCCCTGCGGATCGCCCCGGAATGGCAGTGAAAATACGGGTTCACCAAACCCAGCTTGCGCTAGTGACTTCACGCGCGGCTCATGTAAAAGCTATTCACATGAGCTGGCGCAAGGAGACGCGCCGCGCCGAGCGCGGCTATCATCACGGCAACCTGAAGGAAGCCTTGTTGCAGGCTGCCCTCGGGCTGATTGCCGAGAAGGGCGCGGCCGGCTTCACCTTTGCCGATGCCGCGCGCATGGCCGGCGTCAGCGCGGCGGCGCCCTACCGGCACTTCCGCGACCGCGACGAGCTGTTGTCCTCGATCGCCCAGCGCGGCTTCGAGCAGTTCGAGGCGCGCTTGACCGCGGCCTGGGACGACGGCCGGCCCGATACGGTCACCGCGTTCGAGCGGGTCGGCAGGGCCTATCTCGCCTTCGCCCGCGAGGAGCCGGCGTTCTATAACGCGATGTTCGAGTCCGGCCTGCCGGTCGACGCCAATCCGGCACTCCAGGCCGCGAGCGAACGCGCTTTCAACATCATTCGCGCTGCGGCAGAGCGCCTCGCGGCACTCGCACCGCCCGGCACGCCGCGGCCGCCGGCGATGATGATGGCGCTGCACATCTGGTCGATGGCGCATGGCGTGGCCTCGCTGTTCTCCCGTGGCGATGCCGCGCGGCGAAAACTGCCGATGTCGCCGGACGAGCTGCTCGAAGCCGAGGTGCTGATCTATCTGCGCGGGCTCGGCTTCCCGACCGATCGCCGTCCGCCCGCGAAAACCGCCGAGCCGCCGCCGGTGCCACCGGAGGCGTCCTCCGGTTCTGGCGTGCCGCCCGGTGGCCCCTGGGGCAAGCCGAAATAAAATTGCGCAAATAATTCGCCCGGCCTGTCGGGCGGCCGGCTTGACAAAATCGCGGGATGGTCTAGCTATGTAAATGTTATTTACATTCACAACGGCGCAGATGCCGTCATGGAGATGGGAAATGGCCTACACCGCTGATGTCAATCGATGGCGCGGCCCCTCGGACCAACATTATGAGCGCCCCCATATGCTCGACTCGCCTTGGCATCCCGGCTGGATCGCCGTGACCATCCTCGGCTTCATCATCTGGTGGCCGATCGGACTTGCCCTTCTCTTTTTCACACTCGGGAGCAGAAAAATGGGTTGCTGGAGCCACCAGGATCGCTGGCAGAACAAGATGGAGCGGATGCAGTACAAGATGGACCGCATGCGCGGCCGCATGGAGCGCCGCGGTTTCGGCTTCGGCTTCGGCCCGCCCTCCAGCGGCAACCGCGCCTTTGACGAATACCGCACCGAGACGCTGCAGCGGCTCGAGGAGGAGCAGGTCGAGTTCAGGAACTTCCTCGACCGTCTGCGTCACGCCAAGGACAAGGAAGAGTTCGACCAGTTCATGGCGCAGCACAAGACGCGTCCGACTCCGCCGCCGAACGACCAGCCGCAGGGTTGATCTGGACACCTCTCAAAGCCTTCAGGCGCATGCCCCCAAAGTCCTGATGGCCCCGAGCCGCCCGCCTGCGTACCCCGCAGGCGGGCGGTTTGGTTTTGGGGAGAGCTCCGTTCCACGCAGATGAGAGGTCGTCATGCCCGGGCTTGTCCCGGGCATCCACGTTCTTCGTACCGCATGGCGAGGCGTGGATGGCCGGGCATAGGCGAGCGGAAGCGACGCCGTCCTTCGGACGGCTATGCCCGGCCATGAAGGCGCAGAGGGTGGCGACCAAGCCGCTTAGAACCCGCGCCCAGTTCGTCGACACCAAGACTTGCGCGCGCCGTCGCACCGGGCCGCGCTGCTCTTGTCTGGACGAGGCGCATCATGGACCTCCGGACCCGCCTGCTGCTTGGCGTGACCGCCTTCGCGGTGCTGGGCTATATCAGCGTCGTCTATGGCGGCTGCGCGTCCGATCCCGACTGCCATTTCCGCCTGTGTCCCGGCCGGCATTCGCTATGTGGCGTTGATCACGCACATGTGCAGGACCGGTAGAACCCGATTCGCGCCAGGCCCGACCAAGCCCTGCCAGCGCGCCGCCCGTGCGCGCCAACGGGTACGACCATGACCGCGGCCGAACGCAAAGAGATCAGCCAGCGCATCGCGCTCGTCGAGCGCGCCTCGGTTCTGTTCGACCGGTTCGGAACCCTTGTGCCGACGGCGATCGCATTCCTCAATCGATGGCCGACGGAGGTTCAGCTTTATCCGCAGTGGCAGGTCGGCGAGTCCTGGCGGTTCTTTCTCAGCCTCTATGTCTATTGGTTTGCTTCGTTCGCACTCCGCCGTGCGATCTCGTTTGCGCAGAAGAGTATCGAACCATGATCCTGCTCCGCGATTTCGCACTCTATGGTCTGCCCGCCCTGGTCGCGGCGGGTGGCTGGCTTTATGCCCTCAGCCTGCGCAAGCGGGCCCGGCCCGACCTTGCGGGCGAGAGCAAGCGCGTCCCGGCAGGGAGGCTGGCGCCTTGATGCGGACCGCCTATATTCGCCGCTACAAGCGCGGATGGACCGGAGGCGGCGATGGCGGAAGCTGCGATCATGGCGAGCGACAGCCTCTGGCAAAATGTCCGCGGCGAGGCGCAGCGCGCGGCGGACGCCGATCCGGTCTTCGGCAAGGCCCTTGCCGGCACCATTCTCGCTCATGATGATTTCGCCGCGGCCTTGTCCGATCTGATCGGACGTCGGCTCGGCGGCAGCGAAGCCGAACGCACGCGCTTCTCGGCCTTTTCCCTTGATGCCTTTCGCGGCTCGCTCGATCTGATCGAGGTGGCCAGCCGCGACTTGCAGGCCATCGCGATCCACGATCCCGCCATCGCCGACCTGTTGCCGCCACTGCTGCATTTCAAGGGCTATGTCGCGCTGCAAGCCTGGCGCGTCTCGAACTGGCTCTGGCAGCACGATCATCGCGATGCGGCGCTCCTGTTCCAGAACGAGGCCTCGAATGCCTTGCAGGTCAGCATCCATCCGGCCGCCAGCGTCGGATCGTCCGTCTATCTCGACCATGCCACGGGCATCGTGATCGGCGCCAACGTGGTCATCGGCGACGAGGTCACCATCCTCCAGAACGTCAGCATCGGCCGCGGCAGTGAACTGCCGACGCGCTCGCCGCGGATCGGCCGCGGCGTCTATATCGGCGGCGGTGCGACAATCCTCGGCGACATCAGCATCGGCGATTTCGCCAAGATCGGCGCCGACGCGCTCGTGACGTCAGACGTTCCCGCTGGCTGCACGGCCGTCGGCAATCCCGCGCGGCTGACCAACTGCCCCGAACCTGCCTCGGCGGCCTGATCCCATCATTGTACGGAGCGACCCCATGAAGACGGCAATCGTGATCGGTGTCGGCCCGGACCGCGGGCTCGGGGCACGGCTCTGCAAGCGCTTTGCGGCCGATGGGCTCAAGGTGATCGTCGCGGGCCGCACGCTGTCCGCGTTGCAGGCGGTTGCAGACGACATCATCAAGGCGGGCGGAGCGGCCGTGCCCATCGTCGTGGACGCGACCAGCGAGAGCGACGTTGTCGCTCTGTTTGATGCCGCCGGCGAAGACCTCGATCTCGCCATCTATAACGCCGGCAACAATACGCCCGGCAAGATCATCGAGATGGAAGCCGACTATTTCGAGAAGGCCTGGCGCGTCGTGTGCTTCGGCGGCTTCCTGTTCGGCCGCGAGGCGGTGCGTCGCATGGTGCCGAAGAAGTCAGGCACGCTGCTCTTCACCGGCGCCAGCGCCTCGCTGCGCGGACGCTCCGGCTATGGTGCTTTCAATTCGTCAAAAGCCGGCCTGCGCACGCTGGCGCAGGCCATGGCCAAGGAATATGCGAGCGACGGCATCCATGTCGGCCATGTCGTGGTCGACGGTGCGATCGCCGGCGACAAGATCTTTTCGCGCTTTCCCGATGCGGCGAGCCGCGAAGACAGCCTGATCGACATCGAAGGCATCGTCGACGCCTTCGCTTTCCTCTACCGCCAGCCCGAACGAGCCTGGTCGTTCGAGCTCGATGTGCGGACCTCGAAGGAGAAGTGGTGAGGGCAGGGCGCCGTAGCCCGGATGAGCGAAGCGATATCCGGGACCGCCCGAAAATCCCGCATGTCGCTCCGCTCATGCGGGCTACGAATCAATACCCGGCCGCCAATCCACTGTTGCGGCGTGGATCGTTGGCCCCGTAATAGCGGTTGTTGCCGACTTGCTTGCCGTTCAGCGAGGGCGCGCCGACGATGATGACCGCGAGGTGGTTGGCCGGTTGCGGCGGCCCGAATTTGTGGCCCATGCCCTCCAGGATCTTCTGCGTGTCCGGCGACAGCGCGTAGTTCTCGACATTGGTCATATCAGGCAGCCATTGCTGGTGGATGCGCGGCATGTCGACGGCCTCCTGCGCGTTCATGCCGTAATCGATCGCGTTGATCATGGTTTGCAAGACAGCCGTGATGATGCGGCTGCCGCCGGGCGTGCCCACGACCATGACGGTCTTGCCGTCCTTGGTGACGATGGTCGGGCTCATCGAGGACAACGGTCGCTTGCCCGGAGCGATGGCATTCGCCTCGCCCTGGACCAGGCCATAAAGGTTCGGCACCCCGACCTTGGCGGTGAAGTCGTCCATTTCGTCGTTCAGCAGTACGCCGGTCTTGGCCGCCGTCACCTTGGCGCCGAACCAATCGTTCAGCGTGTACGTCACCGATACCGCGTTGCCGTCCTTGTCCGCGATTGAATAATGCGTGGTGTTGCTGCCCTCGTGCGGCGCGACGCCAGGCTTGATGTCCTCGGAGATCGCGGCCTTGTTCGGATCGATCACGGCGCGGATCTTTGTCGCGTAATTCTTGTCGAGGAGGCGGTCGAGCGGATTCTTCACGAAATCCGGATCGCCGAGATAGCTGTTGCGGTCCACGTAAGCGTGCCGCATGGCCTCGATCTGCACGTGCACGGCCTGCGCGGAATGATAGCCCAGCTCCTTCAGCGGATAGCCCTCCAGGACGTTCAGGATTTCGCAGATGATGACGCCGCCCGAGCTCGGTGGCGGCGCGGAGATCACGTGGTAGCCGCGATAGTCGCATTCGACGGGTGCGAGCTCGCGCGTCTTGTAGCCGTCGAGGTCGTCCTGCGTGATCAGGCCTTTGCCAGCCTGGCTCGATGCCACGATGGCGCTGCCGACCCAGCCCTTGTAAAAGCCGTCGGTGCCTTTGCTGCTGATCTCGCGCAGTGTCTTGGCGAGTTCCGACTGCACGAGCTTCTCACCCACTTCGAACGGTTTGCCGTTGTTGAGGAAGATACTGGCGGACGCGGGGTCTTCCCCGAAATCCTTCGTCGCCGTGCGCAACAGGTCGACATCGCCCTGGTCGAGCACAAATCCCTGTTCGGCGAGCTGGATCGCGGGAGCGAGCAGGTCGGCTCGCTTCATGGTGCCGTACTTTTCGCGCGCATATTCCATCCCCGAGACGGATCCTGGCACGCCGACGGCAAGATGCCCCTTGGTGGAAAGGCCCTTGATGACGTTGCCGTCCTTGTCGAGATACATGTTCGCAGTCGCGCCCTTGGGAGCCGTCTCGCGGAAATCGAGGAAGGTCTTGCGGCCGTCGGCGAGCTGGATCGTCATGAAGCCGCCACCACCGAGATTGCCGGCGGCCGGATAGACGACGGCCAAGGCATAACCGACGGCCACAGCGGCATCTACGGCATTGCCGCCGCGCTTCAGCACATCGACACCCACCTGGGTCGCCAGACGCTGCGCGGACACCACCATGCCGTTTTGCGCGGCGACCGGCGCGACCGACGCCGCGCGCGCGGCGCCGAACGTGACGAGGCCGACCGATACGATCGCGGCGGCCATCCACCGCACATTGGTTTGTGGTTTTTGCAAGGGACGCTCCTCGGGCTGGCCGGTGATGCCGGCGCACTATTGTCCGCGAGCTCAGCCTATCAGCTCGTGCCCGCCGTGAGATGCGAGATGGAGCATGTGGACGTGGTGTAGCTGTGGCGCACACGACGCTCCCAGCGATTTCGGGCTGGGCGGGGGAGGAGGTTCCAGAAGGGGCGTCCGTTCGCAGTGTCGTAGCGCCACCAGTCCTGCTGCGTTCCCTTCCCCCAAGGGCAAGGGAGGGGTAGCCCGGGAAATGGTGTGTCCGTCGTGCGCGTCCGATTTCTTCGTCACGTGGGAGTCCCCGTGCGGCACCCCCTCCCTAGCCTTCCCCGCAAGGGTGGCGGGAACCGGCCTCGCCAGTGGGATCCGGCTCCGGTCTACCGGCCGCCATGCACCGCCTCGTCCTGCGGCAAAGCGGCCAACCGCCTGCGCCGCCTGGCTTTCCCGCAGCCAAATTCAGCTCCGGTAACCCCGCATTAACTATCGCCGGGCTCTGGTAAGGATGGACAATCGCGCCCATAGCCGTCGTCGAGGCCCATAGTTTTGACATCTTGGCAGGGAATGCAGGCGGCCGGCTTTGGACGAGCCCCCTTGCACCCCAGAAAGACAAGGCTTTGAGCGGGCTTGCCGGCCGCGCCGGTTCTAGCGCGGCAGTTGGGGGAACCGGCGGTCATTTGCTGCCGCGGAACATCGGGTAACGATCGCCTTGAGAGGATACTGCTTATGAATCCGGCCGACGTGGCTCAGTCAGCCCTTCCGGTTGCCGCTTCCGCGGACGTGTCGCTGATCGCGCTGTTCTGGCAGGCTCACTGGATCGTGAAAGCGGTGATGCTGGGACTTCTGTCCTGCTCGGTCTGGGTCTGGGCGATCGCCATCGACAAGATCTTCCTGTTTGCCCGCACCCGCCGCTCGATGGACCGTTTTGAGCAGGCCTTCTGGTCCGGCGAGTCGATCGAGGAGCTCTACCGCACCCTCTCGGCCAAGCCGACGCATTCCATGGCGGCCTGTTTCGTCGCGGCGATGCGCGAGTGGAAGCGCTCGTTCGAGAGCCACGCCCGCTCGGTCGCGGGCCTTCAGATGCGCATCGACAAGGTGATGAACGTCTCGATCGCGCGCGAGGTCGAGCGCCTCGAACGGCGCCTGCTGGTGCTCGCCACCGTCGGCTCCGCCGGTCCCTTTGTCGGCCTGTTCGGCACGGTCTGGGGCATCATGTCGAGCTTCCAGTCGATCGCGGCGTCGAAAAATACCTCCCTGGCGGTGGTCGCCCCCGGTATCGCCGAGGCGCTGTTTGCGACCGCCGTCGGCCTTATCGCCGCCATTCCTGCCACTATTTTCTACAATAAGTTCACCTCCGAGGTGAACCGGCAGGCCCAGCGGCTCGAAGGCTTCGCCGATGAATTTTCAGCCATTCTATCGCGTCAGATCGACGAGCGGGGCTGACGGACGGCATGTATAGTGTGAAGGGCAATTTGGGCACCAGACCATGGGCATGAACGTCGCGAGTTCGTCCGGAGGCGGCGGCCGCCGCAGCCGGCGCAAGCCGGTCATGGCCGAGATCAACGTCACGCCGATGGTCGACGTGATGCTGGTGCTGCTCATCATCTTCATGGTGTCGGCGCCGCTGCTCACGGTCGGCGTGCCGCTCGACCTGCCGCAGACTCAGGCCAAGAGCCTCGAGCAGAACGACCAGAAGCCGATCCAGATGTCAGTCGACATCAAGGGCAAGGTGTTCATCAACGACGCCGAGATCGCGATCAACGAGCTGGTGCCGAAGCTGAAGGCGATCACGGACGCGCGCGGCGGTCTCGAGGAACGGATCTATCTGCGCGCCGACAAGAAGGCGGATTACGGCACGGTGGCCAGGGTGATGGGCCTGTTGTCCGGCGCGGGGTTCAAGAAGCTGGCGCTCGTCACGGAAGCGGACCAGGGGTAAGCCGTGAAGGTGAACGTCGACAAGACACTCGTTGCGTCGATTGCCCTCCATGTCCTCGTGCTTGGATGGGGGCTGGTCACCTTTAGCAGCAGGGCCTACGTCGCGCCGGAAGAGTCGCTCCCGATCGACATCATCTCCTCCGATCAGCTCGCGAAGATGATGGCGGGGCAGAAGACCGGCGAGAAGGACAAGCCGAAGCCCAAGGTCGAGAAGATCGCCGAGCCCAAGCCCGAAGAGGACGCCGTCGGCAAGGTCACCGAGAAGAAAGAGCTGATCAAGACCAACTCGACGCCCGAGCCGCCGCCGAAGCCCGTCGAGAAACCGGTCGAGAAGAAGCCCGAGCCGCCCAAGCCGGTCGCCGAGGCGAAGCCGAAGGAAGAACCGAAGCCGCAGGAAAAGAAGCCTGATCCGGCCAAGGAAGATCCGATCGCCGAGCTCCAGAAGAAGCTGGACACCAAGAAGCCGCCGCCCAAGCCGCCGGAGCAAAAGGTCGCGGCGGTGCAGCCGCAGCAGCAGCCGAAGCCCAAGGAGCGCAGCTTCGATCCCGCGCAGATCCAGCGCGACCTCGACAAGCGCGCTGCGACCCGGCACGAGCTCACCGGCTCGGCGCTGAATGCGTCCGCCGCGCTGGGATCGGCGACCGGGACGGCCGCCAACAACGTTGCGACCTGGCGCGGTGCGTTCCAGGGCGCGGTCAAGCGCTGCTTCACGCCGACCTATAACGGGCAGGACGCCGACCAGTACGAAGCCGACATCGACATTCCCATGAAGATCGACGGATCGCTCGCGTCAGAGCCCGTCGTCGTCGCGGTGCGGGGGCCGTCGCGCTCGATCGCCCAGGCGGTGGCCGAGAGCGCCAAGCGCGCCATCGTGCAGTGCCAGGTCTATTCATTCATGCCGAAGCAGCAGTACGAGAGCTGGAAGCTCATTCCGATGACTTTCGGCCTGAAAGATATGTTGTGACATCCGAACAAAAGAACTTTGCAATGATTGACGTCCGCTCGATGAACCGCCGCCGCTTCATGACCCTGACAGGATCGACGCTTGCGATGCTCGGAGGCGGACAGGCCTTCGCTCAGCAGCCGCAGGGACGGCTTCGCATCGATCCCACGGAGTTTCGGCCGATTCCGATCGCGATCAGCAATTTCGTGCCGGGCTCGCCCGCCGACGGTGACGTCGGCAACGGCGTCACGCAGGTCATCACCAACAATCTGAAGCGCTCGGGCCTGTTTGCCCCGATCGACCAGGCCGCCTTCATCGAGCGCATCAGCAACATCGACGTCGCGCCGCAATTCGAGAACTGGAAGACCCTCAATGCGCAGGCCCTCGTCACCGGCCGCATGACGCGGCAGCCGGACGGAAGGCTCAAGGCCGAATTCCGCCTGTGGGACGTGGTCACCGGCCAGCAGCTCGCCGGCCAGCAATATTTCACCTCGCCGGAATACTGGCGCCGCATCGCCCACATCATCTCCGATCAGATCTATGAGAAGTTGACCGGCGAGAAGGGCTATTTCGACAGCCGCGTGGTGTTCGTCGACGAGTCCGGGCCGAAGGAGCGCCGCGTCAAGCGGCTCGCGATGATGGACCAGGACGGCGCCAATGTGCGCTATCTGACCCGCGGCTCCGACCTCGTGCTGACGCCGCGCTTCTCGCCGAACTCGCAAGAGATCACCTATATGGAGTTCGGGCAGGGCGATCCAAAGGTCTATCTCTTCAACATCGAGACCGGCCAGCGCGAGATCGTCGGCAACTTCCCCGGCATGACCTTTGCGCCGCGCTTCTCGCCCGACGGTCAGCGCGTCATCATGAGCCTGCAACAGGGCGGCAATTCCAACCTGTTCGTGATGGATCTGCGCTCGCGCTCGACCACGCGCCTCACCGACACGCCGGCGATCGACACCTCTCCGTCCTACTCACCGGACGGCACCCGCATCTGCTTCGAGTCCGATCGCGGCGGCAGGTCGCAGATCTACGTGATGGGTGCGGGCGGGGGAGCTGCGCAGCGCATCTCCTTCTCCAAGGACGACACCAATGCCAGCTATTCGACGCCGGTGTGGTCGCCGCGCGGCGACTACATCGCCTTCACCAGGCAAGGCGGCGGGCAGTTTTCGATCGGCGTCATGAAGCCGGACGGCTCCGGCGAGCGGCTCCTCACCTCCGGCTTCCACAACGAGGGCCCGACCTTCTCGCCGAACGGCCGCGTGCTGATGTTCTTCCGCGATCCCGGCGGCAATGGCGGGCCGTCGCTGTACTCCGTCGACATCTCCGGCCGCAACGAGTTGAAGGTGCCGACGCCGGGCTTCGCCTCCGACCCGGCATGGTCGCCGCTACTGTCTTCGACGGCGGGTCAATAGATCGCACGTTCGGAAGCGCGATCTTTTCGAAAAATCACGCCGATTTTTTCGGTTTCTGTGCGCGAAGTAGGCTTTCCTTCACCTTGCGCCCGGCAAGGCTTGCCTAGTTGCTTGATATTTCAGCGGAAATTGGTTCGCTATTGCCGAAAAACAACCCGACTTTAACGATGTTCCCTCAGGAAAGCTTCACCTGGGCTGAGTAAAAGTACGCTCCAAACAGGACGCGTAACAAGCCGATGCAGCTGGCCGACCAGAAGCAGAGCGATCGAGACGAGCTGGAGCCGATACTCTACGCCGCTCTCATCAACTCTATGGTGCAGAATTTCTGGGCGATTTTCCTGGGCTCGGCTTCCGCGGCCGTGGCCGCGGTGATGACTGCGCTGAAGACCGGCGATGTCTGGCTGTGGCCGCTCGCATTTCTGCTGATCGCCATCGGCACCGCGCGTGCGTTCCAGATGCGCGGATACGAAAACCGTACGCACCCATTGTCATTCGAAGAAGCCAAGTATCTGGAGCCGCGCTACTGGATCGGCGCGCTGAGCTATGCGGCGGTGCTCGGCGTCTGGGCCTTCGTCGTGATCTACAACAACGAGGATCCGGTGGCCGACATGCTCTGTGTCGCCATCGGCATCGGCTATACCGCCGGTGGCGCCGCCCGCAATTACGGCCAGCCCCGGGTGATCCAATGGCACGTCGCGCTCGCCTGCGGTCCGATGTCGCTCGCGCTGCTCCTGCACGGCGGCTTCTATCACATCGGTCTTGCCATTCTGCTCGTGTTCTTCTTCATCGGCCTGAAGAACATCAACCTCAGCCTGCATGCGATCTTCGTCAAGGCGCTGACCTCGAGCTTCCGCGAATCCGCGCTGGCGAGCCAGTTCGATACCGCGCTCAACAACATGCCGCACGGCCTGTGCATGTTTCGCGCCGACGGGCGCCTTGCGGTGATGAACCATCGTTTCGGCGAACTGATGAGCTTGCCCGAGGACCTGGTCAAGCGCGGCGCCACCGCAGCCGACATCGTGTCGGCCTGCGTCGCCGCAGGCTCCATCTCGGCCGAGAGCGGCAACCAGATCCTGGCCGAGATCGAGCACGCGCGGATCCGCGAGATCGTCACCGCCGATCCCAGTCCCGCGCGCGGCCGCTCCCTCTCCTGGACCTTCCAGCCGATGACCGGCGGCGGCACCGTGCTGCTGCTGGAAGACATCACCGAACGCACCAACGCGGAAGCCCGGATCAGCCATCTCGCCCGCTATGACGAGCTCACGGCGCTGCCCAACCGGGTCTCCTTCCGCGACGAGATCGAGCGGCTTCTGGCGATTTCGCACCATGCCGAACGGCTGTCCGCGCTGCTGTTCATCGACCTCGATCAGTTCAAGCAGGTCAACGACACGCTCGGTCATCCCTGCGGCGACCAGCTGCTCTGTGCGGTCGCCAACCGCCTGCGCGAGATGCTGCGGCCGGAGGATTTCGTCGCCCGCTTCGGCGGCGACGAGTTCGTCGTGTTCCAGCAGGACATCGGCGCGCCCGAGGATGCCGCGAGCCTTGCCCGCCGCATCGTCGAGCGGCTGAGCGAGCGCTACCGCATCGACAATCACCTGGTCGAGATCGGCGCCAGCGTCGGCATCGCGCTGACCTCGCCGGAGGGCATCAGCGCCGATACGCTGCTCAAGAACGCCGACATGGCGCTGTATCGCGCCAAGGCCGACGGCCGCGGCACCTTCTGCTTCTTCCGCGACGAGATGGCGGCGACCGTCGAGGCCCGCCGCATCCTCGAGCTCGACCTGCGCAAGGCGCTCGCCAACGAGGAGTTCGAGCTGTTCTACCAGCCGCTGGTCAATCTCAAGTCCGGCAAGATCACCACCTGCGAGGCGCTGCTGCGCTGGAATCATCCGGTGCGCGGCACGGTGTCGCCGGTCGACATCATCCCGGTCGCCGAGGACATGGGCCTGATCGTCGATCTCGGCCGCTGGATCCTGCGCCGTGCCTGCATGGAATGCATGAAGTGGCCGGAGGGCGTCAGCGTCGCCGTCAACTTCTCGCCGCAGCAATTCCACCAGCGCGACGTGCTGAGCGAGATCCGCTACGCGCTGGAGGTCTCGGGCCTGCCGGCGCATCGGCTGGAGATCGAGATCACCGAGTCCTCGCTGCTGCGCAACACCCAGCTCACTCACGACATCCTGTCGCAGCTGCATGCGCTCGGCGTGCGCATCTCGCTCGACGATTTCGGCACCGGCTATTCGAGCCTCAGCTACCTGCATAACTTCCCGATGCAGAAGGTGAAGATCGACCGCTCCTTCCTCGAAGGCATCGACACCGACCGGCCGCTGACGCTGCTGCGCGGCGTGGCGCGGCTGTCCGCCGATCTCGGCATGGCGGTCGTGGTCGAGGGCATCGAGACCAACGAGCAGCTCGAGCTGATCAGCGCCGACGGCACCGTCTCCGAGGCGCAGGGCTATCTGTTCAGCCGTCCGGTGCCCGCCGTGCGGATGCGCCAGCTCCTCAACGCCTCGCATGGACGGCGCGACGAAGGCCTGCTCCAGGTCGTCGGCTCGCGTTCCTTCGCCTAACTCCGCTTCCGAGAATTTCCTGTCGTTTCAGTCTGTTGCCGGGCACCGTAGTGCTACGGGGGATTAACCCTAACCCTTCGATTGCTTTGCTTCATTGTTAAGAAGCTGTTAATAAATCATCACGCGCGTGGAGGTTGTTCCGCGCGCGTGCGGTGAGTGGTGATGGGTAAGGAGTTGGAATGCAGTCCTCAGCCAGAGCGATCATTTCGGCTGTTGGACGGGGTGCAGAGCTCCTGACCGACGTCGATTATCATCTCGCCGACACGGCGGCCGAGAAGGAGAATATCTACAATCTCCGCTACCGCGCCTATTTGCGCGAAGGTGCCGTCAAGGAATCTGCGGACGCGCGCGTCACCGATCAGTATGACGAACTGCCGAACGCGTGGACCTTCGGCGTCTATCTCCACGGCGAGCTTTGCAGCTCCGTGCGCATCAGCGTGCTGACGTCGGAATGGCGGCAGTCGACCTCGGCCGATGTCTTTCCCGATATCCTGCTGCCGCGACTCGATCGCGGCGAGGTCATGATCGACCCCACGCGGTTTGTCGCCGATCCCGACCAGGTGAAGCGGGTGCCGGAATTGCCCTATCTGACGACCCGGCTCGCCTACATGGCCTGCGAGCATTTCAATGCTGATCTCGGCCTTGCGATCGTGCGTCCCGAGCATCAGGCCTTCTACCGGCGGGTGTTTTTGCACGAGACCATTGCCGAGCCGAGGCTGGTTCCCGGTCTCACCAAGCCGTTCGGACTGATGGCGGCGGATTTCCCGACCTTCCGCAAGAAGGTGTTCGAGCGTTATCCGATCATGCGGTCCACCGCCTTCGAGCGGCGGATGCTGTTCGGGCGCAGCGGGCAGCGCCAGCTGCCGCCGCAGCAGCCGCTGCTGGTGCCGGATGCCGCTCACGCCTGATTCCGGCGGGGCCGACTGATCGAAGGCGCTCCGGGATTTCCCGGACTCAGGCCCAAAATTCAAGCAAGTCCAGCCATTTTGCCGGTTAACGCGGCTTGCCTTCACCCTCGCGCCACATTTACAACCCATTAACCATGACGGGTGCTTTTCGCCGGGTGGGGGGCATTTGACCGGCTCTGGCAACATCCCATCAAGGTTGACGGAACGTTCGCTTAACCAACCCCCTGTAGACCGGACAGCAGTGGACTAACGTGAGCGTGGAGGCTCCGGAATGAAACATCCTATGCGTATCCTCCAGGGATTGAAGCTGGCCGCAGTGCTTGCTGTCGCGCTGTCGATGGGCGCCTGCGCCAACAAGAACTCTGCTACGGATGCGATGGCCAACGCGGCGACGCCGGGCAGCCAGCAGGACTTCGTCGTCAATGTGGGCGACCGCGTGTTCTTCGAAAGCGACCAGACCGATCTGACCCCGCAGGCGATCGTGACCCTGGAGAAGCAGGCGCAGTGGCTGCAGACCTATCCGCGCTACAGCTTCACCATCGAAGGTCATGCCGACGAGCGCGGCACTCGCGAATACAACATCGCCCTCGGCGCCCGCAGAGCCCAGTCGGTGCGTTCGTTCCTCGCCTCGCGCGGCATCGATCCGAACCGCATGCGCACGATCTCCTACGGCAAGGAGCGTCCGGTCGCCGTCTGTAACGATATCTCCTGCTGGTCGCAGAACCGTCGCGCTGTGACCGTGCTGAACGCGAGCTCCTGACGTTCAGTCAGGCGCCGTTCATCTTCAGGAATCGATCATGCCGGCGCCCTCACGGGCGCCGGTTTCGTTTCAGCGATCTGTGACAGAAACCCCTTTGTAGCAGTCACATTTTTGGCGTACTCCCCTTCAATGTGTGGCGCGTCGAATGTTCCGTCGCAGGCCATTTCGCTTTCGTCGTCAGGGCAAGATGTCATCCAGATTTAAGGTATTAACCGGCACCGTGGCGACCGCCGCGCTGCTCTCCTTGTGCTCGCCCGTCTTCGCGCAGTCGGACGATGATCCCGAGATGCGGATCGAGCGGCTGGAGAACCAGCTGCGCCAACTCACCGGCCAGAACGAAGAGCTGCAATACCGCAACCGCCAGCTCGAGGAGCGCCTGCGGGCGCTCGAAGGCGGTGCGCAGGCCGCGCCCGGACAGGCGCCGGTCCAGCCCAATGTCGCCGCCGTGCCGCCCGCCCAAATTTCGCCCTCTCAAGGCGCGCCGGCCTATCGCCAGCAGCAGCCCGCCCAGCCGAATTACGAGCAGCCGCAGATCGCTTCTCCCGCACCGATCGTTCAGGAGCAGCCTGCGCCCGGTGCCCCCGGCACGCGCCGCCGCGGCGATGCCTTTGACCCCAGCCAGAATCCGAGCGCGCCCGGCGCGCCGCGCGCGCTCGGCGGCGGCCAGCAGCCGATGTCGGCAGGAGCCCCCGGCGGGCGCAACGCCGGGGGGGGGGGGGGGGGCTCGATCTCGCCAATACCAGCCCGCGCTATCAGCCGCAGGCCGCGCCCCCGGCAGCCCAGCCCGGCTATCCGCCGGCCCAACAGGGTTATCCCGCGCCTGCCGCCGGCGGCGGGTTAGCGACCCTGCCGCCCTCGGCGACGTCGCGCGACGAGTTCGACCTCGGCATCGGCTACATGCAGCGCAAGGACTACGCGCTCGCCGAGCAGACCATGAAGAACTTTGCGCAGAAATATCCTGGAGACCCGCTCCTCGGGGACGCGCAATACTGGCTCGGCGAGAGCTACTTCCAGCGCCAGCAATATCGCGACTCGGCGGAAGCCTTCCTCGCCGTCACCACCAAATACGAGAAGTCGGCCAAGGCGCCGGACGCGCTGCTGCGGCTCGGCCAGTCGCTGGCCGCGCTGAAGGAGAAGGAGGCCGCCTGCGCCGCCTTCGGCGAGGTCGGCCGCAAATATCCGCGCGCCTCCGCCGGCGTCAAAGCCGCCGTCGACCGCGAGCAGAAGCGGGTGAAGTGCTAGGACATGATCCCGACCCGAAGGGCCGCGTCAGCGCAAAGCGTGCAGCGGTTTTCCGGAAAGATCATGCCCAAACAGTAAAATCGCGCTCGGTGCGCAGCGTTGATCGCTGACAATGCGGATGGTGCTGCGCTAAACAGTCGGTCCATCCGCTGGCGATTGCCGGGCAGCGTCATGTCAGACGACGACAATTCTCCGATCTCCGCGCGCGAAGCCAAGCAGCTCTTCGCCGGGCTCAGAAGCGCGCCCGCGCTGGTGCTCGCGGTCTCCGGCGGTCCCGACTCGATCGCGCTGATGTGGCTCGCCGCGCGCTGGCAGCGCAGCCTCCCGCACGGCCCGCAGCTCACCGTCGTCACCGTCGATCACGGCCTGCGGGCCGAGGCGGCACGCGAGGCGCGCGAGGTGAAGCGGCTCGCCACCGAGCTCGGCTTGCCGCACCGGACCCTGCGCTGGCGCGGCGCCAAGCCGAAGACGGGACTGCCCGCGGCCGCGCGCGAGGCCCGCTACCGCCTGCTCGTGCAGGCCGCGCGCAGCGCCGGTGCGAGCCATGTGCTGACCGCCCATACCCGCGACGACCAGGCCGAGACCCTGTTGATGCGCCTCGTCCGCGGCAGCGGACTTGCCGGGCTGTCGGCGATGGCGCGCCTCACGCTACGCGACGGCATCGTGCTGGCGCGCCCGCTGCTCGACGTCCCGAAGGCGCAACTGATCGCGACCCTGAAGCGCGCGAAGATCGGCTTTGCCGATGATCCCACCAACCGCGACACCGCCTTCACCCGGCCGCGGCTGCGTGCGCTGTTGCCGCAGCTTGCGGCCGAGGGCGGCGACGCCCGCAGTCTGGCGCGGCTCGCAGGCAGACTGGCGCGCGCCAATGCGGCGGTGGAGGTGCTGACGGATGGGGCCGAGCGCTTCCTTCGCTTGAGGGATCGCGACGATGCGCCGCATGGGCCGGGCATGCGAAGTTTCGAGGCTGGCGCCTTCGCCACCCTGCCGGAGGAGGTCCGGCTGCGGCTCCTGCTGCGGGCCATCAACGCGCTCGGGCACGAAGGGCCGGCGGAACTCGGCAAGGTCGAGACCCTGATGGCCGTGCTCGATCAAGCCATGGCCGCGAGCCCCCGCGCAGCCGCAAATGGGCGCCCGGTCCTGAAGCAGACCCTTGCGGGAGCCTTGATCAGCCTTGCCGGCGGGCGTATCCAGATCACACCGGCGCCGGCCCGGCGGCGCAGGGACAGATGAGGGCGGATCATGACACCGGCTGTTTCGAGGCAGCGCCGTCAGGTCACCTTAACCAGGCAGGAAAAACCCCGGGTAGGTCGCCATTATTTCAGCGGGAATCGCTCTAAGATGGGATAAATAGTCCCATCTCGTTCCCTTGGCAGCGACCGGGGCGGCACCTAAATTGTATGCGTCTAACCGAGAGGATTCCTTGGGGATTTCCTCGTACCGCCCAAGGATTCAGGCCGCGATCCGCGCGACCACGAAGGAAGATCGATGAACGCCAATCTGCGCAATTTCGCCCTCTGGGTCATCATTGTCTTGCTGCTGTTGGCGTTGTTCACGCTCTTCCAGAATCCGGGTCAGCGCGCCTCTTCGCAGGACATCGCCTTCTCCCAGCTGCTGAGCGAGGTTGACCGCGGCAATGTGCGCGACGTCGTGATCCAGGGGCCGGACATCCACGGCACCTTCACCAACGGTTCCAGCTTCCAGACCTATGCGCCGAACGACCCGACGCTGGTCAAGCGCCTCTATGACAGCAAGGTCCAGATCACCGCGAAGCCGCCGGGCGACAACGTGCCCTGGTTCGTTTCGCTGCTGGTCTCCTGGCTGCCCTTCATCGCGCTGATCGGCGTGTGGATCTTCCTGTCGCGGCAGATGCAGGGCGGCGCCGGCAAGGCGATGGGCTTCGGCAAGTCGCGTGCGAAGATGCTCACCGAGGCGCATGGCCGCGTCACCTTCGAGGACGTCGCCGGCGTCGACGAAGCCAAGCAGGACCTGCAGGAGATCGTCGAGTTCCTGCGCGATCCCGGCAAATTCCAGCGCCTCGGCGGCCGCATTCCGCGCGGCGTGCTGCTGGTCGGCCCTCCCGGCACCGGTAAGACCCTGATCGCGCGTGCGGTCGCGGGCGAAGCCAACGTGCCGTTCTTCACCATCTCCGGCTCCGACTTCGTCGAGATGTTCGTCGGCGTCGGCGCGAGCCGCGTCCGTGACATGTTCGAGCAGGCCAAGAAGAACGCGCCCTGCATCATCTTCATCGACGAAATCGACGCCGTCGGTCGTCACCGTGGCGCCGGTCTCGGCGGCGGCAATGACGAGCGCGAGCAGACGCTGAACCAGCTGCTGGTCGAGATGGACGGCTTCGAGGCGAACGAGGGCGTGATCCTGATCGCCGCCACCAACCGTCCCGACGTGCTCGATCCCGCGCTGCTGCGTCCCGGCCGCTTCGACCGTCAGGTCGTGGTGCCCAATCCTGACGTCGTCGGCCGCGAGCAGATCCTCAAGGTCCACGTCCGCAAGGTGCCGCTGGCCCCCGATATCAACCTCAAGACCATCGCGCGCGGCACCCCGGGCTTCTCCGGCGCCGACCTGATGAACCTCGTCAACGAAGCCGCGCTCACCGCCGCCCGCCGCAACAAGCGGATGGTGACGCAGGCCGAGTTCGAGGAGGCCAAGGACAAGGTGATGATGGGCGCCGAGCGCAAGTCGCTCGTCATGACCGAGGAAGAGAAGCTCTTGACGGCCTATCACGAGGGCGGCCACGCCATCGTCGGCCTCAACGTGCCCGCGACCGATCCGATCCACAAGGCGACGATCATCCCGCGCGGCCGCGCGCTGGGCATGGTCATGCAGCTGCCGGAGCGCGACAAGCTGTCGATGTCGCTGGAGCAGATGACCTCGCGCCTCGCCATCATGATGGGCGGCCGCGTCGCCGAAGAGCTGATCTTCGGCCGCGAGAAGGTGACCTCGGGTGCCGCCTCCGACATCGAGCAGGCGACGCGCCTTGCCCGCATGATGGTGACGCGCTGGGGCCTCTCGGAAGAGCTCGGCACCGTCTCCTACGGCGAGAACCAGGACGAGGTTTTCCTGGGCATGTCGGTGTCGCGCACGCAGAACGCCTCCGAAGCGACCGTCCAGAAGATCGACTCCGAAATTCGGCGCCTGGTCGAGGAAGGTTACAAGGAAGCGACCCGCATCCTCACCGAGAAGCATGCCGACCTCGAGGCGCTGGCCAAGGGCCTGCTCGAGTTCGAGACGCTGAGCGGCGACGAGATCGTCGATCTGCTCAAGGGCAAGAAGCCGAACCGCGAGTCCGTGCTCGAGCCGACCACGCCGCGCGCCTCCGCGGTGCCGCCGGCCGGCAAGTCGCGCCCGCGGCCCGATCCGGATCCGGGCCTGGAGCCGCAGCCGCAGGCGTAAAGCCTCTCGCGCCGTGGCCGGCTATTCCGGCAAACCGTTAGTGCAAAAGCTCGGCATCAAGCCGGGCTTTTGTATTTTTGTGGACGGCCTTTCGACGGCCTATCGCGACGTCGTCGGTGAATTGCCTGATGACGTGAAGATCGCAAGGACCGTCAAGGCCCCGCTCGACATGGTGCATGTCTTCGCGACCGAAGCGAAGGGCTTTGCGGTCAAGCTGCGCAGCTACCGCAAGGCGATCGCACCCGATGGGATGATCTGGGCGTCATGGCCGAAGAAGGCCTCAGGTGTCGTCACGGACGTGACGGAAACGCTGGTGCGCGAGACCGCACTCGCAAACGGTCTCGTCGACATCAAGGTCTGCGCCGTCGACGACGTCTGGTCCGGCCTGAAGCTCGTGATCCCCGTGAAGGATCGCCCGGCGAAGAAGTAGGGTGGGCAAGGGCGCGAAGCGCCGTGCCCACCGTCTCCTGCGCGTGCGGGACAGGAGAGAGCCGCAAACTCCGTCTTGCCGATGTCGATCCAGTTGCGCTCAAGCCTCAGATCTCGTGCCCCGGACGCAGCGCAGCGCGTCGCCCTTGCGACGTGGTGCGCTGCTGAGCCGGGGCCCATGCGGCAGCGGCTTGCGTGGCCTTCTGGGTCCCGGCTCTGCGCAGCAACGCCAAGAGCGTTGCAGCGCGTCCGGGACACGAGAGGGGGCCGCGTCGTCACGCACACCGGTTCCTACCATGCTCTCACTTCGCCGCCGCCCCCGACCTCTCCCCGCCGCGCGCAAGGAAATGCAGCACATCGTCGTTGAACTGCTCCGGATCCTGCAGGAACGAGAAGTGGCTGACCTCCGGCTGGATCAGCAGGCCGGCCCCCGGAATGTTCGCCGCCATGAACTCGGTGTTCTCACGCTTGATCGCCTCGTCGTGATCGCCATCCACGATCCAGGTCGGGACCTTGATCGTCGCGAGGTCCGACGCCGTCCATTTCGGCTGGCTCTCCCACATCTTGGTGATCTCGTCGACGAAGCTCTTGTACTCGGTCGGGGTCGGCGAGAGGCGCTTGTATTCGTCTCCCGCCCTGGCGATGTAGGCGTTGAAGACGTCGCTTGTCGCGATATCCGCAACGCCTGACGGGTCCGAGTTCGCGGCGAAGGCGAACAGCTTGCTCACCCGCTCCGGGTGCTTCATGGCGATGTCGAGGCCGATGATCGCGCCGTCGCTCCAGCCGACGATCGCCGCCTTCTTGATCTTGAGATGGTCGAGCAGCGCGACCACGTCCGATGCCATCAAATCGTAGCCATACGGCTCCTGGTTGCGGCTGCTGCGCCCATGCCCGCGGCTTTCCATGACGATGACCTGATAGCGCCGTTGCAGCGCGCGAACCTGGTGGCCCCAATAGTTGCCGTTGGCGAGGCCGCCATGCAGCAACAGGACCGGCTCACCCCGGCCGAACATTGCGTACCAGACCTTGATGCCGTTGACGGGCGCGAAGCCGCTCTGCGTTGCCCTGGGCAATGTTGGCGTCGGCGGCAGGTTCAGCCATCGTGGCGCCGCGTGCGCGGCGCTGAGCGAGACCGTGACGAGAAGCGCGATGACGAGACTGCGAAGCGGCATGACGTGCTCTCCTGTTCAACCATCGGCTATTACCGCACGGCAGACGGGTGCGTCACTTCCCAACGCGGTGAAGCACGTCCGGGGACAAGGGTCGGACGCGCCTCAGCCTCACCCTCCTTGCGTCGACGACGCGGGAATTGCCGGCCCGCCGGATCTCGCCGGGCTGCGCAACGCGTCGAAGACGAGGCCAATGAGCGCGATGGTGAGGAGCGGTGACAGCCGTCCCGCCGGGACATAGACGGCCGGGCTGAGCAATGGCACCATCCAGATGCCGAGCCCGATCAGCCAGTCGCGAAAGCGCGGAGCATCGATCGATGCGGCAAGCCACAGCGCGACGGCGACCACCAGCAGCGTCGCATCATAGGGGCCCGAATGCGGGGCCGCCAGCACGGTTGCCGCAAGCAATACGATCAGCTTGTTGTCGGTGCTGAGCGAGGAGCGAAACGCCACGAAGGTCGCCGCCGCGCTCGCGAGGATCGCGGCCAGTTGCAGCATCGAGGCCAGCCGTTCCGGCAGGCCCAGCAGTACCGCGCAGGCCCAGACGCTGTGCCCCCAGATGCGGCCATAGCCCAGCCATTTCGCATCGGGGCTGACCAGATTGTTGAACGCCTGCGGTATCCACCACAGCCACAATTCGACGCCAAAAATCATGGCACTCGCAACCGCCAATGCGAATGCCGAGCATGCAGCAGCGCACAGGCTGCGATATTGGCGCAAGCCCACCAGCGCGAGCGGGACGAGCAGGAAGAATTGCGGCTTGAAGCTCAGGAGCCCGAGGATTGCGCCGCCAAGCAGCGGCCGCGGTCCGAGCAGCCTGACGCCCGCGACCAGCAGCGCGGCAACGAGAAAGGCGCATTGTCCATCGGCCAGGTTGAGAGACGCGGCTGGAGAGACCAGAACCGCCGCGATGATGTAGGGCGTCAGTTGCGGCTGATCGGCCCGGTTGCGAAGCGCCCAGGCCAGGAAGCCTGCGGTCGCTGCCTGGAACGCAACATAGGAGCCGACAAAACCGAGCGGCGCGACTGGCAGCAGCAGAACGAGAAAGCTGGGCGGATAGAACCAGGGACGGAACTCTAGCGGCGCCGTCAGCCACGATGCGAACGACTGGTTGAGATAGGCGGTGAACGCGTCCCCATCGATGACCAGCGCAAGATTGCCGGCGAGCATCGACCTGACGGCACCGTAAAACACCATCCAGTCAGTGCCGAGGGCGATGTGGTTCAGCCCGATCCAGCCGGGATGGACGAGGGTGGAGATCAGGATACCCCAGCCGAACAGCGTTGCGATCGCCATCGCCGGCAGGAGCATGAGGGGAATCCCGCTCCAGCTGCGCGATGGACCGGACATCGGCCGCTGAACGGACACGCTCACTTGAAAGCTTCCCTCGATGTTTCCGCTTGCGACGCCCCATCGGCACGTGCGTCGGCGGTTCGCACATGGATCACCGCGATGTCGTCCGTATAGATCCGCTTCCAGCCCTTGAGCTGATCGAGGATCTGCGGGCCCGGCGCATCGGCGACCAGGAGCGTCGCGTCGATCTTGTACTCATCCAGCAGGCGCGGAAGCAGCTCGGGCTTCTTGCCCTCCGTCGCCTTGAAGAAGTCCATGACGAATGTCTCGCCATAGAGCTCGGCGCGGCCGTCGACATAGACAGGGATGTCGCGCGAGATCAGATAGCCGCCGAACTGGTAGGCGTTGAAGATGCGCTGGACCTTGCGTTGCTGGAGCAGGTCGACGGCGGCAACCGGCGTCTGCGTCATCGTGAAGGTGAAGCGGTGGTGCCCCATGTAGAGCGAGGTCGAGGTCCAGCCCGCGGCGACGATCATCAGTGCGCCAAGCGCGGTGACATAGCGGGCCGGCCAGCGGTCGGTGCCGGTGGCGTCCGGCTGCGGGCGCGGAACCATCTCGCCGAGCGGCTTCGCCAGCACCAGCGGCACCAGGAAGGCAAATGCCTCGATGCTCCTGACATGGGTCAATGCGCTCCAGGTCAGGAACAGGATCAAGAAGATCCTCGGCGCCGAGAGCACGAGGCCGCGATAATAGCCGAATGCGATCAGGCCGAGCAGCGCGCCTTCGAACGAGCTGAACGTGGCGAAGTTCGCCGGCATCCATTCGAAAATCAGCGACAGCAGCTCGCCGAGGCTGAGGATGTTGGTCGCGCCCAGCAGCGTCTTCCAGCCGTACGGCGTGCAGCAGCTCGCGATCAGTGCGCCGATGCCGAACAGCACCCAGCGCATGAACAGCTGAAGACGCCGCCCCTTTTCCGCGTGCTCGACGGCTTCGAGCGAGATCGGACCGATCAGCGCCAGGCCGAGCACGAAGCCGCCATGCAGGTTCGCCCAGAGCGCCATCAGCGGCAGCCAATACCAGGACGGCGCGCGCCTGCGGTCGGCAGCCGCCATCAGCAGGCCGACCCAAGCCACCATGACGGGCAGCGCCAGAATATGCGGACGCGCCAGGACGTGGTGCAGCGACAGCAGCAGCGCCAGCATCGCAAACAGCACCGCACGCGGTGCCTCGATCTGCGCGTCGAGCAGATAGACGAAGATGGCGGCCGTGAGCGCGACCGCCATCGCGGTGAGGATGACGGGACCTGCCCAGTCCCATTGCGCATAGGAGAAGGCGAACAGCACTTGCGACAGCCACGACGTCGAAATCCACGGCGCGCCCGTCCGCGTGAAGGAATAGAAATCCGTGGTGGGCACGGCGCCGTGATCGAGGATCCATTGCCCGATCTTGATCTGCCAGAACGAGTCGGAGTCCTGAAGCAGCGTGTCGCCGACATGGAGGAAGAAGAGATAGGCGCCGGCACCGACGCAGAGCGGCACCAGGGCTCGCGCGCGGCTCTGCATCGCGATGCTGTTGGCAAAGGAAAGGGACATTCCGCCTCGTCGTCCTGTTGTTCTTGTCGGTTGGCCGAGCGGCGGGCATTGGACCACGGCGGTCATAACTTCGGGTAAACCGGCGGCGGGGCCGTTTTCATATCCGGACAATTTAACGGATTGTTTTGGATTTCGGTTTACCATCGGCCAATACACGCAAACCGCTCTGTGTTTACGCAGTCGAATTAACTGCGGCGCAATTCTTTGCCACTACGTTCGGTTCCATGGTCGGGCGGCGCTGGGAAGCCGAAAAGACCAGATCAGTTGTAGCCTCGTGTACCATTTGGAGCACTCTATGAAGAACCTCGTTGCGCGCTTTGTGAAGGATGAATCCGGCGCCACCGCCATTGAATACGGCCTGATCGCTGCCGGCATCGCGCTGGCGATCATCACCGTGGTCAACAACCTCGGCACCACGCTGAACACCAAGTTCACCTCGATCTCGTCCAGCCTCAAGTAAGGTCGGACGACCTGAGAATTCTGAGAGCCCCGTCCTCGACGGGGCTCTTTTCTTTTGGCCGGCGATTTCAGTTCGTAGATGGGCAGAGCTCCGTCATGGCTCGAAGACCGAGGGCGGAGCCCACCATCGAGACTTTGGGATATTGAAGGTTGCTCGTGGGCACGGCGCTACGCGCCTTTGCCCGCCCTACGGCAACTTGTCTCTGACCGCGACGATCGCGCCGTCATTCTACGAGGCTGGTCTGCCAGACTGGCGATAGCTCGGGTGCGGCAGACACGGGCGCCGTGCGGCCGAGCCGTTGAACATAGAATGTCGTCACCCAGATCGATGCAACGGCGACCGCGATGCCGCCGGCGACGTCGATGAGGTAATGCGCACCGATCGCCGGCGTCGCCGCGATCATCAAGAGGTTGAGCGCGGCCGCGATGCCGCCGATGCCGCGCACCGGCCACAGCGCCCACATGTAGAGCACGGCGGATGCGGCGTGAAAGCTCGGAAACGAGACGATGCCGGAGAGGAAGAACAGCCGGAGTTCGTGCAGGCTGCCGTCGCGCAGTGCCAGGATGTCGCGCAACTGCCCAGCATAGACCGCGGTGTTGATCTCTGGAAAATGCGCGGCCGGCAGTTGCAGCCCGTAATAGGTGCCGATCGCCGGCACGACGGCGGAGATCGCGATGGTGACCGCGAGCGCTAGGCTCATCGCGAGCATGAACACTTGCAGCCGCACATGGCGCGCCGTCAGCGTCAGCACGACGGGGATGCCGAGCAGCGGCCATTTGATCAGTCCGTAGCCGCGAGCCAGGCAGTCGGCGAGCCAGGGATGGTCGTTGACGTAGCGCGCGATCGGTTCGGGATCGAGGCCGAGCGCGCGGTCGATCGCCAGCAGTGCGTCATCCTGGAGCGGCCAGTTCAGCTTGCCCGCGACATAGCTGAGTGGTCCGACGATGGCGCAGGTGAGAATGACCTGTCCGATCGTGCCCAGCGAGAACACCAGTTTCGGATCGGCGAACTCGCCCTTGGCGAGCCGGTAGCCATAGGCGACTGCAGCCAGGACGGCCGCGATCGCCACCGTGATGCCGTAGGCAACAGGCTCGAGGCTCAGACCGGTGAAGGGCAGGCCGAGTGCCAGCACGGCGCCCATGGCCGCGACAGGAAGCCAGTTCAGATTGAAGAGCTGCCAGGCGGTCCGGGCGTCCGGGTCGATCATGCTGCACCGAGGAGGGATCGCAGTACTGCGGTAAAGTCGCCGGGCTGCTTTAAGATCGCGGTAACAATTGTGGTTAGCCGTTTACCAACCGGCTCTGTGCATTTGAGCGAATCTGTCTCGCCGCTTTGGTATGACGCTTCGTGCAAATGCATCTTGTCATCCCCCCTGAATAGTTGTTCAGTCCTTGCGGGGCGATTTGCATCTATTGCAGTGACGAAGCGTTGGGCCGCAGGGCGTGCGGCAGGCGTGTGGGACAGGAAGCGCGCCATGGTTTATCGGCGGACGCATCAAGTGGTTAAGCGCCTTGCGGCCCGGCGCAGTGCGATATTGGCGGCGGCGCGGGAGGCTGCGGCGGAAGGCGGGATGGCGGCGGTGCAGATTGCGCCGGTCGCGGTCCGGGCCAATGTCGCTGCCGGCACGGTCTACCGCTACTTCCCCTCCAAGGCCGAGCTGATCTCCGAGTTGATCGCCGAGGTTTCCCGCGACGAGCTCGCGGCGATCCGCAGGGCGGCCGATGCCGCGCCGGGGCCGTCCTCGGCGCTGGCTGCCGCCGTCACCACGGTGGCGGTCCATACCCTGTCGCAGCGCAGGCTGGCCTGGGGCATCCTGGCCGAGCCGGTCGATGTCGATGTCAGCGCCTCGCGCCTGGCCAGCCGGCGCGAGATCGCAGGCGAGATCGCAGGCCGGATCGATGCGGCCGTGCGCGCCGGTCACCTGCCGGCGCAGGACACCGCGCTGGCCGCCACCGCGCTGCTCGGTGCGCTGCACGAGGCGCTGGTCGGGCCGCTCGCGCCTGACAATCTCGAAGATCCCGTCAAGATGCGCGATGCGGTGCAGACCGTGACGCTGCTCGCGCTGCGCGCCGTCGGCGTCATGGACGCCCGCGCCCGCGGCCTGGTGGTGCAGCAGACGCTGCTTCCGACGACGAAGGCGCTGGTTGGGGCTTAAATCGAGGGTGCGGCCGGGGCGGCGGCCTGATCGCGCTCAGGCCTTTGCCCGAGCGAGCCTTTTCGAAAAATCCGAGCAGGCTCGCCGGACCGGCCGGCTACTGTGCATGGGGTTGTTTTCGACTTTTTTGTTTGTCGCGCGCCCGCGGACCTAGATGTTCGCTTCGCCCTCGGGGCCGACCGAGGCGATGCGCACCATGTTGGTGGTGCCGGGGATGCCGAGCGGCACGCCGGCGACGATGATCACGCGCTGGCCGGCGCGGACGAAGCCGTCCCGGAACGCGATCTGGCCGGCGCGGCTCACCATGTCGTCCTGGTCGCGCGCGTCTTCCGCTACCACGCAATGCACGCCCCAGACCACGGCGAGCCGGCGGCCGGCGGTGATGTTCGGGGTGATCGCAACGATCGGCGGCTTCGGCCGCTCGCGCGCGACGCGCACCGCGGTCGAGCCCGAGCTGGTCCAGCAGATCAGGGCGGGCAGGTCCAGCGTCTCGGCGATCTGCCGTGCGGCGTCGGCGATGGCATCGCCGGCGGTGGATTCCGGCGCGGGGCGCTGCGCGGTGAGCACGGAACGATAAATCGGGTCGCGCTCGACCTCTTCGCCGATGCGGTTCATGGTCGAGACCGCCTCGACCGGGAATTTGCCGGCCGCCGATTCCGCCGACAGCATGATGGCGTCGGCGCCTTCATAGACGGCGGTGGCGACGTCCGAGACCTCGGCGCGGGTCGGCACCGGCGACTGGATCATCGATTCCAGCATCTGGGTTGCGATCACCACCGGCTTGCCGGCGCGGCGCGCCATGCGCGTCATCTGCTTCTGGAGGCTCGGCACGCGCTCCAGCGGCAGCTCGACGCCGAGGTCGCCGCGCGCCACCATCAGCGCGTCGGAGGCCTCGATGATGTCGGCGAGGCGGTCGATCGCCTGTGGCTTCTCGATCTTGGCCATGACGGCGGCGCGGCCGCGGATCATCTTCTTGGCCTCGATCACGTCGTCGGCGCGCTGCACGAAGGACAGCGCGATCCAGTCGACGCCGGTGACCAGCGCCGCCTCGAGGTCGGCGCGGTCCTTCGGCGTCATCGCCGAGACCGGCAGGTCGGTGTCGGGCAGGCTGACGCCCTTGCGGTCGGACATCTTGCCGCCGACCACGACGCGCGTCACCGCGTGCTCTTTCGAGGTCTCCTCCGCGATCAGCCGTACCTTGCCGTCATCCAGCAGCAGGGCATGGCCGGGCCGCAGCGCGGCCAGGATCTCCGGATGCGGGAGATGGACGCGCGTGGCATCGCCCGGCGTCTTGTCGGAATCGAGCGTGAAGGTCTGGCCGTTCTGGAGCTGGACCGCGCCTTCCGCGAAGGCGCCGAGCCTGAGCTTCGGTCCCTGAAGGTCGACCAGAATGCCGATCGGCCGGCCGTAGCTGCTCTCGACATTGCGGATCGTCGCCACCAGCTCCCGCATCTTGTCATGCGGGGTGTGGCTCATGTTGATGCGGAACAGGTCGGCGCCGGCCTCGAACAGGCGGCGGATCATCGCGAGGTCCGAAGAGGCAGGTCCCAGGGTCGCGAGAATCTTGATACGGCGAAGACGCCTCATGGCTTATTCCCAGGCGGGGGCGGAGCTGCGGCCGGTGGCAGGCCGGGCGAGCCCGGGGGCGTAGCACCGGGCGGGCCATTGGGCAAACCCGGAACGCCGCCACCGGGGCCAACCGGGCCGGGCATGCCAGGCAGGCGCGGCTGTGCCGGCTGCTCGTTGGCATCGGTGAGCTGCACCGTCCAGGCGCGCTGCTCGCCGGTATCGACCTCGAAATAGCCGGTCCGGTCATAGCCGCGCGCCAAGCAATCCTCGGTGCCGCGGATGGTGAATTCCTTGTCGCGCGAGCACATGAAGGCCTGCCCCGACCATTCGCCGCCGCGGTCATAGTCGATCGCGTAGATGTAATAGTAGCGGGCGACCAGCGTTCCCCGCAGCAGGGTCTCGCAGGAGCGTGAGGAGATGTTCCACCAGCCCTCGGTGGTCCAGCCCTCGGCGTCCTTGTAGCCGAGCGCAATGCCGACCCGGCTCGAGGTGTTGTTGCAGAGGCGGAAATCGGCGGAGGCCGGGCTGGTCCAGAGGCACAGCACGGCAATCACCAGCACCGGGACCAACCGGGCGAGCAGGCGAAGGGGAGCGCGGGGAGATTCGGCGATCATTGTCGCGGAAGCTATATCAGATCATTGACGATTTGGCGTAGAGGCGGGGAATTGCCCCAAGCCGGGCTTGGGCCCGTTTGCGCCGCGATGTGGCAAAATCTGTGACAGGACCCCACCTGATCGCATAAGGGTGACCGCCATCGGGGTCAGAGCCAGGGTCGGAGCTTAAGGAATTCAGCTATGGCAATCGACGACAAAACCAGAACGGAGCTCGAAGCGGCCGCCTTCCGGCGCCTGGTCGATCATTTGAAGACACGGACGGACGTCCAGAATATCGACCTGATGAATCTGGCGGGCTTCTGCCGCAACTGCCTGTCCAACTGGCTCAAGGACGCCGCCGACGCCCAAGGCGTCGCCCTGAGCAAGGACGAAAGCCGGGAGGCCGTCTACGGCATGCCCTACGAGACCTGGAAATCGAAATACCAGGGCACGGCCACGCCCGAGCAGCTCGAGGCCATGAAGAAGGTCCATCCTCACGGGCACTGAACGGCGCCGGCGCGTGTCGGCTGAGTCGCACCACACAACAGCTTTCTTCGAACAGCCGCAGGAAGGTGTGGGCGCGCTGTGGACGAGCGCGATGCTTGCTTGAACGCGGGGGGCACCAACCCTAAGGGTCTTCCGGCACGCGCGGTGAGGGATGCCGGCGTCACCTCGCTTTGCCAGTTCCATTGGGAGTACCAAGATGGCCACCTCCGCCGCCGTCCGCGACGACGAGCCCGCGACGAAATTTGCCAAGGACCAGCTCAAATCCATCATCGAGCGCATCGAGCGGCTGGAGGAAGAGAAGAAGGCGATCTCCGACGACATCCGCGACGTCTATGCCGAGAGCAAGGGCAATGGCTACGACGTCAAGGCGCTGCGCACCATCGTGCGCCTGCGCAAGCAGGACCCCAACGAGCGCGCCGAGGCCGAGACCATTCTCGAGACCTACATGCAGGCGCTGGGGATGATCTGAGGCGTCTCGCCTCAGACACCGCTGTCGTAGCCCGGATGGAGCGGAAGCGAAATCCGGGATCTCTCAGCGCGCGTTACGTTCCCGGATTGCGCTGCGCTCCATCCGGGCTACGAGACTGAGTTCGTGGAAATGGCGAGGGCTATCAGCCTCAGCGCAGCGCGGCGGTGCGTACGACGAAGGATGTCGTCTCGAGCTTCGCGGTGGCGCTGCCCGAGAAGCTGTCGCAGGACAGGCCCTGCATCGGATCGTCGGTGAAGCCCATCGCGATCACGGCCTGCGGCTTGACGAAATAGCGGCGCAGCGCGGCCATATCGAGCTCGCCCATCAGCGTTACCGACATCGCGCGGCTGGCGCTCGGCGACAGCATGACGATCTTGAGCCAGATGCTCTCGCTCTTGGCCGCGGAGAGCCGGGTCGCGGTTGCGACCATGCCGTCGACGCTCTTGCCGACCACCGTGTTGATCTCGGTTGCCTGAGCGACGCTGCGGGACGCGGCGGCGGGACGGGCGGAGCGCGGGATCGGCGCGGAGGCGGCGACGACGTTGGCGCGGTCGACCGGGGAGGCGGCGGCCGGCGCATAGGCCAGCGCCTGATAGGCTGCGTTGGAGACGCTGGCGGTCGGCTGCGGATCGGTCGTGGCGGCAAGCGCCTGGCGGGCCTTGAGCGCGGCGACCTGCGCCGGTGTCGCCTGCTGCGGCGTAGCCGGGGTGTCCCAGAAGCCGCGGGCATTGATGATGTCGGCCGGGGTTTCAGGCTTGCCGGCCGCTGGCTTGTCGGGCGCGGGCTTCGGCTTGGGTGGCGCAACGATCTGCGCATCGGCCGAGGCGAGCTGGAGCGTGGCGGCGATCTGCGGCTTGGCGCGCGGCGTCGGCACCGGATCGGCCGGCTTGGCCGCGGCGGCGACCACGGTGGGCGCCACGGGCTTGGCGGCCGGGGCAGGTGCGCCCTCGTCATCCTCGTCGCTGGTGGCGGCGGGCGCCGACTTGCTCTTGAACAGGGCAGCGAAGAAGTTCGGCTTGCTGCCGGAATCGTCACCGTTGCCGCGGCGCTCGATCTCGGCCTTGGCGAGCTCATAGCCCTTCAGCGGCGTGCCGTCGGTCGGCAGATGTACCGTTTTTCCGTCCGGGAACACGCGGGCGAGCTGGTCATGCGTCATGCGCGGCCAGTGCCGGATGCTGCCGGTGTCCAGATGCACGAAGGGCGAGCCGGAGGTCGGGTAGAAGCCGACGCCGCCGCGCTGGAGGCGCAGGCCGGCGAAGCGGATCTGCTCCAGCGGCACGCCCGGAATGTAGAAGTCCATCGCGTGTCCCAGCATGTGCTGGCTGAAGCGCGCCACGCCGGAGGAGCGGCGGCGGAGCATGGCGTTGGTGGCGGGGGAGCGGTAGGAGGAGATGATCTGGATCGGCTGCTTGGCGTCGACGTCGCGATAGACTTCCCAGAGGATGTCGAACAGGTGACGGTCCATGACCGTCTCGTCCTGGGTGCGCCAGTCGCGCAGGAAGTGGTTGAGCTGCTTCAGCGCCGCCTCGTCGTAGCGGCCGTCGCGCTTGAAGGTGACGGTGAGGTCTTCGCCGGAATGGGTGTGGTGGAAGGAGAGCGTCTTGGTCTCGTTCAGCGCGGCGGCATTATGGACTGAACCGGCGGCAGCAAGCAGCAACACGGCAGCGAGGCCGATCCGGGATCCGGCCTTCACTCCCGCATGGGACGACGACAGCACAGCGAATTGGCGTGCGAGACCAGTCAGCACGTTAGAGCCCACCCAGTCGACGAGCGTTCAAAATGGACTCTCCCGCCAACCCCGTTAGCACGCGAAAGAGGATGAACGCTTTCTTAAAGCGAGAAGGTTAATTTGAGGTTGACCTTCTCGCCCCCAAACCAAGTCAGAATACAAACCTAACCGGTTGAGTGTGGCAAAAAAACGCCCGCTGCCCGGGGGCCGGGTGGCGAATGGTTAACGTTAAGCGACCCCATCCAGGGGACGGGGTCACTGATTTTATTGCAGAATTTCAGGAAACAAGAGGCCGGGCCGGGCTCAGCGGGTAAATACCCGCTGCGGCCGGCGGCCGACCGGAGCCGGCGGTGGGGTCGGGGCGCCGAACAGCCGCTCGAAGAAGTTCGGACCGGACGAGCCGAAGCCGCCGCCATTGTTGGCCACCGCCACGCCGGAGGGCAGCGTCGTCGCCGGGCGCGAATAGCTCGGCTGGGAGTGCGCGACGATATTCTCGAGGTCTTTGCCGCGACTGTTCTTCAGGATGTTGATCATGGTCGCGTCGCGGCCATAGACGTCCTTGCGGAATTGCAGCTTGCCGCCATCGTCCACGAACGCGGTCTGATAGGTGATGTTGACCGGAATCGGGGTCGGGAATTTCAGGTCGATCTCGCTCTTGCCGTACATGCTGCGCACGCGCTCCGGCGTGTACTTCTCGTTCGGCATGGCGATGTTGAGCAGAACGGAGGCGTACTGATCCGGGTTCTGCACGCGCATGCAGCCATGGCTGAAGGCGCGGTCTTCCCTCGCAAACAGGTTCTTGTCCGGCGTGTCGTGCTGATAGACCAGGAACTTGTTCGGGAAGTTGAAGCGGATGCGGCCGAGCGCGTTGGCTTCACCCGGCGGCTGCGAGATGTGCACCGAGCCGTCGCGGTTCTGTTCGAGCTTGAGGCCCATGCGCTGAAGCACGGTCGGGTCCTGCTGAAGCGCCGGCAGGTACTCGTTGTAGACGATCGACGGCGGCACGTTCCAGGTCGGGTTGACCGTGATGTACTTCATCGTCTCGGTGAGCAGGGGCGTCGCGTGCTGGCCCGGCTTGCCGGTGACGACGCGGGTGGTCCAGACCTGCTGGCCGCGCTGCATCACCTTCAGCGTGTAGTCGGGAATGTTGAGGATGACATAGGCATCGCCCAGCGAGGGCGCGCCGAGGTCGCGCGGCAGCCAGCGCCAGCGCTCCATGTTCACCAGCACGACGTCGATCTGCTTGTCGCGCTTGGGGGTGTTGAGCGCCTTGACCGTCTTGTCGTCGAGGATGCCGGTCGCCTTGAGCTCGGCGCTGTTCTGGAATTTTCGTACGGCTTCGGCGACCGTGGCGTCATAGCGGGTGTCGCTCGCATTCTCGGTGATGCCGAGCTTGGTGCGGAGCTGCGGCACGCGCGGATCCTCAACGACGATTTCAGCCTGCTTCTTGCCGGCCGGGGTGTATTTCAGCGCCGGACCGTCAGCGATCTCGATCACCGGGCCGCTGCCCTGGCCGCGGAGCTCCGCGAGCTTCGCCTTCAGTTCCTTGTAGAGCTTCTGCGGCGGGTTGTAGCTGTCGAGCGCCGCGGAGGCGTCAGCCGCGGTCGTGACCTTGGCGAGCACCTCGCTCGGGTCGACCGGGTGCTCGGGATAGAGGATGTCGGCGCTGACCTGCGACCAGTGCATGCGGCCGCTCTGCGCCTGGCGTGCATAGTCGAACATGCTGGCGGTGAGCTTGAGCTCGGCGTCGGCGAGCGCATCGGGGGTCGTGGCGGCGGCGAAATCCGGCACCGGATAGTCGGCCGGATTGAGGCCGTCGGAGGCTGCATCCTTCAGCCGCGCGATCACGCCCTTGGCCGCGGCGGTCAGGCTGCCTGCTTGCGTCCACACCGGCGCGAAGTCGCGGGCGCCGTAGAACTTCTCGATCGCCGCGCGTTCGTTCTTGCGGTCGAAATGGCGCGAGGTCTTGGCGCCGATGATATCTTTCAGCTTGTCGGCGACGGGCTGGTCGGCGGCGGGCACGCTGCTCGCAGCCTTGACCGGCTCGGCGGCAGGAGCCGCTGCGGTGGCGGGAGCCGCAGGCGCAGCCGGCGTGGTCGTCGCAGTGTCGGCCTTGGCGGGCTCGGTCTTCGCGGGTTCCGTTTTAGCCGTCTCGCTCTTCGGCGCCTCAGTGGCGGGCGTCGTGGCGACGTCGGACGGCTTCGTCTCAACCTTGTCCGGCGCGGGAGCCGCTTCGGCCTTCACGGGTTCCTTGGCCGGCTCCTTCGCGGGGTCCTGGACCGTGGCGGTGGTGTCGAGCTTGATGTCGGACGCGGTCGGGGGCGGAACGTTGGCGGGCTCGGGACGCGGGATCGCGGCTTCGATCGCCAGCTCGGCGGCGCTGCTGCGCACCTGATCCTGCGCCAGGGCTGAGCTGGCCGACACCGTGAGGAAGGTTGCCGCGACCGTCATCAAGACACGGTCGAAGCCTGCACGGTGGTTCAAACAGTCACGCATTGTGTCGCACCCCTCGGGTGAACTGTCCCTCGTGGAACAGCTTCGTTATCGCCTAATTGAGTTTCGGCTAAACCGCGCCGGCCTCTCGAAAGTTGCACGCCTGCACGCAACGATTCATACGCAGACGATATACAGGCCCCGATTTTGCAGCCAGCGCTACCCGGGACAACTCACGACAAACTGACTTCAAGGGAGCCTCTTGGCAACGGATTGTGGGCCTTGGCCACACGCTTTTCCCTCTGTCTGTCACTTCCAAGTCACGGTTCAAATCGCAGTCGAATTCTGTCGTCATGCGAACGGCTTACAGCGTCACCGCGCCGTCGCGCGAACCTCCGTTCGCATGAGGCTCAGTGCGTCTCCTCACCGCTTTTCCCGCCATGTCCGGGAACCCCGGCCTCGTCGAGTTTTCGGTAGAGCGTGGACCGGCCGATTTTGAGGCGGCGGGCGACCTCGGACATCTGCCCGCGATAATGCGAGATCGCGAAGCGGATGATCTCGTTCTCCATGTCCTCCAGTGGGCGGACGTCGCCGGTCGCGGTCAGCATGGGAAGAGTTCCCGCCGAGGGGAGCGGCGCAATCGGTATTTCGCTACCCGACGACACGACCGAAGGCGCTGCGATCGGTTCGAGCATCAGCGGCGCGGTCGGAATCTCGGTCGCGGGATGCGGCTGCGAGGCCAGCAGGGGGAAGTCGCCAAGGCCAAGCTGGTCGCCCTCGCTCATCACCACGGCGCGGTACACCGCATTTTCGAGCTGGCGGATGTTGCCGGGCCAGTCGAGCTGGGCGAGATGCGCCACGGCCTCGCCGCTGATGCCGGTGATGGGGCGGTTCTCCTCGGCGGCAAAGCGCGCCAGGAAATGCCGGAGCAGATGCGGGATGTCCTCGCGCCGGGTCCGCAGCGAGGGGATCGTCAGCGGCAGCACGTGCAGGCGATAGAACAGGTCTTCGCGGAAGTGTCCCTGCTTCACCCGCTCCAGCAGCCTGCGGTTGGTTGCCGAGATGATGCGGACGTCGACCTTCACGGGCTTGCGCCCGCCGACGGCCTCGACCGCGCCTTCCTGGAGCGCGCGCAGCAGCTTGACCTGCGCAGCCAGCGGCAGCTCGCTGACCTCGTCCAGAAACAGCGTGCCGCCATGGGCCTCGACGAACTTGCCCGTATGCCGTTCGGTGGCGCCGGTGAAGGCGCCCTTCTCGTGGCCGAACAGGATGGACTCGACGAGGTTGTCGGGGATCGCGCCGCAATTGACCGCGACGAACGGCTTGGCCTTGCGCTCGCCGCTGCCATGGATGGCGCGCGCGAACATCTCCTTGCCGACGCCGGACTCGCCCTCGATCAGCACGGGGATCGAGGAGTTCGCCGCCTTCTGCGCGGTGCGCATCACGCCGGCCATCGCCTCGGCGCGGGTGATGATGTCGGAGAAGGTCAGCCGGCCCTCGCGGCTGTGACGGATGCGCTGCAATTCACCCTTGAGCGCGGACGCGTTGAGCGCGTTGCGAAGCGAGACCTGGAGCCGCTCCATGCCGACCGGCTTGACCACGAAATCGGCAGCACCTGCGCGCATCGCCGAGATCACGTTGTCGATGCCGCCATGGGCGGTCTGCACGATGACGGGCACGCTGAGGCCGGCTTCGCGGATCTTCGCCAGCACGCCCATGCCGTCGAGGCCGGGCATCACGAGATCGAGGATGACGCCGTCGATAGCAGGTGCATCGGGGGCGGTGAGGGCGGCGATCGCGGCGTCTCCGGACTCCACCACGATCGTTTCATAGCCGCATTTCTGCACCATGTTCTCGATCAGCCGGCGGGCTACAGCGTCGTCGTCGGCGATCAAAATACTGGCAGCCATGGTGTTCCCCGCACGCTACTACTATCTGTCTCGAATCGGGGCACTCTGGCCGAAGCCGATTAACACACTCTTAAACCTTGATGCCCCCGCCCGCCGTCGCGATTGTTGAACACAGGTTTCCCACAGAATGACTTCGCGCTCCAAATCTGCCTTGAAGAAGCCCGCTCCCAGCAAACCCGCTCTCCGCAAGCCGAGCACCAGGACATCCGCCGCCAAGAAATCCATCGTCAAGGCAAAGCCCTCCAAATCTTCACTTGCCAAGCCTGCGAGCAAGACCGGCAGGCTTCCTGAATGGAACCTCGCCGATCTCTATTCCGGGATCGACGCGCCGGAAGTGGCGCGCGATCTCGAAAGGATGGATGCCGATTGCGTCGCGTTCGAGACCGACTACAAGGGCAAGCTCGCGACAGGGACAGCAAACGAAGATGGCGGAAAATGGCTCGCCGAGGCCGTGCGACGCTATGAGGCGATCGACGATCTCGCCGGCCGTCTCGGCTCCTATGCCGGCCTCGTCCATGCCGGCGACAGCGTTGATCCCAAGATTTCAAAGTTTTACGGCGATGTCTCCGAGCGGCTGACGGCGGCGTCCACCCATCTTCTGTTCTTCGCGCTCGAGCTCAACCGTGTCGATGACGATTTGTTGACCCGCGCGATGCAGGCGCCGGAGCTGGCTTATTACCGTCCCTGGATCGAGGATCTGCGCAAGGAGAAGCCCTATCAGCTCGACGACAAGCTCGAGCAGCTCTTCCTGGAGAAGGCGCAGACCGGCTATTCCGCCTTCAATCGGCTGTTCGACCAGACCATCTCCGGCCTGCGCTTCAAGGTTGGAGCCAAGGAGCTGGCGATCGAGCCGACGCTCACTTTGTTGCAGGACCGCGACGGCGCCAAGCGCAAGAGCGCGGCAGAGGCGCTGGCGAAGACCTTCAAGGCCAATGAGCGCACCTTCGCGCTGATCACCAATACGCTGGCCAAGGACAAGGACATCTCCGACCGTTGGCGCGGCTTCAAGGACGTCGCGGATTCCCGCCACCTCAACAACCGCGTCGAGCGCGAGGTGGTGGATGCGCTGGTCGCCTCGGTGCGCGCGGCCTATCCAAGGCTGTCGCATCGCTATTACGCGCTGAAGGCGAAGTGGTTCGGCAAGAAGCGGCTGGCCTATTGGGACCGCAACGCGCCGCTGCCGTTTGCGGCGACCGACGTCATCGGCTGGCCTGACGCGCGCAACATGGTGCTGACGGCCTATCGTGGCTTCTCGCCTGAGATGGCCGACATCGCCGAGCGCTTCTTCACCGACCGCTGGATCGACGCGCCGGTGCGTCCGGGCAAGGCGCCGGGCGCGTTCTCGCATCCCACAACGCCGTCGGCGCACCCCTATGTGCTGATGAACTACCAGGGCAAGCCGCGCGACGTGATGACGCTCGCGCATGAGCTCGGCCATGGCGTGCATCAGGTGCTGGCGGCCAAGAACGGCGCGCTGATGGCGCCGACGCCGCTGACGCTGGCGGAGACCGCGAGCGTGTTCGGCGAGATGCTGACCTTCAGGCGGCTCTTGGCGCAGACCAAGAGCGCCAAGCAGCGCCAGGCGCTGCTCGCCGGCAAGGTGGAGGACATGATCAACACCGTCGTCCGGCAGATCGCCTTCTATTCCTTCGAGCGCGCGGTCCACACCGAGCGCAAGAACGGCGAGCTCACCGCGACGCGGCTCGGCGAGATCTGGCTGTCGGTGCAGGGTGAGAGCCTGGGGCCGGCGATCGAGATCAAGGCCGGCTACGAGAACTACTGGATGTACATCCCGCACTTCATCCATTCGCCGTTCTACGTCTATGCCTATGCCTTCGGCGATTGTCTCGTGAACTCGCTCTACGCGGTCTACGAGAACGCGGCCGAGGGCTTTGCCGAGCGTTATCTCGACATGCTCGCCGCCGGCGGCACCAAGCACTATTCCGAGCTGCTGCGGCCGTTCGGGCTCGATGCCAAGGACCCCAAATTCTGGGACGGCGGCCTCAGCGTCATTGCCGGCATGATCGACGAGCTGGAGGCGATGGGCTGAGCGGCGCGGACGCTTCGCGCTAGCTGGTCGGGTTGGCCCTGCGGCCGAGGCTATTCTGCCCGGCCGCAGGTTCGTTCACGTCGGCGAAGGCGAGCATCGCGCCAAACCGGTCGGTCGCCGGCTTGTCGAAGCCGACCGCGCCCTCGAAGCTCGCCGGATTGCGAAAGGTGCCGAGCAGCATGTCCCAGATCGGCAGGTCGCCATAGTTGAAGGCGTGCACGTCACGCTGGTGATGGATGCAATGCGCCTCCGGCCGCTGGATGATGAAGCCGAGCCATTGCGGCGTGCACATTCATGTGTTGGAAGTATCCGTAGAAGGCGGCGATGTAGCCGGTCGCGGCGGCTGCGACCGGATCGAGCCCGAGCACCAGCGTCGTGACCACGGATGCGATCGCAAAGAACGCGATCGTCTCCAGCGGATGGAAGAGCGCCGCGCCCGACATGTCCATGCGCTGCGGGCTGTGATGGATCTGGTGGAATAGACGCCACATCAGCGGGAAGGTGTGGGCGCTGCGGTGCCAGCCGTAATTGACGAGCGACAGCACGGCATAACCGAGCACCGCGCCGCCGGCGACGCCAAGGCCGGTGAGGTCTATCAGCCTGTGCCGCTCCAGCCAGGCTTCCGGGATCAGCAATGGGGTCAACGTGGCAAGCAGGCCCTGCACCGTCAGGAAGCAGAAGCCCCTGAGCCGCCAATAGGGAATATCCGGGAATTGCCGCGCCGGGATCAGACGCTCGATTCCGAGCATCACGAGATAGGTCACGGGCACCAGCAGGCTGAACAGGTCAATCGCAGACATCGCCTCAGCTCCAACCTTACAGTGTAAGCTTTGCTTCACAATACAGCCTTTCGGTGTAAGGTTGCAAGCGGGTTCGATTCGGATGTCATGATCAAGAAAGCCAGGGCGCGCCGGAAAGCTCCGCCTGCGCCGCGCAAGCGCCGCGCCGCGGGCCACGGGGGCCGAGGACTGTCGCGCGGGCGGATTGCGGCCGTCGCGATGGCGCTGGTCGATCGCGATGGGTTGGCCCAATTCTCGACGCGCAGGCTCGGTGAGGAGCTCGGCTGCGAGGCCATGAGCATCTATCATCACTTCCCGAGCAAGGCGCACCTGATGGATGCGCTTGTGGACCTGATGCTTGCGGAGGCGCAGGTTGCGATGGAGCCGCAATGGGACTGGCGCGAGCGCCTGCGCCGGGCCGCCCACGGCTTCCGCGCCATGGCGCTGAAGCACCCTGCGTTCTTCCCGTTCTTCGCGGTGCATCGGCTCAACACGCCTGCCGGCGTTGCCTATATCGATGGCATCATCGGCATCCTGCGCGACGCCGGCTTTTCCGACCGCGAGGCGGCCATCTATTTTCGGGAACTCGGCTATTACCTCACGGGCGCGGCACTTGATGAGACGGCGGGCTACGCCCGCGGTCCTTCCTCGGCGGAACCGGTCCCGGACGAAACGATCGCCACGAACTTCAAGCATCTTGCGGCCGCTGCGCCGTATTTTCAGCCTGCGCATTTTGACGCGACGTTCGAGACTGGCCTCGAGATCCTGCTCGCCGGCATTGAACGTTCGAACCAGAGGCAAGACTAATCCTGTAGATACTTGATTGACTTTTTCAACCGCTGATTGCCGATTGCTATTTATTGCTCGGGGGAGGCTCGTATGCCCGATCAGGGACAGGTCCCGCGACCTGGAGCAGCGCGGAACGCCGCAGCCTTCGAGGAGGAAACGCCCTGGTGCGAGAAGCATCAGCAGATCGTTCGCGACGAGATCGAGGCCATCAACACGCGCCGCGAGGAAGCCCGGCAACTCGACCCCGACGGCATCGTCGCCTGCCAGATGCTCGACGTCGTCGGGCTCGCCTTGTCCGGCGGCGGCATCCGCTCCTCGGCCATGTGTCTCGGCGTGCTCCAGGCGCTGAACCACCACGATTTGATCAGGCGGATCGATTATCTCTCTACGGTATCGGGCGGCGGCTACATCGGCACCTCGCTCAGCACGACCATGACGGTGACAGGGCGTTTCGTGTTCGGCGAGCGGCCGGCCGGCGAAACCGTGACCGCCAGCGAGATCAGCGATACGCCGTCGGTCGGGCACATCAGGAACTATTCCAACTACCTGGTCCCGGCCGGCTTCCGCGATCTCCTGACCGGGATTGCGATCGTGGCGCGCGGCCTGATCGCCAATATCGGGCTGACGCTGCCGGCCGTGCTGCTGCTCGCCGCCGTCACCATCTGGTCGACGCCGCTGCGGAGCTGCCTGACCGTCGCGAACTTCTTCGGTGTCGATCTTGCCGACGGCGCTTCGCCGCAATGTGAGCTGCACCATTTCGGCTGGATCGCCGACCGTTTCGGCTTCGCCGCCATCGGCGCGATCGTTGCGCTGGTGCTGCTTGCCTGCGGCGGAATTGCCTATCTGCGCTCACGCGCGGAGCGGGGCATCGGCCCGACCGTCTTCCTGACCTATGCCGCGGGCATTGCGTTCCTGCTCGGCATCGCGTGCGACTTCGCCCGCGTCCTTCAGATCAGGAATTTCGCGCTGACGCTGGCAACGGCGATCATCGGCACCGGCCTGTTCTTCGGCTGGGCGCTCAAGCAGTCAATGGCAAGTCCCGAGAACCGCCAGGAGTTTCGCTCGCATTGGCCGACGGCCGGCGCGACCTTCCTGGTGCTGCTTGCCGTGATCGCGTTCTTCGAGTTCCAGCCCTTCATGCTGTTGCAGATGTTCGATGTCGTCGACAGCAACACGATCGGCGGGCCGGTCGGCGGCGTCGCCGTCACCTGGATCAAATCGCTCGCCGCGATTGCCGCGCCAATCGGCATATTCGTCACTGCCTTCAGGCAGCAATTCGCCGAATTCCTGAAGGGCAACAGCGTATCTTCGCAATGGGGCTCGCTGGTGCTCGCGATCATCGCCAAGATCGCGCTGTGGATCGCGGGATTGGCGCTGCCGCTGATCATCTGGGTCGCCTATCTCTATCTGTCCTATTGGGGCATCGCCAACGATCCGATCGAAAAATGTCAGGCGCCCCTGACCGCAATTGCGCAGAAAGGCTGTCTCGCCGCCAACAAATCGACCGTGCCCGCGTCGGGAAACTTGTCGGGCAAGATCGAGTTCGACGCTGCCGCCGGCACCTTCACGGCCGAGATCACGCCAAAGGCCGCCGCAACGACGGCGACGACGGACTGGTTGACGCCGGTATCCCACGTTCCGGCCTGGCTCGGATTTGCCGCGGGCAATGTCGCAAGACAATTCGATTGGACGGATCGAGGCTCCGGCTACGCGCACACCCTGCCCGTGGTGATCCTGTACACGCTCGTCGGCATGCTGCTGTTTGCGATCTCCTGGTCCCTGACGCCGAATGCGAATTCACTGCATCGCCTGTACCGCGATCGGCTGAGCAAGGCTTTCCTGTTCGACCCCGGCCGCTCGGCAGACGGCAATATCGCACGCGCCGAGGCGAGCCTCGACCAGGGGCGCGATTTCAAGCCGCTCGATCGCATGAAGTTGAGCGAGCTCTTCGTAGCCGCGGACGACGGTGCCACGACGAACGATCGGCCGGCCGCGCCGAAGCTGCGGGCGCCCTATCATCTCATCAACACGGCGCTCAACATCCAGGGGTCGGACTTCGCCAACCGGCGCGGTCGCAATGCGGACTTCTTCGTCTTCTCGCCGCTCTATGTCGGCAGCGAAGCGACGCGCTACGCCAGGACCGCGGCGGTCGAGCGTCTGGAGCAAAGCCTCGACCTCGCCACCGCCATGGCGATCTCGGGGGCGGCGGCGTCGTCGAACATGGGTTCGAACTCGATCAAGGCGCTGACGCCGACGCTGGCGCTGTTGAACGTGCGGCTGGGCTACTGGCTGAGCAACCCGCGCTATGTCGGGGCCACCGCCCGGCCGCAGCGCCGCTCCACGCCGCTGTTCCTGTGGTCGGAAATCTCGGGCCGTCTCTACGAGAACAGTGACGGCGTCTATCTCACCGACGGCGGCCACATCGAAAATCTCGGCGTCTACGAACTGCTCCGCCGGCGCTGCAAGGTGATCGTCGCGGTCGACGCGGAAGCCGACGCGCCGATGAATTTCTCCTCGCTGATGAAGCTCCAGCGCTATGCCCGCATCGACCTCGGGGTCCGGATCGATCTGCCCTGGACGCCGATCCGCGACCGCACGCGCGCCATCATGGCGGAGAATGCCAGGAAGTCCGCACAAGCATCCCCTGATACATCGGACGATGCCGCGAAGGACCATGTTCACGTGGCGATCGGCGTCATCGACTATGGCGGCGATGACAAGGGCTATCTCGTCTATATCAAGTCCTCGCTCTCCCGCGACGAGAACGACTACATCCGCGACTATGCGCGGCGTAACGACACCTTCCCCCACGAGACCACCGGCGATCAGTTCTTCTCGGAGGAGCAGTTCGAGGTCTATCGTGCGCTGGGGTTCCACATGACCCATGGTTTCCTGGCCGGCGACCATTCCGTCGCGGTGGGTCCCGGCACGGATCCGCGCATGGCGCGATTTACCGAGGCGGGCGAGAAGGCGATCGACGCGGTCCGCGAGGCGCTCGGTCTTCCGGAACCCCGGCGACCGACCGCGAGCGCCGCCACTACGATGATCGACCAGGGCTGAGCTGCGCCAGAGCCGGATTCCCGGCAATCGGAATTCCAAATGACGTGATTTGCAGGAAAACCGCGCCTGCCTGCCGTTGCCCTGCCCGGCGGTTTGCGCTATTGCCAGCCGGGAATTCGACTTTCGACTGGGGACAATCCATGGCTGACCATAGCGAAGTGGCGTACACCACTGCCGACGGCAACGACTACGTTGCCCACGAGCAGACCTATGAGGGCTTCATCAAGCTGGTGAAATACGGCACGGCCTCGGTCGCGCTCATCGTGATCCTGATGGCGATCTTCCTCACCTGATCCATCGTCTGCCGCACCGCCAGCGTCGTCGGTGCCCATAAAATTTGCATTCAAGCCGGATTGAAAACCGGTATCCAACGTTGCGGGAGTAACGCTAAGTTCGCGTGCGCGCTTTTTCCCGCGTCGCCGGAGGGCCTATGAAGATCGCCGTTGCCAAGGAAATCGATCCGTCGGAGCCGCGCGTCGCCGCTTCGCCTGATACGGTGAAGAAGTTCAAAGCGCTCGGCGCCGAGATCGCCGTCGAGCCGGGCGCCGGCCTCAAATCGGGGCTGCCGGATTCCGAGTTCACCGCGGTCGGCGCCACCGTCAGCGCCGATGCGTTGAAGGACGCCGACATCATCATCAAGGTGAAGCGCCCCGAGGCGTCGGAGCTTGCGCAGTACAAGCGCGGGGCGCTCGTCATCGCCATCATGGATCCTTACGGTAACGACGCCGCGCTGAAGGCGATGGCCGATGCCGGCGTTTCCGCCTTCGCGATGGAATTGATGCCGCGCATCACGCGCGCGCAGGCGATGGACGTGCTGTCCTCGCAGGCCAATCTCGCCGGCTACCGTGCCGTGATCGAGGGCGCCGAAGCCTTCGGCCGCGCCTTCCCGATGATGATGACCGCGGCCGGCACCGTGCCCGCTGCCAAGGTGTTCGTGATGGGCGTCGGCGTCGCCGGTCTCCAGGCGATCGCGACCGCGCGCCGTCTCGGCGCCGTCGTCACCGCGACCGACGTGCGGCCCGCGACGAAGGAGCAGGTCGAATCGCTCGGCGCAAAATTCCTCGCCGTCGAGGACGAGGAGTTCAAGAACGCGCAGACCGCCGGCGGCTACGCCAAGGAAATGTCCAAGGAATACCAGGCCAAGCAGGCCGCGCTCACCGCCGAGCACATCAAGAAGCAGGACATCGTGATCACCACGGCGCTGATTCCGGGCCGGCCGGCGCCGAAGCTCGTCTCGGGCGAGATGGTCAAGTCGATGAAGCCCGGCTCGGTGCTGGTCGATCTCGCCGTCGAGCGCGGCGGCAATGTCGAAGGGGCCAAGGCCGGCGAGGTCGTCGACCTCGATGGCATCAAGATCGTCGGCTACACCAATGTCGCAGGCCGCGTCGCGGCCTCGGCCTCCAGCCTTTACGCGCGCAATCTGTTCTCCTTCATCGAGACCATGGTCGACAAGAAGGAGAAGAAGCTCGCCGTGAACTGGGACGACGAACTCGTCAAGGCCACCGCGCTGACCAAGGACGGTGCCGTCATCCACCCGAACTTCCAGCCCAAGTCATCTTAATCGGGCTTAAGGAGAGCCGCCATGGAGCATGTTGCACAGGTCGTCGACCCCTTCGTCTTCCGGCTGTCGATTTTCGTTCTCGCCGTCTTCGTCGGCTATTTCGTGGTGTGGTCGGTGACACCGGCATTGCATACGCCGCTGATGAGCGTGACCAACGCGATCTCCTCGGTGATCGTGGTCGGCGCGCTGCTCGCCGTCGGCGTCGGCATGATCTCGAGCGGTTCGGGATGGGCACGTGGCTTCGGCTTCATCGCGCTGATCTTCGCCTGCGTGAACATCTTCGGCGGCTTCCTTGTCACCCAGCGCATGCTGGCGATGTACAAGAAGAAGGTAAAGTAAGCGGCGTGCACCTCGGGGTGACGAAGACAAAGGGGACCTGAGATGAACGCCAATCTGGCAGCAGTTCTTTACCTTGTGGCGGGTGTGTTGTTCATCCTGTCGCTGCGCGGGTTGTCCAGCCCGGCGACGTCACGCCAGGGTAATTTCTTCGGCATGATCGGCATGGCGATCGCGGTCGCCACCACGCTGGCAAGCCATCCGCCGGCCGACGGCGTGGCCTGGATCCTCGTGATCCTCGGTATCGCCATCGGCGGCTCGGTCGGCGCCGTCATCGCCCGCCGCGTGCCGATGACCTCGATGCCGGAACTGGTTGCCGCCTTCCACTCGCTGGTCGGCATGGCCGCGGTGCTGGTCGCCGCCGGCGCGTTCTACGCGCCCGAGGCCTTCGACATCGGCACGCCCGGCAACATCCATGCGCAGAGCCTGGTCGAGATGTCGCTCGGCGTCGCCATCGGCGCGCTGACCTTCACCGGTTCGGTGATCGCGTTCCTCAAGCTGTCCGCGCGAATGAGCGGCGCACCGATCATCCTGCCGTTCCGCCACATCATCAACATCGCGCTCGCCGTGGCGCTGGTGTTCTTCATCGTCGGTCTCGTCCTGACCGGCAGCGCATTCGACTTCTGGATGATCACCATCCTGGCGCTGGCGCTCGGCGTGCTCATGATCATCCCGATCGGCGGTGCCGACATGCCGGTCGTGATCTCGATGCTGAACTCCTATTCCGGCTGGGCCGCGGCCGGCATCGGCTTCACCCTCGGCAACTCCGCGCTGATCATCACCGGCGCGCTGGTCGGCTCCTCGGGCGCGATCCTGTCCTACATCATGTGCCACGCGATGAACCGGTCCTTCATATCGGTCATCCTCGGCGGCTTCGGTGGCGAGACCGCCGCGGCCGGCGGGGCGACAGGCGAGCAGAAGCCCGCCAAGCTCGGCTCGGCGGACGATGCCGCCTTCATCATGAAGAACGCCTCCAAGGTCATCATCGTGCCGGGCTACGGCATGGCGGTGGCGCAGGCCCAGCACGCGCTGCGCGAAATGGCCGACGTGCTGAAGAAGGAAGGCGTCGAGGTGAAATACGCCATTCACCCCGTGGCCGGCCGCATGCCCGGCCACATGAACGTGCTGCTGGCCGAAGCCAACGTGCCCTATGACGAGGTGTTCGAGCTCGAGGACATCAACTCCGAGTTCGCGCAGGCCGACATCGCCTTCGTGATCGGCGCCAACGACGTCACCAACCCGGCCGCGGAAGAGGACAAGACCTCGCCGATCTACGGCATGCCGGTGCTCCAGGTTTGGAAGGCCGGCACCGTGATGTTCATCAAGCGATCGCTCGCCTCGGGCTATGCCGGCATCGACAATCCGCTGTTCTATCGCGACAACACCATGATGCTGCTCGGCGACGCCAAGAAGGTCACCGAGAACATCGTCAAGGCGATGTAGCGCGCGAGCAGCGCGTCAGATGGCACGCCGTGCATGCGGCGGCGTGCGGGGTTGCCGCGAGCATCCGGCTCGACGTCATGAAATTGCTGCGGAGCCGGCGCAAGCCCTGAGCCGGAGACCGGCCGCATCATCATGACCATCGTCAAATGGATCGCCATCCTGCTCGCGGCCGTCTATTGCGCCGGTCTCGTCGTGCTGTATGTCCGGCAGCGCGAGATGCTGTTTCCGATCCCGCCCGTCAGCCGCACCGCGCCGGATGCCGCAGGCCTGCCCGAGGCTGAAGAGCATGTCCTGACCACGTCCGATGGCGAGAAGGTCATCGTCTGGCACGTGCCGGCCAGGCCCGGCCGCCCCGTGATCCTGTATTTCCCTGGCAATGGTGATTCTCTCGTCGGCTGTGTCAGCCGCTTCAAGGCGATGACGGCAGACGGCACCGGCCTCGTCGCGCTGTCCTATCGCGGCTATGCCGGCTCCTCCGGCGCGCCGAGCGAAGAGGGCCTGCTGCGCGATGCCGCGGCCGCCTACGCCTTCATGACGGCGCGCTACGCGGCGGAACGAATCGTCGCCTGGGGCTTTTCGCTCGGCACGGGCGTCGCGGTCGCCATCGCCTCCGAACATCCGGTCCGCAAACTGATCCTGGAGGCGCCGTACACGTCGGCGGTCGATGTCGCCGCCTCGCTGTACCGCTTCGTTCCCGTTCGCCTTCTGATGCGCGATCAGTTTCGCTCCGACGAGCGGATTGCGCGCGTCACGGTGCCGCTATTGGTGATGCATGGCACCAACGACCTTGCCATTTCGATCGTGTTCGGAGAGCGTCTGTTCGCGCTCGCGCATGAACCGAAGCAGTTCGTTCGCTTTGCGGGCGGTGGACACGACGATCTTGATTCCTTCGGTGCGATCGAAACAGCGAGGCGCTTCATTGCTTCCTAGACGGCTGGTGATGCTGCGCGGCGGCGTGCCCATCGCCGCGATCCTGGCGCTGCTGCCGCAGCCCGCATGGGCGGCGGCCGGGCTCGACGGCGCGGCGATGCGCTGGCCCTATGCGCTGCCCTTTGCCGGCCTTCTGCTGTCGATCGCGCTCGGGCCGCTGCTGTTTGCAAAATTCTGGCACCACCATTACGGCAAGATCGCCGCGGCCTGGTCGCTGCTGGCACTCGGCTCGCTGGTCTGGCTCGCAGGAGGCATGGCGACGCTGGCCGCACTCGTCCATGCCATGCTCGCCGAATATCTCGGCTTCATCGTGCTGCTGTTCTCGCTCTATGTCGTGGCGGGTGGCATTCTCATCACGGGCGACATCAAGCCTACGCCGTCGGCCAATACCGGCATCCTCGCGCTCGGCACGCTCATGGCGAGCATCGTCGGCACCACGGGTGCCGCCATGATCCTGATCCGTCCGCTGATCCGCGCCAACCGGCCGCGGCGCCACAACGCCCATGTCGTGGTCTTCTTCATCATCCTGGTGGCCAACGTCGGCGGCGCGTTGAGCCCGCTCGGCGATCCCCCGCTGTTCGTCGGCTTCCTGCATGGCGTCGACTTCTTCTGGACCACCCGGACCATCTGGCTGCAGACGACGATCGTTGCCGGAATGTTGCTCGCGATCTTCGTCGTCATCGACGTCTGGCGCTTCCGCAGCGAGCCGGTGCAGGGAGACGCTGGCCCCGCGAAGCCGCTGCGGATTCGCGGCCTCATCAACCTCGTGCTGATCGCAGCCATCGTCGCGAGCCTGCTGGCCTCCGCGATGTGGAAGCCCGGCATAGCCTTCGACATTCTCGGAACGAAGCTGGAGCTGGAAGACATCGCCCGCAACGTGGCGCTGCTCGCCATTGCCGCCCTGTCGGTGTGGCTGACGCCGGACGAGCACAGGCTGGCCAACGGCTTCACCTGGGAGCCGATCCGCGAAGTCGCAAAGCTGTTCGCGGGCATCTTTGTCGCCATCATCCCGGTCATTGCCATGCTCGATGCGGGGCATCACGGCGCCTTCGCCTGGCTTTTGTCCGCCGTCACGGCACCGGACGGAACGCCGCGCGAGGTCGCCTATTTCTGGTTCACGGGCATGATGTCGGCGTTCCTCGACAATGCGCCGACCTACCTGCTGTTCTTCGAGCTCGCCGGCGGCGACCCCCAGGTGCTGATGCATGCACTCTCGGGCACGCTCGCGTCCATCTCGATGGGCGCGGTCTACATGGGGGCGCTCACCTATATCGGCAATGCGCCGAACTTCATGGTCGCCAGCATCGCCAGCGAGAATGGCGTCGAGATGCCGAGCTTCTTCGGCTATTTCCTGCGCGCAGGCGCCGTGCTGATCCCGCTGTTCCTGCTGCTGACCGTGCTGCCGGTCGCGCCGTTCCTGCACTGGCATTGAATCTGCCGACTTGCTACTGCTCGGCTGACAATTGGAGCCGGTGGATGAGCGCGCATAATCCGATGCCACGGTCGGCCTGGATCTTTCCGGCGCTGGCCGTGCTGATGTTCGCAGCCGTCAGTGCGACGGGCTACGTCTTCACGCTCTCGCTGGGCGGGCTCGTCTTCGCCATCGTCCTTCTGGTCATCCTGTTCGGCACGGTGTTTGCCGCCGTTCATCATGCCGAAGTGATCGCCGAACGGGTCGGCGAGCCCTATGGCACGCTGGTGCTGACGCTCTCGGTGACGATCATCGAGGTGGCCCTGATCACCACGATCATGCTGGGCGACAAGCCGGCGCCGGAACTGGCGCGCGACACCGTGTTCGCCGTGGTCATGATCGTCTGCAACGGCCTCGTCGGGCTCTGCATCCTTATCGGCGGCCTGCGCTATCGCGAGCAGGGGTTTCAGCTCTCCGGGGCCAACGTCTATCTCAGCGTCCTGTTCGCGCTCGCGACCATCACGCTGATCATGCCGAATTACACGACCACCACGCCGGGTCCGGTCTATTCGGCGGTTCAGCTCGGCTTCGTCGATGTGGTGACGCTCGCGCTCTATGCGGTGTTTCTCTACACCCAGACCGTCCTGCACAAGGATTACTTCGTTCATGAACGGGCGGAGGGCGAGGGCGGCGAGGCGCACCTGTCGGTCGGGGCGCTTGCGCTCACCGTGGGGCTGCTCCTGGTCTCGCTGCTGGCAGTCGTGCTATTGGCCAAGAAGTTCTCGCTCGTGGTCGATGCCGTGGCCGCCAGGATCGGCGCGCCACCGGCCTTCGCCGGTCTGCTGGTCGCGCTCCTGATCCTGATGCCCGAAGGTGTCTCGGCCATTGCGGCGGCCCGCAAGAACGATCTCCAGAAGAGCATCAACCTGGCGCTGGGCTCCTCGCTCGCGACCATCGGTCTCACCATCCCGGCCGTCGGCATCGCCACATACGCCTTCGACAAGGAGCTCGAACTCGGCCTCAGCGGCCAGGGCAGCGTCCTTTTGCTCCTGACCTTCTTTTTGAGCATGCTGACCTTCGGCACTGGCAGGACCAATGTCCTGTTCGGGCTGGTCCATATGGTGGTATTTGCCGTCTACGTGTTCATGGTTTTCGTGCCCTGAAGCGATTCTCCAGGAGAGTTCCGATGCTTGCCGCCAGGTCCGAGGTTCAGATCGACAACGAAGAGGTCCGGGTGACCGAATGGCGGCTCGCCCCGGGCAGCGCGACCGGGCACCACACCCACGGGATGGACTATGTGATTGTTCCCGTCGTTGCCGGCGAAATGACCATCGTGGCACCCGGCGGCGAGCGTTCCAAGGCGCAGCTTGCGACCGGAAAATCCTACTTCCGCAAGGCCGGCGTCCAACACGACGTACTTAACGAAACCTCAACTGAGATCGTGTTCCTTGAGATCGAGCTGAAGCCGTAAGTCCGGCGTTACCGTTTGCCATCGATCCGTCGCAGTTGATCCCTTACAATGCCCTAAAGTTCCCGCATCAGATCGCGCGGGGAGTGGCCGAGAAATGCTGAAATACCTCGCTAAAATTTCGATGGATATTTTCCCCTCGGTGCTCGCGACGATCATCGGGGCGTACATCGTTAATCACTACATCAACGCCAAGCCGGCGGCCGATACCCCTGCGGCCGTGGTGGCGCCTGCCGAGGCCGGCAAGAACGGCAAGCCCGCCGGCGTTGCCAACCTGCCGGCGCCCGGCGTCAAGGCCAAGGGCATCTCGGAAAAGAGCGTGACGGACAAGCCGGCAGCCGAGAAGGCCGCCGATCAGCCGGCCGCCGAGACCAAGGCCGCGGACGTGGCTCCTGCCGAGACCGCCCCCGCCAGCCCGCGCGGCCGGCCCGCCACGCGCGAGAAGGCGGCTGCCAAGTCCACTGCGGCCGCCACGGCTCCCGCTCCCGCCGCCCCGGTGGTCGAGGCCAATTCGGCGCCGGCTGCGGCCGCTCCGGCTGCAACCCCCGACGCCAACGATCTCGTGCGAGCTGCGATCGAGCGCCTGCGCAAGTCGCCCGAGGGCAAGTCTGCTGAGGGTAAGTCTGCCGAGACCAGGTCGTCCGAGAAATCGCCTGAGCCGGTGGTGCAGGAAGCCGCCCGCGGACCGGAAGCGGCTCCTCGTGTCCAGGAAGCCCCGCGCGTCGTGACCGCGCCGCCGTCGGCTCTGCGCCCGCTGCCGCCGCCGATCACGGTGTCGACGCCGCCGGCCGAGACCTATGCCAACAGCCCGTCGTCGCAGCCCGGCCCGTCCTACACGGCCTCGGTCGGCAACGACGACCCGAATCGGCTGACGCCGCCGGCTGATATTCCCGTGCCGGTGATCGCACCTCCGCTCGATCTGCGCGTCGATGCCGGTGCGTCCATGCCGCGGCCGAAGAAGACCAATGTCGCCGACGAGATGCTGTCCGGCGTCAAGTCGATGTTCCACGCCGTTCTGCCGAAGAGCGCCACCCCCGACTAGGACGGCCCTTGCGCCGCACTGTCAGCCGCCGACGCGGGCGAGGCCGCTGCGGGCGGCATCGTCGCGTGGACGAAGCGTGACCGCCTTGGTGTAGGAGGCCGCCGCCTTGGCCTTGTCGCCCAGCCGCTCATAGGCCTGCCCCCGCGCGGTCCAGACCTGGGCATTGTGCGGATCGGCCTCGGAAGCCTCGTCGAGATCGGCCGCAGCCTCCTTGATCTTGCCGAGGGCGAGATGGCTGATGGCGCGGCCGAGCAGCGGCTCGGCCTTTTGCGGGTTGAGCCCGCTCGCGGCGGTGAAATCGGCGATGGCGAAATCGTGCTGGTTATTACCCTGGTAGATCAGCGCGCGGCCATAGAGCGCCTGTGCGTTGTAGGGATCCAGCCCGACCGCGCGATTGAATTCGTCCAGCGCCGCTGCCGTCTCGCCTGACTTGGCCAGGGTCTGGGCCTTTGCGGTGTGGGCCTGGGCCTCAGTGACGTTGCCGGGGCTGACCGCGCTCTCCGTGGCGACCGCCGCCTTGGGGGCCTCCTGCGGCTTGTCCTTCTCCGGCATCAGCGATCCCAGATCGAAGGAGCAGCCGCACAATGCGATCCCCATCAAGGCCAGCGCGAACGGCTGTCGCCAGATCTGGCGCAGTCGCGCCAAGCCACGCTCGGGGAAAGGGGAGGCCATCTACGGTTCGCTCGCGCCGGTGCCGCATCGGTAGTGCCCCGTCCCAGAAAGGCACCGCTCACAAACAATAACGCGGGCCAGCGGCCCGCGTTATCGAAAACTGAGGTCTTACAAATTCGGCAAATCAGCGCGGTCCGCGCGGACCTGCACCCGGGCCACCACGGCCGCCGCGCTCACCACCGGGGCCAGCGCCGAACACCGGCTTCGGCTTCATCGGCAGCAGGCCTTCACGCTGGAGCTTCTTGCGGGCCAGCTTGCGCGCGCGGCGCACGGCTTCGGCCTTTTCGCGGGCCTTCTTCTCGGAGGGCTTTTCGTAGTGACCGCGGAGCTTCATCTCGCGGAAAATACCCTCGCGCTGCATCTTCTTCTTCAGCGCCTTGAGGGCTTGATCGACATTGTTATCGCGAACGAGAACCTGCACGCGGCATCCTCTTCAGTGGACAGGATTTGAATTCTGGTAAGTCAAAGGGGATGGCAAAACGCGCAAGCCCTTAGCCTTGAGCGCGCGGATGTATCAGACAAAACCCTGGATGTCCACCTGCCAAGCGGGGTTTCGGGCCAAGTTCAGCCATTAAATAAGGCGAAAAGACCTCTGTGCGGCCCCGATTTGGGAGATTTGGCGTCTTTGACGGGGCTGCGACCGGAGCTTTGTTCCGGAAACTTTGAAATGAGGGGACGACACATGGATATGAAAAAATATGCTGCCGAGGCCATCGGCACCTTCTGGCTCACATTCGCAGGTTGTGGCAGCGCGGTGATCGCGGCCGGCTTCCCGCAGGTCGGAATCGGCCTGGTCGGCGTGTCCCTGGCTTTCGGCTTAAGCGTCGTCACCATGGCCTACGCGATCGGTCACATCTCGGGCTGTCATCTCAATCCGGCCGTCACGGTCGGCCTTGCCGCCGGCGGGCGCTTTCCGGCCGGCCAGATCCTGCCTTACGTGATCGCGCAGGTCTGCGGTGCGATCGTTGCCGCCGAACTGCTCTACGTCATTGCCAGCGGCGCCCCAGGCTTCGACGTCACCAAGGGCTTCGCGTCGAACGGGTACGATGCGCATTCGCCCGGCCAGTACAGCATGATGGTCTGCTTCATCACGGAGGTGGTGATGACCATGATGTTCCTGTTCGTCATCATGGGCGCAACTCACGGCCGCGCGCCCGCGGGCTTCGCGCCGCTCGCGATCGGGCTCGCGCTGGTGATGATCCATCTCGTCAGCATTCCCGTCACCAACACGTCGGTGAACCCGGCGCGCAGCACGGGCCCCGCGCTGTTCGTCGGCGGCTGGGCGCTGGCGCAGCTCTGGCTGTTCTGGGTCGCGCCACTGATCGGCGGCGCGCTTGGCGGGGTGATCTATCGCTGGCTCAGCGAGGAGCCCACCGGCGTCGTCGCAGGCGTGAAGCCGGCCTAGAGCGTTTTCGAGCGAAGTGGATACCGGTTCGCGTCAAGAAAACGCGTCAAAACAAATCTAGTCGGCAAACGGGATCGCGGCGGTTGCCGCGGTCCCGTCACTTTTCCTGGGGCGGCCGGACTTCGGTGACATGGCCCATCTTGCGGCCGGGGCGCGGTCCGCCCTTGCCGTAGATGTGGATGGTCGCGCCCGGAACGCTCAGCCACTTCTCGTAGTCGTTGATCTCGTCGCCGATCAGGTTGGTCATGGTGACGATCTCGCCGTGGCGCACCGGCTTGCCGAGCGGCCAGCCTGCGATGGCGCGGATGTGCTGCTCGAACTGCGAGATGGAGGCACCGTCGAGAGTCCAGTGTCCGGAATTGTGCACACGCGGGGCGATCTCGTTGACCAGCACCTTCGGTCCGGTGCCATTGGCAAGCACGAACATCTCCACCGCCAGAACGCCGACATAGTCGAGCGCGCTTGCGATCTTGCCCGCGATGCTGCGCGCTTCTTCGGCGAGCGCGTCCGGGATCGGCGCGGGCGCGCGCGATATCTTCAGGATGTGGTCGCGGTGCTCGTTCTCGGTGACGTCGAAACACTCCACCTGGCCCGCGGCCGAGCGCGCGGCGATCACGGAGATCTCGCGCTCGAACGGCACGAAGGCCTCCAGGATCGCCGATTTGGTGGCGAGGCTGGTCCAGACCTTGGCGATGTCGTCGCCCTCGCGGATGATGGCCTGGCCCTTGCCGTCATAGCCGAAGCGGCGGGTCTTCAGCACGGCCGGAAGACCGATCCTTACAATCGCCTCGCGCAACGAGGGGACGGAGGTGACGTCGGCATAGGGTGCGGTGCCGATGCCGAGCCGCGTCACGAAATCCTTCTCGGCGAGACGGTCCTGGGTCGTCTCCAGGATCTTGCGGTTGGGCAGCACGGGGCGGCGTGCATCCAGCACCATCGCGGCGGCGGCCGGCACGTTCTCGAATTCGTAGGTGATGACGTCGACGTCGTTGGCGAACAGCTCGAGCGCCTCGACGTCGGCATATTCGGCGCAGGTCGCGTTCAGCACGACGTCGAAGGCCGGCGAGTCGGGATCGGGCGAGAACACCTGGCAGCGCAGGCCGAGCCGCGCCGCGGCCATCGCCAGCATCCGCCCCAATTGTCCGCCGCCGAGGATTCCGATGGTGTCGCCGGGCTTCAGCTTCACCTGCTTTGCGTCAGTCACGCCTTGTCCTCCGGGCGCTCGGCAACCGCCTCGGTCTGCGCCTTGCGCCAGGCGGCGAGGCGGTCGGACAAGGCCGGGTCGGTCAATGCCAGCACGGCGGCAGCGAGCAGCGCCGCGTTGATCGCGCCGGCCTTGCCGATGGCAAGGGTGCCGACCGGGATGCCCGCGGGCATCTGCACGATCGAATAGAGCGAATCGACGCCCTTGAGCGTCTTCGATTCGACGGGAACGCCGAAGACGGGGAGTTCCGTCAGCGCCGCCGCCATGCCCGGTAAATGTGCAGCGCCGCCCGCGCCGGCGATGATGATCTTGTAGCCAGCCGCCTTGGCGCCCTTGGCGAAAGCGACCAGCCGGTCGGGGGTGCGGTGGGCCGAAACGATGCGGGTCTCGGCGGCAACGCCGAGCGCCTCAAGCGTGTCGGCGGCATGCCGCATCGTGTCCCAGTCCGACTGGCTTCCCATGATGATGGCGATCGGCGCGGTCATGACGTTAATTGTGCTCGGGAAAACAGAAACATAGGCCAGATTAACGGTTCCGGCCGGCGGCTCGCAAGGCGGTGGCAAGGAGAAGGGAATGCACTATCCTGTCTTGGTGAATCCCCGCAAGCCTTCATTGAGCAGGATGCCCATGAAGAAACCAAAAAGGGCAAGCGCTGCGAAGGCCAAAAAGGGCCGGAAGACCAGTGCCAGCCGATCCAAAGCCGCCCCCAAGCGTTCAGTCAGGCGTGGGGTCAAGGCGCTGCGGCGCAGAGCGTCGGCCGATGATGGGGGCAACGACGGCGCCAAGGTCATCCGCGGCCTGCGGACCAAGCTCAAGCAGGCCTTGCAGCGCGTTGCCGAACTCGAGGCGGCCGCCGACACCGATTTCCTGCTCGAGATTCCGAACCGGCGCGGCTTCGAGCGCGAGCTCACGCGCGCCATTGCCTACATGAAGCGCTATCGCGCCAGCGGCGCGCTGATCGTGCTCGATGTCGATCGGCTGAAGCCGATCAACGATTCCTTCGGCCACGCCGCCGGCGACGAGGTGCTCAAGGCGATCGTCGGCGCGCTGACGCGGCAGGTCCGCGCCTCCGACGTGGTCGGCCGGCTCGGCGGCGACGAGTTCGCGCTGCTGCTGTGGAATCTCAACGAGGCCGATGCCAAGGCGAAGGCCGCGGTCTTCGAGCAGACGATCGACGAATTATCCTTCGTCTTCCGCGGCCAGCATGTGACTGCGGGCGCCTCTGCCGGCGTCGCGTTGCTGGGGGCGCACTCCGACGCGGGTCACGCCCTGGAGGAGGCGGATGCCGCAATGTATGTGCGCAAGGCGCGCCGGCGGCACGAGCCGCGGATCAGGCTGGTCGGCAACTGACTCTACAACGCGGCCAGATCTTCCGGCACGTTGCCGAATTTGCGCAGCAGCGTAGCGTCGCCGAATTCGCCGGTCATGGGATCTCCGCTGCGGCAAAATGCGACCGCGCCGATGTGGCCGGCACCGCGCGCCAGAATCTCGGCGCGCCGCAGCGCGGCCGTCGAGGACTGACATTCCTCCGCCGCGCCGGCGACCGGTGATCCGTCGTCATCGATCAGGAAGGGCATTGCAACGTAGTAGGTGACGTCCGACATGGCGTTGCTCCGGTCATCAACATCAGGCGGCGCTGCTCCGCGCCTTGCTGCGAGAGGTCTCCGGAATGCAGCCGGCTGAAATCGCCGCCTGCAATTCCTCGAGCTCCGCCTCCAGATATTCGTTGGCCATGATCAGCGCCTTGATGGTGCTGCGCAGATTGCCGTCGCACATCGCGATCGCCTGATCGCAGGCCTGTTCATAATGGCTGTTGTCCAAAAGGGCGGTTGCCGACATCTGCGTTGTCCTTGCTGGTTCCTTGGGCGTTTCTTTGGGCGTTTCCTGGGGGCGTTGGATATTGGAATGTTCCTATTTTGTTCTTTTGGAGTCAAGCGGATTCACCTGCGGCGCCCTGCCGCGAAAAGCCCGCTGGGGATTAGGCGATGATGTCAGGTGTGATCTGGTCTTCGATGAAGGCGATGCGGTCGCGCAACAACAGCTTGCGCTTCTTCAGCCGCTGTAACCGCAATAGGTCGGGGGCAGGCGATTGATGCAGGGCATCGATCGCTGCATCGAGATCTCGGTGTTCCTGCTGCAACCGGGCGAGCTCGGCTTCGAGTTCGCGCTCGTCTTCATGGGTCATGTCTGCGGTGGCCGAAAAACCGGTAGGCGTGAGATTAAGGCTGTGGATGCCCTGTGGAAATTATCGTCCTTGCGCGCCGTGACCGCAAGCGATCTCGGGCCGTCGCTCACCGATCTCTCGCAAGATATTTCGACGGTTCGCTGCGGCGCTGCGCAAGCGCATTGATATCATGGATTTTTCCAGCGTGGTTCCTTACTCACGCTTCGTTACATATGAATTTTCAAAAATGACATTGCGACGACGGATATCCATCGACAGGACGAATCGGTGATGTACACTTGCTTGTCCGGATCGAATCCAAGGTCACCCCTACCGAGGAGGTTTCGAATGACAATTCAGGCACATCTGGTTGAATTGGAACGGAAGCACAAAACTCTCGAAAACGAATTGCACGAAGCTCTCGTGCACCTTTCAACAGACGACCTGCAAATTGTTGAGTTGAAGCGCCGGAAGTTGATGGTCAAGGACCAGATCGAGCGTCTGAAGCAAACTGGCGACACGCTTCACTAGTAAACCCCGTAACAGTGTAAAGTTTGATCGTACCCCTTCAGGCAGGGGTGAGAGCCGTTGCGCTCATCCCTGTTGGAAGGTGCAAAACCGCGCAAGGACATTTGCGCGGCGCCCTAGATTCCTGCGAGCTCGGCGACGTGATCCGCGATCGCGAGCGAGGACGTCAGTCCCGGCGATTCGATACCGAACAGGTTGATCAGACCCGCGACGCCGTGATCGCGCGGGCCCTGCATCAGGAAATCCTGCGTGGCGACCGCCGGCGGCACGATCTTCGGGCGGATGCCCGAATAGCTCGGCATCAGCGCGCCGTCAGGCAGCGTCGGCCAGTATCTCCGGATTGCCGGATAGAAGCGATCGGCGCGTGACGGATCGACCTCGTAGTTGATCGTCTCGATCCACTCGACGTCGGGGCCGAAACGCGCCTGCCCCGCCATGTCCAGCGTCAGATGCACGCCGAGGCCGCCGGGCTCGGGCACTGGATAGATCAGGTGCGAGAACGGCGCCTTGGCATTGCAGCTGAAGTAATTTCCCTTGGCGAGATAGGCCGGCGGAATCCGGTCCAGCGGCATGCCGTCGATGTTGCGCGCCACCGTTGTCGCCGCGAGGCCCGCAGCGTTGACGAGGAGGCTGCATTGCAGCGCCATCGGCGCCTCGCCGCCGGCTTCGACCTCGATCACGCCGGCGGCCGCCTTGGCGCGGATCAGCGGGGTATGAAACGCGAAAGCCGCGCCGGCTTCCTCGGCCTCACCGCGCAGCGAGAGCATGTAGGCGTGGCTGTCGATGATGCCGGTCGAGGGCGAGAGCAGCGCGGCGTCGCAGGCGAGCGCCGGCTCCAGCGCGCGTGCGGCCTCGCCCGTGAGCAACTGCATGTCGAGCACGCCATTGGCCTCGGCGTGCGCCTTGATCGATTGCAGCTTCTCGGTTTCCTTCGCATTGGTCGCGACGATCAGCTTGCCGCAATTCTTATGCGGGATGCCACGCTCGGCGCAGTAGCGGTAGAGCGCGTGCTTGCCGCCGACGCACATGCGCGCCATCCAGCTTCCGGCGCGGTAGTAGATGCCGGCATGGATCACCTCGCTGTTGCGCGAGGACGTGATGGTGCCGATGGCCTCGGCTTCCTCGAGCACGATGACCTCGCGCCCGGCCTGGGCCAGCTTTCGAGCCACCGCGAGCCCGACCACGCCGGCTCCGATGACGATGCAGTCGACCCTATCCATGGTTGTGCAGGAGGTCCGCTGGAAGCGCTGGTGGCATCAAGTCTGAGAACGACGGCGCGGGGGTATTTTCCGTTAAGGAAGCATTTATCATGTCAGGGCAATTGCCGTGTTTCACGTCACATTTTTCTGTTGCGCGTACAGGCGTTTACCCGATCCAAACCCGTGAAGCCAGACAATCCGACGTTGAAATCGCGGGTGGCTGATGGCTGAGAAGAACTGGCACGCGGACAGCACGATGCCGATTGCTGTGCAGGCCGTCGTGTGCCTGGCCGGCACGGTCGCGCCTGCGCGTGCCTTTGCGCTGTCGGACAGCTTCGCTCCGCCGAGCTCTCTCGACAGGCTCGATCCCAACCTGATCTGGGAAGCCCTGATCGGGGGCATCGTCGTCTGCGCGTTCCTCGTGGCAATCGCGTTGTGGATCCACTCCGCGCTGCGCCGGACCAGGCGGTTGCAGCTGCGGCGCAACGCCTTCGTCTCCTCCGCCATGAACAGTCTCAACCAGGGCGTGGTGATGACCGATGCGCGGCGGCGCACCATCTTCTGCAACGACCGCTATCTCGAGATCTATGGCCTGTCACGGTCGGATCTGTGGGCCGACATGGACGGCTACGACATCCTCGAGCTGCGGCGCAAGCGCGGGGTCCTCGGTGGCATCTCCGACAACGAGTTCTACGAGAAGGCGGCAAGCGGCAACGGTCTGATCACCGAACTGCCTGATGGCCGCGCCATCCTGGTGAAATATTTCGTGCTGCCGAACGGCGGCTCGGTGGCGACGCATCTCGACGTCAGCGAGGAGCGCAGGCTGTCGCGACAGCTCGCCTCGACCAAGCAGTTCCTGGAAACGGTGCTGGACAACGTGCCGGCCTGCGTCGCCGCAAAGAACATCGAGGACGGCTGCTACATCTTCGCCAACAGCGCCTATGAGCGGTTCTGGGGTTTCTCGCGGGACCATGTCGTCGGCAAGAACGCGCGCGAGTTGTTTGCGCCCGTCTCGGCGGCCAGCATCGAGGCGACCGACCAGGCAGCGCTCAATTCGCCGGACGGCCAGTTCCGCAACGAGTTCGAGGTCGACCGCGGCGGCGCGCGGCGCATGGTGGCTTCGATCCGGATCGTGGTCCGCAACGAGAACAACAAGCCCGAATTCCTGCTGATCGTGTTCGAGGACATCACCGACCGCCGCTCGCTGTCGCAGGAGCTGGAGAGCACCAAGAAATTCCTCGAGCTCGTCGTCGACAACATCCCGGTGGCGCTGATCGTCGAGCAGGTCAAGGACGGCCGCTATCTGCTCGCCAACCGCAGCGCCGAGACGATCCTCAACCGCAGGCGCGAGGAAGCCACGGGCCTGACCGCGTCCGACATCTTCAATCCCAAGGAAGCCAAGCTGATCATCGCGCGCGACGAGGCTGCGATCAAGAAGCGCGGGATGATCACCGAGGAGCATCCGATCTCCACCAAGGACGGCCTGCGCCTGTTCCTGACCCGGCGCGCCACCGTGCTCAGCGATGCCGGCGAGCCGCAATACCTGATCAAGACCCACGAAGACGTCACCGACCGCCGGCAGACCGAGTCGCGCATGGCGCACATGGCCTATCACGACGGTCTCACCGATCTGCCGAACCGCGCCGCCTTCCTGCAGGCGCTGACCCAGATGATCGAGGCCTGCGAAGGCACCGGCGAGGAGTTCGCCGTCCTCTGCGTCGATCTCGACGGCCTCAAGGAGGTCAACGACGTCTTCGGCCATGCGCTCGGCGACAAGCTCCTGATCGAGGTGGCCCAGCGGCTCCAGGACTCCGCGCGCGGCGGCGTGGTGGCGCGCCTGTCCGGCGACGAGTTCGGCCTGATCATCGACGGCAAGCAGCCGGAGGCGGGTCTTGCGCTGGCGCAGCAGCTCGGCGAAGCCGTCGCGCGGGAATTCCAGATCGACGGCCGGCCGGTCCGCGCCGGCGTCACCACCGGCATGTCCATCTTCCCGCACAATGGCGCCGACGGCGCCTCGCTGCTCGCCAATGCCGGTGCAGCGCTGTTCCGCGCCAAGCAGAAATCGCGCGGCACGATCAGCCTCTACCAGCCGGAGATGGACCAGCAGATCCGCGATCGCCGCGTGCTGCATCAGGACCTGTCGATGGCGATCAAGAACGGCGAGCTCTCGCTCGCCTTCCAGCCGCAGGGGGCCGCCGGCCATAGCGTCGCCGAGAGCGAGATCATCGGCTTCGAAGCGCTGGCGCGCTGGCAGCATCCGGTGCGCGGCCAGGTCTCGCCGGCCGAATTCATCCCGATCGCCGAGGAGAGCGGCCTGATCGTCGAGATGGGCGAGTGGATCCTGCGCGAGGCTTGCCGCGAGGCGGCGTCCTGGCCGAAGCCGCTCCAGGTCGCGGTCAATCTGTCGCCGGCGCAGTTCATGCACGGCGACGTGGTCGGGCTGGTCCATTCGATCCTGATCGAAACCGGCCTCGCGCCCGGCCGGCTCGAGCTCGAGATCACCGAGGGCGTGCTGATCGAGGATTTCGACCGGGGCCTGGCGCTGCTACGCCGGCTGAAGGCGCTCGGCGTGCGCATCTCCATGGACGATTTCGGCAGCGGCTATTCCTCGCTGAGCTATCTCCAGGCGTTCCCGTTCGACAAGATCAAGATCGACCGCGCCTTCATCATCAATCTCGGCCGCAACCCGCAATCGGCGGCGATCGTGCGCGCCGTGATCGATCTCGGCCACGGCCTCGAAATGTCCATCATCGCCGAGGGCGTCGAGACGCTCGACCAGCTCGCTTTCCTCGCCAAGGAGGGCTGCGATGGCGTGCAGGGCTATCTGCTCGGCAAGCCACTGCCGATCGGGAAATATGCCGGCCTCGTCGGCCGCGCCGAAGCCATGGAGCTTGCGCTCAAGACCGGCTAGAGCGTTTTCGAGCGAAGTGGAAACCGGCTCGCGTCAGGAAAACGCGTCAAAACAGGAATCCAGAGCCGCGTTCCGATATCATCGGAACGGAAATGGCTCTAGTGATGAGAGCGCTTCGTTTCGCTCCTTCTCGACGGCTTCATGGCGGACTACGACCTTGCGATCATCGGTGGCGGCCTGAACGGTGTCAGCCTCGCGCGCGATGCGGCCGGCCGCGGCCTGCGGGTCATTCTGTTCGAACAGGGCGATCTCGGCGGTGCCGCCTCGTCGGCGACGCCGCGGCTGATCCATGGCGATCTGTCGGTGCTGGAGCGCCGCGGGTTCTGGCGGGTGCGCCGGGCTCTCGCCGAGCGCCGGACCTGGCTCCGGATCGCGCCGCACCTGGTCCGGCCGATGCGCTTCGTGATTCCCGCCCACTCCGAGGAGCGTCCGCCATGGCTGCTGCGGGCCGGCCTGTTCCTCTATGACAGCCTGACGAGCCGGAGCGGCCTGCCTGTAACGGCGACGCTCGACATCACGCATCATCCCGTCGGCAACGCGCTGAAGCGTCCGTTCGGCACGGCGTTCGAATATTCGGACTGTGTCGTTGATGATTCCCGCCTGGTGGTGCTCACGGCGCTGGATGCCGCCGAGCGTGGTGCCACGATCCGGACCGGAGCGCGCTGCGTCCGCGCCGATCGAACCGACATCTGGCGGCTCGCGGTGGTCGATCGCGGCCACCGCCGCGTGATCACGGCGCGGGCGCTGGCCAACGCCACCGGCGGCTGGACGTCGATGGTGGCGGACACCGTGCTGCGGCAGCCGCTGCCCGCCATGGCCGCCATGCAGATGAGTCAGATCATCGTGCCGCGGCTGTTCGATTCCGAGAACGTCTACGTCTTCCAGAACAATGATGGACGGCTGATTTTCGCCCGGCCCCTCGAGCGCGACTTCACGCTGATCGGCACGGTCACGCATGCTTTCACCGGAGATCCCGCCATCGTGGCGATGCCGGGCGCCGACGTCAGCTATCTCTGCGAAGCGGCCAGCCGCTATTTCCGCGAGCGCGTCGCCCCGACCGACGTGGTCCGCACGGTCTCGGGCGTCAACCTGACGCTGGCGTCCGCGCGAGGACGCGACGGCACGACGCTGTTCCATGCGCGCCGGCGCAAGGCGCCGCTGATCACGATGTTCGGCGGCGACGTCACCACCTCGCGTCTGCGCGCGGAGCGGGCGGTGACGCGGCTGACGCCATTCTATCCGATGTCGCCGCGCTGGACCGCCGGAGCGGCGCTGCCCGGCGGAGATTTCGCCTGGGATCGTTTCGATACCGAAGTCGACCTCGCGCGCGACCGCTGGCGCTTTCTCTCGGAGCCGGAGGCCCAGCGCCTGGTTGCGGCCTATGGCTCGCGACTGCCGATGGTGCTCGGCGAGGCAAAGAGCCGTGACGAACTCGGTCCCGCCTTCGGCCCTGAACTGACCGGTGCTGAGGTGCGCTATCTGATGGGCCACGAATGGGCGCGCTTCCCGGAGGACATCCTGTGGCGCCGCTCCAAGCTCGGCCTGACCATGCCGGCAGCGGTCCGCGACGCGCTGGTCGCGTTCATGGCGGATGTGAACGATCGGCCCGAACCGGTTGAGCAAAGGCCGATCGGCCGCTAGCGTGCGGCGGAATCGGGGTTGGCAGGGACCATGGCGGAAGAGTTGCCCGGAACGGACGTCGCGGCGGATACGGCCGCCGGAGCTGCATTTCCCGTAGCGGGGCAGCCTTTGCTGCGCATCGAGGGCGTCGCCAAGACGTTCGGGACGTTCCGGGCCGTGGACGGCGTGTCACTCGACGTCAAGGCCGGCGAGTTCTTTGCCCTCCTTGGCCCGAGCGGCTGCGGCAAGACCACGCTTCTGCGCATGCTCGCCGGCTTCGAGGCGCCGGACGAGGGGCGCATCCTGCTCGGCGGCAAGGACATCGCGCAGGCGCTGCCGCATGAGCGCCCGATCAACATGATGTTCCAGAACTACGCGTTGTTTCCACACCTCTCGGTGCGCGACAACATCGCCTTCGGCCTGAAGCGTGCCGGCATGGCGCGCGCCGACATCGCCACGCGCGTTGCGGAGATGGTCGCGCTGGTGAAGCTCGAGGGGCTCGAGAAGCGCAAGCCCGACCAGCTCTCCGGCGGCCAGCGTCAGCGCGTGGCGCTGGCCCGCGCTTTGGCACGCCGCCCGCAACTGCTGCTGCTCGACGAGCCGCTTGCGGCGCTGGACAAGAAGCTGCGCGAGAGCACGCAAGGCGAGTTGATGGAGCTCCAGCGTCGGCTCGGCATGACCTTCATCATCGTCACCCACGATCAGGAGGAGGCGATGACGATGGCGAGCCGGATCGGCGTGATGAAGGCCGGCAAGCTCGCCCAGGTCGCTGGCCCCCGCGAGCTCTACGAGGCGCCGCGCTCGCGCTGGATCGCGGAGTTCGTCGGCGACATCAATCTGTTCGACGCCGAGACCAGATTGCGCGACGGCCATCGTCTGGTCATCGGCACGCGTGATGCGGGGACGCTGGTGGTGGCCGAGCCGCGCGAGCCGGTCGGCGCGGGAAAATTGTCGGTCGCGATCCGTCCCGAGAAGGTCAAGCTGTCGCGCCGCGGCCCGGTGAGCGAGGCCGGCCGTGAAACGGCAATCAACCGGCTGGACGGCGTGATCGCCGACATCTGCTATCTCGGCGGCACCACCACCTACAAGGTGAAGCTCGACACCGGCGGGACGGTGCAGGCTTCAGTGGCCAACAGCGCGCGCCTCGACGTCGACGCCTACAGCGTGAACCAGAACGTCGTCGCCTGGTTCACGCCCGACGACTGCGTGGTGTTGCCGTCATGAGCTCCCGCCGCATCTTCGCGCGACCGGCGCGCTTTGCCGCGATCGCTCCCTATGTCTGGATGGTGCTGTTCTTCCTGGTGCCGTTCGGCTTCGTGCTGAAGATCAGCCTGTCGCAGACCGCGATCGCGCAGCCGCCTTACGAGCCGGTGTTCGACCTGACGGCGGGGTGGGAATCGCTCAACGCGGCCTTTGCCGCGCTGTCGTTCGACAATTTCAGGCTGCTCGGCTCTGATGACATCTATGTGTACGCCTATGTGCGCAGCCTCACCGTCGCGGTCACGGCGACCGCGCTGCTGCTCCTGATCGGCTATCCCATCGCCTATGGCATGGCGCGGTTGCCGAAGCGCTGGCAGGCGGTGGCGATGGTGCTGGTGATCGTGCCGTTCTGGACCTCGTTCCTGATCCGCATCTATGCCTGGATCAACATCCTTCAGCACGACGGCCTGCTCAATCAGATCCTGCTCGCGCTGCATCTGGTCAGCCAGCCGGTGGTGTGGCTCTCCACCGATACCGCGATGTATATCGGCATCGTCTACTCTTATCTTCCATTCATGATCCTGCCGCTCTATGCCACGCTCGCCAAGATGGAGCCGGCGCTGGAGGAGGCGGCCTCCGATCTCGGCGCGCCGCCCTGGCAGGTGTTCTGGCTCGTCACCTTCCCGCTGTCGCTGCCCGGCGTCGGCGCCGGCGTGCTCTTGTGCTTCATCCCCATCGTCGGCGAGTTCGTGATCCCCGACCTCCTGGCCGGCTCCAATTCGCTGATGATCGGCCAGACCCTGTGGCTCGAATTCTTCACCAACAAGGACTGGCCGGTCGCGTCCGCCGCGGCCATCGTGCTGCTGGTGGTGCTGCTGGTGCCGCTGTTGCTGTACGAACGGCTCCAGAAGCGGCAACTGGAACAGGGACGGTGAGCCGATGCGCAAGGTCTCTCGCCTGTCCCGCTTCAATGTCGCCTCGCTCGCGCTGGGGCTGGCATTCCTCTATCTGCCGATCCTGATCCTCGTCATCTATTCCTTCAACGCCTCGCGGCTGGTGACGGTGTGGGGCGGCTGGTCGCTGCGCTGGTATCACGAGTTCTTCAATGATCGCGCGATGATCGAGGCGGCCTGGATGAGCCTGCGGGTCGCGGTCTCCTCCGCGACCATCGCCACGCTGCTCGGCACGCTCGCCGCGGTGGCGCTGTCGCGCGGCGAAAGGTTCCGCGGCCGGACGCTGTTCTCCGGCATGCTCTATGCGCCGCTGGTGATGCCGGAGGTGATCACCGGATTGTCGCTGCTGCTCCTGTTCGTGGCGCTGAACGCCGAGCGCGGTTTCTGGACGGTGACGATCGCCCATACCACGCTGACGATGTGCTTCGTCGCCGTGGTCGTGCAGTCCCGCCTCGGCTCGCTCGACCGCTCGCTGGAGGAGGCGGCGATGGACCTCGGCTGCAACCCGGTGCGCGCGTTCGTGGCCGTCACGCTGCCCTTGATTGCGCCCGCGATCGTCGCCGGCTGGATGCTCGCCTTCACGCTGTCGCTCGATGATCTCGTGATCGCGAGCTTCACCACCGGTCCCGGCTCGGCGACCTTGCCGATCCGGATCTATTCGGAGGTGCGCCTTGGCGTGAAGCCCGAGATCAACGCGATCTGCACGCTGGTGATCGCCCTGATCGCGGTGGTCATCGTGATCGCCTCGCTGGCTTCGAAGCTGTCGAGCTCGCAGGGCGAGAGCGCGGCGCCGCTGTAGGCCCTGCCGTCATTGCGAGGAGCACTTGCGACGAAGCAATCCAGGGTCTCTCCGCGGATGCAGTCTGGATTGCTTCGCTTCGCTCGCAGCAATGACGAAGGGCGCCTAGGACTTCACCGCACCCGCCGTGAGCCCGCCCACCATGTAGCGCTTGAAGGCGTAATAGATCGCGGCCGGCGGCAGCGCGTAGATGAAGCCGGTGGTCATCAAGAGCTCCCACGGCGAGTCGTCGGCGGCGAGGAAGTTGCCGAGGGCCACGGGCAGCGTGATGTTGGTGTCCTTGGAGAGCAGCAGGAATGCGTAGAGATACTCGTTCCAGGCGAGCAGCACCGCATAGGTGCCGATCGCAACCAGCGACGGCATCATCAGCGGCAGATAGACCAGGCGGAACAGCTGCAGCGTGGTCGCGCCGTCCATCACGGCGGCCTCGTCGAGCTCGACCGGCAGCTTGTCGGACGCCTGTTTAAGCACCCAGATCGCGTAAGGCGAGGCGATCGTCACCATGGCCAGGATCAGCGACCAGTGATTGTTCAGGAGGCCGTAATTGCCCATGGTGCGGTACATCGGCACGGCGAGGAACGCCGCCGGGATGAAATAGGTGAACAGCGCCAGGTTCATCACCCAGCGGCCGCCCGGCACCTTGAGCCGCGAGATTGAGAATGCGGCGGCGGTCGCGATGAACAAGGTCAGCCCGCCTGCGGCCAGCGCGATCACGGTCGAATTCCAGAACTGAATCCAGAAGTCGCGCAGGAAATAGTGCTCCTGGTAGAACACAATGTGGAAGTTGTGCAGCGTCGGATGATCCGGCCACAGCTTGCCCGAGAACGCGTCCTCCTTCGGTGAGATCGCGAACAGGAACATGTGGTAGATCGGAATCATGGTCCAGATGAAGACCGGGATGCCGATCAGCAGCAGCTTGGCCTCGTTGCCAACTTCGCGGAGGGTGGGAAGCTTCATCGCGACAACCGTTTCATCATGAAATAGACCAGCGGCAGCACCAGTGGCATCGCGACGACGATGGAAGCCATCGCGAGCGAGAGCTGGTCGAGCCGGAGATAGCGGATGCCGAGCGTCGACAGCACATGCGTCAGGTCAGCCGGGCCGCCGCCAGTGAGCAGATAGACGCTGTTGAAGTCCCCTAGCGTCCAGATCATCGAGAGCAGCGTGCAGGTGACATAGAGCGTCTGCATCGACGGCCAGGTGATGAAGCGGAACTTCTGCCACCAGCTCGCGCCATCCACCTCGGCGGCCTCGAACAGATCGTGCGGTATCGCAAGGCGTCCGGTGATCAGGATCAGCGTCCAGAACGGCAGCGATTTCCAGATGTGGACGCCGATCGCCATGGTCAGCGCCACCGTCGGGTCGTTCAGCCAGTTCGGGCCGTCGTCACCGGTGAACGAGAAGATGAGGTGGTTGATCACGCCCCATTCGGGATTGAGCATGAAACGCACCGACAGGATGGTCGGGATCGACGGCACCGCCCAGGGCAGGATGAAGATCACCGAGAGCCATTTGATCCAGGTGCGTTGCTGGGCGAAGAAGCCGGACAGGAACAGCGCGATCAGCATCTTGATGTTGATGCCGATGACCAGGAAGATCAGCGTGTTGACAGCGGCGCGCGCGAAGATCGGGTCGTTGTAGAGCGCGACATAGTTCGCCGGCGCCCGCGCCAGCCACAGCCCGTAGCAGACGGGATAGACGACGAAGGCGAGGAAAACCAGCAGATAGGGCGCGAGCAGCACGATGCCCCAGACCTGCGCCGGGGTCAGCCGCGACGACAAGGGCGGCGCGGGGATTGCCTGATCGCCAGAGAGCGTGATCGCCATTCTTTTCGAACTCTTCAAAGAGATGCCGGCCGCGAAACGCGGCCGGTGTTGTTCTTATACCTCTCCCCGCAAAGCGGGGAGAGGGGAAGGGTGATTTAGCCCGCGACCTGCTTGATGCGGGCGATCAGCTCGTCGACCGCCTTGTCCACCGGCACCTTCTCGCTGACCACGCGGTTCATCGCCTTGGCCCAGACGTTTTCGTTGTTCAGGATGGTGAACTTCCAGTTCTTGGTGAAGTCGAACGCGGCGGTGCCGCCCTTGAACTGCGCATAGACCGCCTTGCGATGCCGGTCGGCCTGCCAGAACGGGCTTTCCTGGCTTTCCTTGGTCACCGGGAACCAGCGGCCAAGCGCACCCTCGATATAGGGCCGGACGTTCTCTTCCTGGAGCAGGAAGGCGATGAACTGCTTGGCCTCAGGCTTGTTCTTGGCCACGTTGAAGACCAGCCCGGTCTTGACGTCGGAGCGGTAGCGGATGGTCGTGCCGTCCGGCGCCTTCGGGAAGGAGGCGGTGATGATGTCTTCCTCATACGCCTTCTTGCCGGCCGCGCGCTGTTCGGGCGTCAGCGTCTGGTTGTTGGAGTCCTCGAACCATTTCGCCGCGATCGAGATCGTGAAGTTGTGGGTCATCACGATGGTCTTGTTGTGGAATGCGACGTTGTTGTCCGGATCCTTCCAGGTTGTGGAGGAGGGCGGGGTGCAGCCCTTGATGTAGGTGTCGGTGTAGTCCTTCATCGCCTTGATCAGGTTCTCGCGGACCTTGGGATCGTCGACCAGCAGCTTGCCGTCGTCGTCGACCAGCCTGACGTGGTAGGCGTCCATGAAGGTGTAGAACGACTGGAAGGCGTCGGTGGATTCCACGCCCATCGGCTGGCCGACGGCGTAGATGCGCTGGCCGGTGGCCTTGCGGATCGCGGGCTGCACCTTGTCGCACCAGAACGTCCAGTAGCCTTCCCAGTCGTTCGGGATGTCGCTCTGCTTGAACCCGGCCTTGTCCAGCATGTCGTTCCAGATCTGGACGTGCATGCTCTGCTGCTTGAGCGGGAAGCCGTAATAGGCCTTCTTCTTGGTGACGTCGTTATAGAGGATCGACGCATCCAGCGTGTTCTGCACGAACCGATCCTTGATCGGCTCCATGATGTCGGTGAGGTCCTCGAGCTTGCCCTCATAGGCCCACTTGCCCTGCACCTGCACGTCGTAGGTGTCGGCATAGGCAACGTCCGGCACGGTGCCCGAATCGAGCGCGGCGACCGTCTTCGGAATCATGTCCTGGATCGCGTACTGCGACAATTCGACCTTGATGCCGGTCTTGGCTTCGAACTTCTTGATCGTCTCGATCAGCGCGTCGTCTTCGGAGCGGTAGAAGCCCTTGCCCCACCAGACCGTAATCGTCTTCTGCTGCGCAAATGCGGGTGCAGCGGCTGCGAACAGCCCCGCCGCAGCGACCGCCAGTGTGACTGCGCCAATAACCTTGGATCTCACGTTTTTCTCCCTCAAACGGCCGGTGTTTTTAACCGGTCGTATAAAACACTAGCGCATGGCCGTCAGCCGATCTAGCGGCATGTTGTCAGACCTAGGTTGTGGGGACGGGGCCTGTGGAGATGCTTAACGTGCGCATCGATCCAATCGCCGCATCAATTCGCGGCAATCAATTCGGGTTCTGCGTTCTGATCGCCTGACCATGTGCATCCGTACCTGCTCGCGACTGGCGAAGCCCGGCTTTGTAAGCGGTATGAGGACTGAACGCAACGCAGTCGGCTGGCCACACCATGGTGCTGCGGCCGGAGGACGCAAAATGCCTCTGAAAACACGGCGGGGCTGATCCGAGGAACTTCCGGTTCGACAGGGGAACGGTCTTGCAGCGCTGCGCTGCCGAGCTATCAGCGTTTCCTCTTCAGGCCCGCCGAATCGAGTTCGCCTGAGCGGATCGGAGGCTTCGGCTTGTCTTGCCCGCGCGCCCCGGAAGGCGTGTGCCACGCCTCGAGAAGCATCTTGAGAAACTGGCTCGCGTGAGGAGATAGTGTGGTCCCGTGCCTGCGCACGATTCCGATCGTCCGCGACACCTCCGGCTCGATCAACCGAACAGTGTGAATGATGGGGTGACCGGCGGCGGGCGTCGCAAGCTTCGGCAGCACGGCGATGCCGAGTCCCGCTTCGACGAGGCCAAGCGAACCGGAGAGGTGAGCGACCTCATAGGACCAGTTCAGCTGCAGGCCGTGTCGCGCGAGCGCATTGTCGATCAGCGCGCGATTGCCGCTGTTGCGACCGACGGTGATGACCCGGTGCGACACAATCTCTGACCAGCTGACCCGTTTGCGCGATGCCAACGGATGGTCATGACGGCAGGCCAGGACGAAGGGATCCTCAACCAGTTTCTCGAATTCGATCTCGGCATGCGAAGCACCGATGAAATTGATGCCGAAGTCGGCTTCTCCGCGCGCGACCGCTTCCAATCCTTCATTGGCACCGATGTCCAGAATCCGGATGCGAATGCGTGGATACATTTCGGCAAACCGGCCGATCGCACGCGGCAGGAAATAGAACACCGCTGTCGGCACCGCAGCCACCGAGACCAGGCCCGAACTTCGCGCGCCGATATCGTGGATGGCGAGCACCGAGGTCTCGAACTCGTCGATGAGGCGGCGCACCTTCGGCAGGAAATCACGGCCGGTCATGGTGAGATTGACGTGACGCGTCGAGCGTTCGAGCAGCGGCGCACCGAGACTTTCTTCCAGCTTCTGAATGCGTCGGCTCAGCGCCGGCTGCGACAGGTTCAGCGCCCTGGCGGTGCGCACGAAGCTTCCCGTCTCCGCCACGGTGATGAACGCCTTGAGGTCGAGAAGTTCTGCGTTCATGGCAGGCTCCATTGTATCGATAATCGGAATAATACATCAGATATTTGCATTTCACAAAAGAGTTCTGTCAGAGGATGCTCCGGATCGAGCGAAGTTGTCGCGAACGGAACAGCTCCATGAACGATCAGATTGCCATTCCCTGTGTGGTCATGCGCGGGGGCACCTCGCGCGGGCCGTTCTTCCTGGCCCGCGATCTTCCGGCCGACCCCAAACTGCGCGACGCGATCCTGCTATCTGTGATGGGAGGGGGGCACGATCTTGGAATCGACGGGATCGGCGGCGGCAATGCCGTTATCAACAAGGTCGCAATCGTTGGACCGGCATCGGTGCCAGGCGCCGATGTCGACTACCTGTTCGCCCAGGTGCGTGTTCGTGAAGGCATCGTCGATACCTCCCCGAACTGCGGAAACATGCTCGCGGGGGTGGGGCCATTCGCAATCGAAGCCGGCCTGGTCGCCGCCGCCGCGGATCGCACCCATGTGCGGATCCACAATGTCAACACCGGCAAGCTGATTGACGCGACCGTTCCGACCCCCGCAGGGCGCGTGACTTACGACGGCGAGGCGCGGATCGACGGCGTACCGGGAACGGCCGCGCCGATCGAGCTGTCGTTCCCCAACGCGGCCGGCGCACGCACTGGTCGTCTCCTGCCCACCGGACGACCGGTCGATCGCATCGAAGGGATCGATGTGACCTGCATCGACGCGGCGATGCCCGTCATGCTGGTCCGCTCGGCGGATCTGGGGTGGACCGGCCGTGAGGCTCCCTCGGACTTCGCCGACGGCGGCTTTCGCGCGCGCCTCGAAACTTTGCGCATCGAGGCCGGATGCCGGATGGGCTTTCCGAATTCCGCGACAATGGTGATTCCGAAGCCGGTTCTGATTGCGCGCGGAGGCGAGGCGACGTTGAACACCAGGTATTTCATGCCGCATGACTGCCATAACGCGCTGGCGGTGACCGGCGCCGTCGCGATCGCGACGGCATGCGTCACGCCCGGGACGATCGCGGCAGAGATGGTCGGACCATTGGCGCCGCCGGTGCCGATCACCCTCGCCCATCCCTCCGGCCAGCTCGTGGTTCGGCTGGAGCCCGGCCCGGTGGCCCGGGTGCTGCGGACGGCCCGGCGAATCTTCGAGGGCCACGTCTTCGCCCGTCGATCGCACCTGCCTCATTTGGTGCTGGCGGCCTGAAGCCGGACTGCTCTTAAACCTCAAGAATAACACAAGGGAGAAACGAGAATGCAGATGCGAGCGCCGGCTGGGTCCGCGAGCAGCGAGCGGCGAAAGCCGTTCTACCGGATTCTCTACGTCCAGGTGCTGATCGGTCTCATGCTGGGTGTCCTCACGGGCCATTTCTGGCCCGAATTCGGCGCCGCGCTGAAGCCCTTTGGCGACGGCTTCGTCAAGCTGGTCAAGATGATGATCGCGCCGATCGTATTCTGCACCATCGTGAGCGGCATCAACAGCATCAGCGATTCCCGCGAGGTCGGCCGCACGCTGGTGAAATCCATGGCGCTGTTCTACCTGCTGACCGTGCTCGCGTTGCTGGCCGGGCTGATCGCCGTGTCACTGATCCAGCCGGGCGTTGGCATGCATGTGTCCGTCAATACGCTGGATCCGTCGGTGGCCGCGAAATTTACCAAGCAGGCAGGTGCGACCGGATTTGCGGACTTCATGCTGCACATCATCCCGCACTCCTTCTTTGGAGCGTTCGCCGATGGCGAAGTGCTGCCGGTGTTGCTCGTCTCCATCCTGATCGCCTTTGGCCTGAGCCGTGCCGGCGATGGCGGCGTTGTGGTGACGAAGGCGGTCGAGTCGTTCTCACAAGTGCTGTTCGTGTCCTTCGGCTTCATCATGAAGCTCGCTCCGCTCGGCGCCTTTGGGGCCATGGCGTTCACCGTGGGGCGCTACGGCATCCGATCGATCGGCTCGCTCGGACTGCTGATTCTGACCTTCTATATCGCCTGCTCTGTCTTCGTGGTCGTCGTGCTTGGGACGCTGGCGCGGCTGAACGGCTTCAGCCTGTGGAAGACGATCCGCTACTTCAAGGAAGAGCTGCTGATCGTGCTCGGCACGTCGTCGTCGGAGCCGGCGCTGCCGGGCGCGCTGCGCAAGCTGGAGCAGCTCGGATGCCGGAAAGGCGTGTCAGGGCTCGTGTTGCCGATGGGCTATTCCTTCAATCTGGACGGCAGCGCCATTTACCTCACCCTGGCGTCCATCTTCATCGCGCAAGCCTGCGACATTCATCTGTCGTGGGGGCAGATCGCGGCGATGCTCGGACTGATGCTGCTGACGTCCAAAGGGGCGGCAGGTGTCACCGGCAGCGGCTTCGTCGCGCTTGTCGCGACCCTCTCCGTCATGCCGGATCTGCCCGTGACCGGCGTGGCGCTGCTCGTCGGCATCGACCGCTTCATGTCGGAAGCGCGGGCGCTGACCAGCATGATCAGCAACTGTGTCGCGGCCATCACCATTTCGCTGTGGGAGGATGCCTGTGATCGCGAAGTATTGGCCCGTGAACTGGGGCAGAGCGTCACGCGCGAGGTCGCGGCGGGGACGGCGATCGGCGGAGCAACAGTGGTGCAGGAGAACGAGAGCTGGATTTCGACGACGCAATCGGCCGCTTGAACCCGAAGAGAGCGACGCCGATCACTCTAGTTGGACTTGGCGTTTTCCTTGGCGTTCTCCGCCGTCGGCGAGTCGGCCGGGGCGGGACGCTTGCCGCCGCCGGTGATGCGCTCGATCGCGGAGCGCACGGCGTCGCCCGCCTTGCGGTCCTTGAGCATGTCGAGCAGGGGCGCGGAGGCGGGCGAGCGGCGGATCAGGCTTTCCGGATCGGGGAAGATCAGGGGATCATCCCAGGGGCCCTGCACCACGAAGGGCAATTCGAAGCCCGAGGCGCTGTTGAGGCTGGCCACGCCCTTCATGTCGTATTCGCGCGTCGGCACCGAGGCGGTGCCGGTCATCGTGATCTTCGCCGCCGGCCCTTCGACGCGGATATCCTCGGCGGTGGCGACCCCGTCGGAGAATTTCACCGCGATGGTGAGGTTGTCGTAAGGCGTCGAGCCGTTGCGGAAATTGCCGCCGCCGGACAGCGGCCGGCGCTCCAGCCGCTTCAGGAGCTGTTCGGCATTGAAGCCCGAGATCGCGCCGTTGTGCCCGGTGACGGTGGCGCTGCCGTCGAGCGACTGCACGAGGCCGAACGGGCTCGAGCCGGAGGCGACGAGGGAGACGTTGATGTTGCCGCGGCCGGACAGTTTGTTGAGGCCGAACAGTTCGGAGGCGCAGGCCTGGAGGTCGACGTCGGTGAACTGGAATTGCGCCTTGATGTCGGCGACGGTGTCGGCGCGCGCGATGCCGAACGAGCCCTTGGCGATACCGCCATAGACCTGGGCCTCGCCCACCGAGAGCGCCAGCGTGCCGTTGCGCAAATTGGCGCCGATCGCGGTGCGGCCGAGCTTCGACGGCCCGACCGTCAGCCGCGCCGCCGACAGGCGCATGTCGAGGTCGGTGGTCGAGAGCCCGTTGAGATCGAACAGCTGCCTGTTCCAGTCGCGCGCGCCGCTCGCGAGCAGGCGGAAGGTCGAGATGTAGGGCGTGAAGTCGAGCGTGTCGGCGGCCAGCGTCGCCTGGAGCGTCTGCCGGCCGTTGTTGGCGTAGGTCATGACGCCCTCGGCGGCATTGCCGTCAAGCTCGACATTGACGTTGGTGAGCGCGATCGAGGCGCCGACGACATTGGCGCGCGCCTTCAGCGCGAAACGGCCGAAGCCGCCGCTGCCGGGCTGCGGCTGGCCGGTCCAGCGCAGCGCGTTGCGCAAGGACGGGCTGTCGATCGTGAGCGTGCCTTCCATCATCGGGCTGGTGCGGTTGGCGACGCTGCCGTCGAAGGCGAGCTTGAGCGGGGCGCTGGCGATCCGCGCCTTCAGGCCGGAACGGTCGCCGGAGAGGGCGGCGACGAAATCGGCGAAGCTGATCGAGCCGTCGACGCGTTCGCCGCGCCAGTCGAACTGGCCGGTCGCGGCGAAGGAGCGCGAGATCGAGGGCCAGGCCAGCGACAGGTCGATGTCGTCGAACTGTTCGGTGGCGTGCGTGACGGCGTCCTCGTAATTGAGCACGCCGTCCTGGATCCGGATCTCGGAGAACGAGACCTGATTTTCGGCGCCGGGCTTCATGGTGCGCGCAATGGTCTGGATGAAGGGCGTCCAGTTGCTCTCGCCGTCCGGCTTCAGGCTGACATGGATGCGCGGCCGCAACAGCGTCAGGTCGGCGATCTCGAACCGTTGCAGCAGCAGCGGCAGCAGCCGCAGATTGGCGGTGAGCACGTCGACACGGAGCGCGGGATCGCTGGTGCCGCCGCCCTTCAGGCCGACGTCATGGAAGGAGATGTAGCTCGCCGGCAGTACCGAAATGTCGATGGGGCCTGCGACATTGAGCTCGAGCCCGGTGACGTCGCGGATCTGCGCTTCCACGGCCCTGCGCAGCGCGTCGCGGTTGATGAGCCAGGAGGTCGCGATCAGGGCGATCAGCGCGACGCCGAGCAGCGCCGCGATCGGCGTCCCGAGGCGCTTCATTCCTTGGGCCATGGTCAATGGCATGTCCTGATCGGGTTGGTCGTTGGAGCCAGAAGGGCGGGCCGGGAAAACCCGCGCGCCCCACGCCCAAGTCCTGTTAGGTTAAGTGCCGCAACTTGATGGGTTTTCTTGTCGCTTTCAAGGCCACGGGCGGTCTTGCCCACGGCGTGGGCAGCTTCTACCACCGCCCCGCGGCGCGGAGAACCCCGTATCATTGACGGCTTCGGACGATTTCGCCTAATAATCGCCGCCAATAAGGCGCGACGCCCGCAAGCCGAAGGTTCAGTCGAGGTTTTTTGCATGAACAAGGTCTATCCCGACGCCAAGTCGGCGCTCGACGGCATTCTGAAAGACAACATGATGATCATGTCGGGCGGCTTCGGCCTCTGCGGCATTGCCGAGGAACTGTCGGACGCGATCCGGGAGTCCGGCGTCAAGGGGCTGACGGTCGTCTCCAACAATGCCGGCGTCGATGGCATCGGGCTCAGCCGCCTCCTGGAAACCCGGCAGATCAAGAAGATGATCTCGTCCTATGTCGGCGAGAACAAGCTGTTCGCCCAGCAATTCCTCGCCGGCGAGCTGGAACTCGAATTCAATCCCCAGGGCACGCTGGCCGAGCGCATCCGCGCCGGCGGCGCCGGGATCCCGGCCTTCTACACCAAGACCGGCGTCGGCACGCTGATCGCCGAAGGCAAGGAAGTGAAGGAATTCGACGGCGAAAAGTACCTGATGGAGCGCGGCCTGTTCGCCGACCTCGCCATCGTGCACGCCTGGAAGGGCGATACCGCCGGCAACCTCATCTACCGCAAGACCGCGCGCAACTTTAACCCGATGATGGCGACCGCCGCCAAGATCACGGTGGCCGAGGTCGAGCATCTGGTTCCGGCCGGTGAACTCAATCCCGACCACATCCACACGCCCGGCATTTTCGTGAAGCGCATCGTCGAGGTCGGCACGGCCAAGAAGCGCATCGAATTCCGCAACACCCGCCCGCGCACGGCAGCTTGAGAATCAGGAGAGCGATATGGCCTGGACCCGTGAACAGATGGCCGCGCGCGCTGCGAAGGAGCTGCGCGATGGCTACTACGTCAATCTCGGCATCGGCATCCCGACGCTGGTCTCGAACTACATCCCTGATGGTGTCGACGTCAGCCTCCAGAGCGAGAATGGCATGCTCGGTATGGGCCCGTTCCCCTATGAGGACGAGGTCGACGCCGACCTGATCAATGCCGGCAAGCAGACGGTGAGCGAGCTGCCCTCGACCTCGTATTTCTCGAGCGCGGATTCGTTCGGCATGATCCGCGGCGGTCACATGGATCTGTCGATCCTCGGCGCCATGCAGGTGGCCCAGAACGGCGATCTCGCCAACTGGATGATCCCCGGCAAGATGGTCAAGGGCATGGGCGGCGCGATGGATCTCGTCGCCGGCGTCAAGCGCGTCGTCGTGGTGATGGAGCATTCCGCCAAGGACGGCTCAAAGCTCCTGAAGAAGTGCAATTTGCCGCTGACCGGCGAGCGCGTGGTCGACATGGTCGTCACCGATCTCGCCGTCTTCACCATCGACAAGCACGGCGACGGCGGCATGGCGCTGATCGAGCTCGCCGACGGCGTCTCGCTCGACGAGGTCAAGGCCAAGACCGAAGCCGAATTCCGCGTCGCACTGAAGAACACTTGAGATAGCGGTCGCGAATGAGCGTGAAATGGCCGGGGTTTGCCCCGGCCATTTTCGCTTGAAACTGTAGGGTGGGCAAAGGCGCGATAGCGCTGTGCCCACCATCTATCCGCGCGGCGTAAAAGTCGGTGGGTACGCTTCGCTTTGCCCACCCTACGGTGGCCGTGCGAGTGGCGCACCTTGATCCACGTCGTCATTGCGAGCGCAGCGAAGCAATCCAGAATCTTTCCACGGCTACAGTCTGGATTGCTTCGCTGCGCTCGCAATGACAGCGCGTGTGGCTACGACCTCGCCCACGTCTTGCTCCATCGCGCCGACACGCTCGCAATCCACGAGGTCTCCTCGCGCACCAGGCGGAAGCCGAGATTGGCGGGCGGCACGCCTTGCGCGCAGCCGCCGGCGCGGGCGTCGCGGATGAAATCGGTGACATAGGCGCGGTGCGCGCCCTCGGCGATACGCACGCCGCAGTTCACGGTCGGTTTGCCGGCATTGCCGGCCTCGTCGGTCCGCGAGCGCACGAAGCAGGTCGAGGTCCACTCCCAGACGTTGCCGGCGAGATCTTCGATGCCGTGCTCGTTCGCGCCGAACTTGCCGAACGGATAGGCCGTCGTGTCGGAGAGGTCGCGTTCGGATTCCCGCTCATAGCGGCTGATCCAGCGCTTCGAGGGATCGTCCGCGTCCGCCGGCGCGCCATCGTCCTTGAATCGCGAGCCCGCCGCAAACGCCCATTCCGCGTCGCTCGGCAGGCGCCACGTCTTGCCGGTCTTGTGCGAGAGCCAGCCCGCATAGGCCTGCGCATCGTGCCAGCTCACCTGCACCGCGGGGCGATCGGTGGCGATCGCCACGTCGCGATCGAGCGCACGGCAGGCGCCGTCCTGCACACAAAGCTGGTAGTCGGATGACGAAACCTGATGCCGCATGACGTGCAGCGGCCTCGCGAACCGCATCGCGCGCAGAGGCGCTTCCGCCTGCTGCCCGCCACGCGTGAAGTCGCCGGCCTCGCGATAGGACAGGCTGCCCGGCGCGATCTGGACGATCGCAGGCTCCGCCGCCGTGCCGCGGACCGCCATGTCCGAGACCAGCGGCGCCACCGCGATCGGTCCTGCGAGTCCGGCCGCGCAAGCCAGTACCAGTTTCAGCTTGAATGCGATCAGCATGATCGTCCCCCGAAAGGAAGAAGGGGCCGGTGATCACCGGCCCCTTGTCGCGTCTAGTTGGTGTTGGCCGGTATTTCCGCAGGCGCCTTCACCTGGGTCATCAGATCGTCGTTCCACTTGCCTTCGACCTTGAAGTGCGCGGTGGCGCCGAGGTCGGCGGCCTCGATCAGATTGTGCGTGACGTAGGCGTAGATGCCGGGCTGCATGAACTTGTACAGCGCAGCTCCCGCCGAGCCGCCGCGGATGAACCAGGTCTCGAGCCCGACCTCAGGTGCATTGCCGAATTTGCCGGTCTCCCAGACATAGTCGCCATGCCCGCCGATCAGATGCGGACGGCTGTCGCGATTGGCCTGCGAATGCACGATCAGCACGTTCTCTCCGACATTGGCGGTGAGCGCATTCTTGCCGGTGAGTGCGCCGGCCTTGCCGTTGAACACGACATGGGAGGGGATCAGCTTCTTCATCACCTCTTCGGTGTCGGTGAAGGCTTCGCCCGGCGAGTCGTAGGACTTGAAATTGCCCTTCTCGTCGCGCGGCACATACATGTCCTGCTCGCCGATATAGTAGACCTTGTCGTATTTCAGCGCGTGGCCCTTGCCGTCGTTCAGTCCGTCGCGCGGCAGCACCATTACCGCACCGTTCATGCCGGAGACGACGTGCCAGGGGATCATCGGGCCGCCCGGCGCGCAGTGATAGACGAACACGCCGGTCTTGGTCGCCTTCCAGCGCAGCACGACCTGCTCGCCGGGATTGATCAGGGTGAGCGCGCCGCCGCCGAGCGCGCCGGTCGCGGAGTGGAAGTCGATGTTGTGCGGCATGGTGTTGGTCGCGGGATTGACCAGCGTCGTTTCGACGTAGTCGCCCTCATGCACGACCATCAGCGGGCCCGGCATCGAGCCGTTGAAGGTCATCGCCTGGAAGGTGGTGCCCTTCTCGTCGATGACGACCTTCTTCTCCTCGATCGTAAGCTTGAACTCCACGATCTTCGGGCCCTGCTTGGTCGCCTGCTCGTGCGCATGCACGAACGGCGGAGCGACCAGCTCGACCTTTTGACGCGGCAGTTTGAGATCCTCGGCAGCCAGGGCGGGGGTCGCCAGCATCAAGGCGGTCGCGGCGGCGCTGATCAATGCGGCTCTGCGGGTGAACATCGGAAGCATCCTTCATCTGAAATGGTTTTGATGACGGAATGCAGTGTGCGCCTGTTACGGCAAGAGTGTTTGCGCTGCGACAAGCTTCTACCGGATTCGCCTCCGCAACAGTACTTAGGCGGCTCAACGGAGCAGGATCGGTGACACCACGTTGACCGCGTCCGAGGGCGTGATGCGGATGTCGAGGCCGAGCGACCAGCGGCCGGACAGCGGCGCCGACATCCTGACCCGCCACTGATCGTTGCCGACGCGTTCGGCGTTTGCGGTAACCGGCGCCACGCCGTGCTCGGGGTTGCCGAGCGTGACTGCAACGGCGTCGGCGCTCAGCGGCAACTCGTTCGCATCTTCGAGCTGGATTGCGATCTCGACCGGCCCGGCGCGCCCGGGCGAGACCGTGACGTTCGCCATGGCCTTTTCGGCATGGAGATGCGTGAAGAAGCTTTCGTCTGCTTCGGAAACCATGGCGGGTGGAGCGGCCGGCTCCGGGCGGGGCGCGGGCTGCGCGATCTCCGTGCGCTCTGTCTTCTCCGGCGCCTGCGCGCCGATGGCCTGTACGTCGAGCGTCACCTTCACCTCGCCGGCATGCTCGAACGATAGCGTCACCGGTACCTGGTCGCCGACACGAAGCGGCGCATCGAGGCCGATGAACATCAGGTGTCCGCCGCCGGGCGCAAGCGAGAGGGATTGCCCCGGCGCGATGACGAGCCCGTCGACGAGCGGGCGCATCGTCATGACGCCGCCGTTGACGGCCATTTCGTGGATCTCGGTTCGAAGCGCATGCGCGGTCGAGGCGGTTTTCAACCGCTCCGGCGCAGGGCCCCTGTTCTCGATCGTCAGATAGCCGCCGGCGACCTTGGCTCCGCCGGGCGTCGCCCGGCTCCAGGCCCTGGTGATGACGAGATCGCCACTGGTCGTGTCGGCGGCGAAGGCGGGCGGCCAGACAAGGCATGTCAGGGCGACCGCGCCGGCAAATGCGCGCTTGGATGAGATCATGATCGTGGCCTTCGCGAAGACGCGACTAGATGAGATGAATGGCAACCCAGACCGCGACCCAGATCGCCAGCGACAGCACGGCGAAGACAGCGATTGCGGCAGCCAGAGCGCGCCCGGCGCCGGCCGGGGCCGGCGCCGCCGGGACCGGCCGGAAGTCGTCGAAGCGCGGGATATGGCCGCGAACGTCCAGCAGGGAGAGAAGCAGTTCGAATGCGAGAAGCCTCATGGCAAACGCTCCGGATGGCCGTGCGAATTGCCTATGATCATGGCGCGGAACCGGCCGTAGCGCTTTGCGCGAGCGCAATGTTTGCGGCGCCGCGGTCCGAGTTTGCGCGAGCGCAAGGTCGCCTCCGCAAATCCGGGTTAGCTGAATGCATTCCGTGATTTGCCGTGACGTCTGCGGCTGAAATTTACGAATGGGTAAGATATGAGAGCTGATCTCGCAGCGAGCTACGGCGAAGAGAGATTGCCGCGCTACACGAGCTATCCGACCGCGCCGCACTTCTCGCCCGTCATCGGCGCCGACACCTACGCCCGGTGGTTGTCCGCGCTTCCGGCCGGGGCCAGCGCGTCACTCTATCTGCATGTGCCGTTCTGCCGCGAGATGTGCTGGTATTGCGGCTGCCATACCCAGATCGTCCGGCGCGACGAGCTGATCGCGGCCTATCAGGGGACGCTGCGCAGCGAGATCGCGCAGGTCGCCGAGACCATCGGCCGCCGCATTAAGGTCGAGCATATCCATTTCGGCGGCGGCACGCCGACGATCATGGCGCCGGAGGCTTTTGCCGAGTTGATGGCGGCGATGCGCCAGGCGTTCTTCGTGCTGCCTTCGGCCGAGATCGCAGTCGAGATCGATCCCCGCACGCTGACCGCCGACATGGTCGAAGCCATGCGGCTTTCCGGCGTCAATCGCGCCAGCTTGGGGGTGCAGAGTTTCGACCCTATCGTGCAGCGTGCGATCAACCGCGTGCAGAGCTTCGAGCAGACGGCTGATGTCGTCGACATGCTCCGGCGTGCCGGCATCGCGGGAATCAATTTCGACCTGATCTACGGGCTGCCGCATCAGACCGTCGCCTCGTGCCTGGACACGGTGCGGCGCAGCCTCTCGCTCGCGCCCGACCGCTTCTCGGTGTTCGGCTACGCTCACGTGCCTGATTTCAAGAAGCACCAGCGCATGATCAGCCAGGGCGCGCTGCCCGACGGCCTGGCGCGTCACGACCAGGCCTGTGCGATCGCGAATGCGCTGAAGGAGGCCGGTTACGTGCAGATCGGGCTCGATCATTTCGCCCGACCCGACGATTCCATGGCCGTGGCCTTCGAGGAGCGGACGCTGCGGCGCAACTTCCAGGGCTATACCACCGACAAAGGCGAAGTCCTGCTCGGTTTCGGCGCGAGCGCCATCGGACATCTGCCGCAGGGTTACGTCCAGAACGAGGTGCAGATCGGCGCCTATGCGCAGAGCGTCAGTGCCGGCCGCCTCGCCACCGCGAAGGGCTATGGGCTCACCGACGACGACCGGCTGCGCGCCGACATCATCGAGCGCATCATGTGCGAGTTCAGCGCCGATCTCGGCGACATCTGCGCGCGCCATGGCGCAGAGGCCGAGACGATGCTCAAATCGGCGTCGCGTCTGAAGCCGCTGATCTCGGACGGCGTCGTGAGGCTGGACGGCGACCGGCTCGCGGTCGCAACCGACTCGCGCTTCCTGGTCCGCAGCGTCGCCGCCGCGTTCGACGCGCATCTGGACCCGGGCAAGCAGCTGCACAGCCGGGCGGTGTAGACACTCGCTCTTTTCGTCATTCCGGGGCGCGCCTTTTGGCGCGCGAGCCCGGAATCCATTTCAACGCACGAATTGTTGCCCGATGGATTCCGGGTTCGCGCCATCCAAGTCGGCTGTTGCCGACTTGGATCTTCAAGTCTTCCGAACTCGGGTAAACCCGAGTTCGATGGCGCGCCCCGGAATGACGAATTTAGGAACTGGCAACAGCTTGCGCTCCAACAAAGAAACCGCCGCCCGCTCCGCTATCGTCGTTTCGGAACGGAGTTGTCCATGCCCTTTCGATCCGACGATCTGGTCGATGACATCATGCGCACGGCGCCGCACACGATCCGCGTGTTTCTTGCTTTCAGGCTGGCCTGCGTCGGCTGCCCGATCGCAACCTTCCACACGGTGGAAGACGCCTGCCGCGAGCACGGCATCGACCGCGACAAATTCCTCGCTGCGCTGTGCGACTGCGTGCCGGCGTAAGACGGTCTGGAATTCGTGCGGGCCGCGTGCGGATTCCCGGGTGAGGGAGCGCTTTCGCCGTAAGCGGGAGCGTCCCTCACCCCAACCCTCTCAGCGCGAGCGAAGCTCGTCGCGGCCCCGTAAGAACGGGAAGAGGGAGAAGAAGAGCTACGCCGCGCCGGTGTCGGGGCTGCGCTCCGCCAGCACGACGATCCTGTGCGGTTCGCGCAGGATGATGCGCTGACGGCCGCTCTCGACGATGCCCTGCTGTTCCCAGCCGCTCAGGATGCGGCTCACGGTGTGCAGCGTGGTGCCGGTCATCTGCGCGATGTCCTGGCGGCTGATCGGGAAGTCGATCTCGATGCCGTGGTCGAGCTTCTTGCCGGATTGTTTGGCGAGGCGCAGCAGCGCATGCGCGATGCGCTGCTCGACTTGCTGGGTCGACATTTCCAGGATGCGGGTGTGGCTCTCCTGGAGCCGCGTGCCGACGGTCTGGAGCGTGTTGGCGGCCAGCGCCGGAAACCGCTCGACCAGCCGCGGCCAGGCCGAGGTCGGCCAGATCAGCACCACGCTGTCGTCGACCGCCATCGCAGTCGCGGGGTAGCGCGCGGCTCCGATCGCCATCGCGAGCCCGAACGTCTCGCCGGGCGCGACATAGCGCACCACGATCTGCTCGCCGGTCGGCGTGGTCTTGGCCGCGCGGACATGGCCGTGCAGCAGCAGGAAGAAGGACTGCGCGTCTGCGCCCTGCTCGAAGATGGCGCTGTTCTTGGGATAGCGCGCCGAGCGGGCCTCGCGCAGGATCTCATCCAGGGCTTCCGGCGTGACCCCGGCAAACAGCGGCAAATGCGCAACCAGCGATGTGTCGACCTTGGCCATTCTGCCTCCTTGGCGCTCGGGAGTGTGATGGCACCTGCAATCGTCCAGGTGTTTGCGATAGCGCAAAACCGGCCGGCCGGGACGGCAGTATTTTTCCAGACAATGGTCTGAATTTACAGGAGTTGCCCCATGGCTGGCGCCCGATCCCGCAATTTTGCGGGCTGGCCGCTGTTTGCGAACAGCTTTCGGCCCTTTTTCCTGCTCGCCGCCATCCAGGCAGGGCTGTCGATCCTGGCCTGGCTGCCGATGTTCTACGGCGAATTATCGGTGACGTCAGCCTTCGCGCCGCGCGACTGGCACGTCCACGAGATGCTCTATGGCTTCCTGCCGGCTGTGATCACCGGGTTCCTGTTCACGGCGATCCCGAACTGGACCGGGCGGCTGCCGATCCAGGGCACCTCGCTGGGCGCGTTGCTGGTGGTGTGGCTGGCCGGCCGCCTCGCGGTGACGCTGTCCGCCGAGGTCGGCTGGGCGTTCGCGCTTGTCGTCGATGCCGTGTTCCTGGCGCTGGTCGTCGCCGCCGCGACGCGCGAGATCATCGCGGGCGGCAATTGGCGCAACCTGCCCGTGGTGATCCTGGTGTTCGTGCTGCTCGCCGGCAATGTCGGCTTTCATCTCGAAGCGCATTACGCGGGCGCGGCCGATGTCAGCATCCGCGTCGGCATCGGCGTGGTCGTGCTGCTGATCGCGCTGATCGGAGGCCGCATCATTCCGAGCTTCACCCGCAACTGGCTGGTCAAGTTCAATCCCGGCCGCCTGCCGGTACCGTTCGGCCGCTTCGACGGAGCGGTGATCGGATTGAGCGCGGTGGCGCTGATCTCGTGGATCGTGGCGCCGTTGAACGTGATCACCGGCGCCGTGATGGCGCTCGTTGGCCTGTTGCATCTGGTGCGGCTTGCACGCTGGGCCGGCGACCGCACCTCGCACGAACGGCTGCTCCTGATCCTGCATGTCGGTTATTTCTTCGTGCCGCTCGGCTTCCTCCTGCATGCCTTGGCCGTGTTCGGCGCGTTGCCGCCGAGTGCGGGGATTCATGCCTGGATGGCGGGCGCGGCCGGAACCATGACGCTCGCGGTGATGACCCGCGCGAGCCTCGGCCACACCGGACAGGCGCTGACGGCCTCGCCGGCGACGCAAGGTATCTATGTCGCGATCGTCGCTGCGGCTCTGGCGCGGGTTGCTGCCGTGGCGTGGCCTGCGCATGGCGATGCGATGCTGCACATTGCCGCCTGCGGCTGGGTCGTCGCCTTCCTCGGCTTTGCGATTGCGTTCGGCCCGCTGCTCGCCGGCAGCAATCGGCGCGCACTTGCCATCATGGGCGTGCCCGCTCCGGCACGATAGAGTCAAGCCGCGGATGCCGACGGCACATCGGCCGGCCTGGCCAACGGCCGCACGCCCTTGCGCCACGCGGTGATGGTGCAGCCGAAGCGGCCGCGGAACCAGCGGGCCATGGCGCTTTGCGCGGAGAAGCCGAGCTGCGCCGCGATATCGGCCAGCGGACGGCCGGGATCGTCGATCAACTCGACGACGAGATCGGCGCGCTGCGCGTCGAGGATGGCCGAGAAGCTGGTGCCCGACGCGGCGAGGTGACGGTGGACGGTGCGGCGGGTGCAGGCGAGATGCTCGGCCACGCGCTCGACCGTGCAGTCGCCGCTGGCGAGCAGGAGGCGCACGACCTCGTCGACCTTCTCCTCCCAGCTTGCCGGCCGGGTCTCGATCGCCTCGATTCGCTTGCGCAGATAGCTCGCGATCAGCGGATGCGCGCTCGGGATCCGGCGTTCCATGTCGTGCACCGACAGCAGGATCGCGTCGTCCTCGGCGTTGAACGTGACGTGGCAGCCGAAGAAGTCGCGGTAGCGCTTGCGGTCGTGCGGCGGCGGATAATGCAGATGCACTTCCTGCGGCCGCCAGTCGTGACCGAACAGCGACTGGATGATGCGGTGGACGCTGCCGAGCGCCATGTCGATCGACTGCCGCGGCGCGCTCGGCTGCCGGCCGCGCAGATGCAGCGCGACGGTTACGGTCTGCTTGTTGCGCGCAACGTCGAGCCGCATGCCGTCATGATGGACATGGATGAAACGCGAAAACGCGTCGATCGCTTCGCCGACGGTTGCCTGTTCGCGAACGATCAGGCCGACCGCGCCGAAATTGGTCAGGCCGCCGCGTTCGGCGAGGCGCAAGCCGAAATCTTCGGCGCCGGACATCTTCGCCGATAGTTCGAGCAGGCGGCGCAGGCCTGTCACGGCAATGGGGGTATCCGGCTTGTCGAGGCAGGCCAGCGGCAGCCTGACCTTGCGCATCATCTGTTTGGGGTCGAGCCCGACCGACCGGGCGACCTCCGGGTAATAGCTCAAGCCTGCGCTGCGAATGAGGTCGGTCATGCAAACCGTTCCTGCCAGCCATTCCCGCAGATGTCCCGAAATGTAAAGTTTCTGTCCCGATCCGTCAAATCCTGGAACAGGATGGAACATACATAAGGAAAACCGAAGCACAGGCGTGAATGCCGTGCGCATGACGCCGGGCGCGACGAGGCCCCGCCGTTTCGGATCATTTGACCAAGACATTGCTGGATCGGGATTATGCCGGGGAACATGCTTTCCAAGGGTAAGGTATTCGTCATCGACACCGACGCCGCCTCCCGCGAACAACTTTCCACCGCGCTCCAACAGAGCGCCTATGACGTGATCTGCTTCGCCGACGGCGCATCGCTGCTCTCGGAAGCGAGAGCGCGGATGCCGGCCTGCGTGCTGCTGGAGATGCCGCCGGATCGCTCTGCCCTCGACGTGCTCAAGCGGCTGCGCGAGGAGAATTGCATGGCGCCGGTCCTGGTGACTTCGGCGAACGGCAGCATCGCCATGGCGGTCGACGCGATCAAGAGCGGCGCGGCCGACTTCATCGAAAAGCCGTTCCGCACCCGTGACGTCGTGGACCGGATCGATGCAGCCATCGACGAGTTTGCGCAGCCCGGCTCGAGCCGCCAGCGCTGGTTGCCCGGCTGCGAGCCCCTGACGGCGCGCGAAGGCGACGTGCTCGAGCACCTCGCCGCCGGCCTGACCAACAAGGAGATCGCCCGGCGTATGCATCTGAGCGCACGGACGGTCGAGGGCTACCGTGCCGGCATTCTGAAGAAGGCCGGCGCACGCAACGTGACTGACCTGCTCCGCCGCATCTTCGGCCAGGGTTCGCCGACCCAAATCTGAAGCTCGGCGCGCGACGCGTTCTGCGGCCATGGTGCCGCCGCAGCGGCGCCCCACGGAAACCCCAATCGAACCAGTTCCTTCCCTGCCGCGTCTCACCACGATGGCGAGGCATTTGATCGCGCGTCCGGCTGGCGGCGCGGCGATACCGGCAGGAGGGACTTCATGCGCATCACCGCAAAATGTTTGGCAACGACGAGCCTGGTTCTGGTGACCACGGCATTCGCGCTGCCGTCGTGGGCCGCCGATGTGGACGCCACATCGGCCATCGACACCGTCACCGTCTATCCCGACGGCGCCACCGTCGCCCGCATCATTGCGCTGGATCTCGCCTCCGGCGACAGCACGCTGGTCGCCAGGGACTTTCCGCTCTCGCTCGATCCGTCCTCCCTCCGCGTCGAGGGCGAGGCGGGCGCCAAGCTCACCATCGGCACGATCGACGCGCGGCCGCCGCGCGCGGCGCCGCCGGTCAACCTGCCCGAGCTCGACAAGCGCATCGAGGCACTGAAGGATCAGCGCGCCGACTTGCAAGGTGCAATCGACTCGGCTGCCGCGCGGCGCAAATTTGCGCAGCATTTTGCCGAAGCCTCTCCCGCCGGGCTTGGCGACAAGGGCGAGGCACGGCCGATCACCGAATGGCGCGCGGCCTTTGCTGCGGTTGCCGAGGAGATCGCGACCGCCGACACCGCGATCCGCGATGCCACGCGAAAGCAGCGCGAGATCGATCGCCAGATCGCGCAGCTCGAAGCCGAGCGTTCGGCCAAGCCCCCGAGCAAGCTCGAGGTGCGGATCGACGTCGCCTCCGCGGCGGCGACGAAGGCGACGCTGCGGGTGACCTATGCGGTGCGCAATGCGCGATGGATGCCGCTCTATGATGCCCGGCTCGACACCGGCGCGAAGGACCGCAAGCCGCAGCTCGAACTGGTGCGCCGCGCCGATGTCACGCAATCGACCGGCGAGGACTGGTCGAACGTCACGCTCGGCGTCTCCACCGTCCGCATCGGCCGCGGCGGCAGCGCGCCGGAGCTGAATTCGCTGCTCGCGCAATACCCGCAAGTGCCGAAGCCGCTGGCGCTTGGCGCGGCCTCTGATCTGGCGAGGCCCGCCCCGATGGCGCGTCAGATGCAGTCGCAGGCGATGACCAAGGCCGCGGAGGCCGCCGAGCCGCGCGAGCGGGCTGACGAGCAGCAGGCGATCGCCGAGATCGGCGATTTCCAGGCTACGTTCAGAATTCCCGGCCGCGTCAGCCTCGGCGCCGCCGAGGGCGCCAAGGCGTTGCGCATCGCCTCGATGACCGTGCCCGCCGATCTCGCCGTCCGCGCCGCGCCGGTCATGGACCCAACCGCCTTCCTCGAAGCGAGCTTCAAGCAAACCGACGATACGACATTGTTGCCGGGCAAGGTCGCGATCTATCGCGACGGCGTCTTCGTCGGCCGCGGCAAGCTCTCGGCCTCGGCCAAGGACGACATCGTGCGGCTCGGCTTCGGCGCTGACGACAAGATCAAGATCGAGCGCGCCGTGCTCAAGCGCAACGAGGGCTCGGCCGGCTTGCTCGTGACGACGTCGAAGACCGACGAGCGTTCGTTCAAGACCACTATCCGCAACGGTCACGACTTTCCCATCAAGGTCGCGATCGAGGACCAGTTGCCGGTCAGCGAGAACGAGGACATCGTCGTCGAGATGCTGCCGTCGACCACGCCGCCGACCGCGAGCAACATCCGCGACAAGCGCGGCGTGCTGGAATGGTCGTTCGACGCCAAGCCCGGCGAGGTCAAGGACATCAACTTCGCCTGGCGCATCCGCTGGCCGAAGGACAAGAGCATGGTGATCGTGCCGGCGGGCTAGGAGCCTGAGGCGCGATGCCCTCTTACCTCGCCCCGCTTGCGGGGAGAGGTCGGATTGCATCGAAGATGCAATCCGGGTGAGGGGGGACTCTCCGCGAATCAAACTCTCACCGTCCCCGCGGAGACTCCCCCTTACCCCAACCCTCTCCCCGCAAGCGGGGCGAGGGGACGCACCTTCATCGTGGCGGCGTCGAGCTTGCCCGCATCGATTGCGGCAGCACGTATGGCACGCCGTCGGCCTGGTGGACGACGGCGTCGATCTCGAAGATGTCGCGGATGGTCTCGCGCGTGATGACATCGGCGCGCGGGCCGTCGGCGGCGAGCTTGCCGCCGCTCAGCACGACCAGCCGGTCGGCGAAGCGGATCGCCAGGTTGAGGTCGTGCAGGATCGCGATCACGGCGGTGCCACTGGCCGCGCGGCGGCGGGCGGCCTCGACCAGGTCGATCTGGTGGCGCAGGTCGAGGCTCGAGGTCGGTTCGTCCAGCAGCAGAAGTCCAGGTCCATGCTCGGCCTCGCCGCAGGCGAGCTGCACCAGCACGCGGGCGAAATGCGCGCGCTGCTGCTCGCCGCCGGACAGGGTTGGTAATTGCCGCTCGCGGAAATGCGCAAGGCCGACCTCGTCGAGCGCGGCATCGACGAGCGCGCCGGCATCGCGCCGGCTGCGGTCGCCGACGCCCATCAGCACCATCTCCTCGACGGTGAAGGGGAAGGTGACGTTGATGTGCTGGGACAGCATCGCGCGTCGCGCGGCGAGTTCGCGCGGGGTGAAGCTGTGGATGTCGCGCTGCTTCAGGCGCACCTCGCCCTCACTCGGGCGGAGATCGCCGGACAATAGCCGCAGCAACGTCGACTTGCCGGCACCGTTCGGACCGATGATGGCGACCATCTCGCCGGCCGCAGCCGTGAGGCTCACGCCATCCAGCAGCCTCGCGCGGCCGGCGCGCTTGCTTAAGTGTCGCGCCTCGATCACGGCGCTCATAGCGAGGCGAGCCCGCGCTGCCGCAGCAGGATGGCCAGGAAGACCGGTGCGCCGACCGCCGCGGTCAAGATGCCGATTGGCATCTCCGCTGGCGCCACGATGGTGCGTGCGAGCGTGTCGGCGCCGACCATCAGGATGGCGCCGAGCAGCACCGAAGCCGGTAGCAGCAGCCGATGTGCGGGTCCAATGACGAGACGGAGCAGATGCGGCACGACGATGCCGACGAAGCCGATGACGCCGCTGATCGACACCGCAACCCCGGTCATGGCGGAAACCAGGACGATCGAGATCCGCTTGAGGCGCTCGACGTCGACGCCGCCGTGAAAGGCGTCGGCCTCGCCAAGCACGAGGAGATCGAGGCCGCGCGCGATGAAGGCACAGGCCGCGAGTCCGACGACAAGGATCGGTGCGAGCACCGCGGCCTTGGTCCAGGTCGCGCCGCTCATCGACCCCAACATCCAAAACGTAATGTCGCGAAGCTGGCGGTCGTCGGCGATGAACACCAGAAGCCCGATACCCGCATTGGTGATGGCCGTGATGGCGACGCCGGCGAGCAGGAAGATCGCAATCGAGGTCCGCCCCGAGCGGCTGCTGATCCCGTAGAGGATTGCGGTCGTTGCGAGCGAGCCTGCGAAGGCGGCGAGCGGTAACAACTCGGTCTGGAGGAAGCGCAGCGTCTCGCCGAAACGCGAGTCCGTGAAGACGATCGCGCTTGCAGCGGCCAGCGCGCCACCGCTGGAGACGCCGACCAGGGCGGGATCGGCGAGGGGGTTGCGGAACAGGCCCTGCATGATCGCGCCGGCCGCGGCGAGCAGCCCGCCAACCATGGCGGTCGCCGCAATCCGGGGAATGCGGATCGACCACAGCACGAGCTGGTCGCGGGCCGTCACGGCGCTTGTGGTGCTGTCGCGAACGAAGCCGAGTGCGGCCGGCAGACGGGAGAGGGGAATGCCGGCCGCGCCGACGGTTAGCGCGACGATCGCGGTAGCCGTGAGCACCGCGAGCAAGAGGAGGATCGCGACCGATGCGGACCGCCGTCTCGCGCCAGCGCGTCGCTGCGGGCGTCGCGCCTCGGTCCCGATCGCCACGCTCATTGCTGGCAATTCGCCGCCGACAGAGCCGACGGGAATGCGCCGCCCTGGTCGGCCAATGCCGGATAGAGTTTTACGGAGAGATCGCGCGCCGCCGCCGCCGTGCGCGGCCCGAAGCCGAGCAGATAGAGGCCGTCCATGGTGATGAAGCTCTTGTTGGCCGCGACCGGCGTCAGCGCAAAGCCGGGATGGGCATAGACCGCGTCGGCCTGCAGCGACTCCTTGCCGCGCTCGATCGACAGCACGAATTCGGGCCTGGCCGCCACGATCGCCTCGTCGCTGATGATCTTGTAGCCGTCGTAATCGTCGACGGCGTTGGTGGCGCCGGCGAGCTGGATGATCTCGTCGGCTGCGGTCTTGTGGCCGGCGACCATGGCACGCCCGTTCTGGAGCGACATCACGAACATCACGCGCGCGGGCTTTTTCACCTTGGCGCGCAGCGCGCGGAGCTGGGCAAGATCGGCGCCGACCGCGGCGCTGAGGCATTCGGCGCGTGCATCCACGCCCATGGTGTGGCCGACCAGCCTGATCTTCTCGATCAGGCCGTCCTCGGAAAAGGTCTCGGGCACCAGCACCAGCGGCACCTTCGCCGTCTCGAGGATGTCCATGGTCTCGCGCGGGCCCGACCCCTGGATCGCCAGGATCAGCGTGGGATTGAGGCCGAGCACGCCCTCGGCCGAGATCTGGCGCATGTAGCCGACATTGGGTTTGTCGTGCAGCGCCGCCGCAGGATAAAGGCTCGTGGTGTCCACGCCGACCAGCCGGCTCTCGAGCCCGAGCGCATAGAGGATCTCGGTGATGGCGCCGCCGATCGAGACCGTGCGTGCGAAGTCGGCGACAGTGACATCGCGATTGCGGGCATCATGCACCGTGATGCCGGCGGCGTGCGCGGTGGACGCGAGTGCGATCGTGCCGGTAAACAGGAGCTTTGTGAGGGTGCGGCAAAATGTCATTGTATGTTACTTCGTCAGGATCAGCTTGTTCTGCGAGGTCAATCGCAGGCGATAGGCGTCCTCGCCATGCGCAATGATGATCTCGCGCTCGTGCGCAAAGAGCTCGCGGCTGTCGATCCGGCTCCCTCGCATGGTGAGGGTTCTCGTTGTTGCGGAAGGGGTTTCCGCCGGCCCTGCCGCGTCGCCGCCGCTGTCCCCGGAGATTGCTGACATTTTTGGTGTGATGCGCCTTCGAAATTTCAGATGCTGCCTGTTTGTATAGGCGGCATCTGGCGCATTCCAACGGCGGCAATTTACAATCGATATAAACTGCAACCTGATGTCATTGACCGTCAGAGTGTTGCCACGTTACCAATCATGAGAGCAGGCAACATGCCCGCGTCTTGAAAAATCAGCCAGCCAGTCGCCGCGTCGTGCGGTGCACGCCAGCCAAAAGACACCAAAAACTAAAGTGAAGTGCAGGCTGGGGCTGATATGGCTGACGGGGCTAGGTATTCGCGCGCCCTGATTTTGGGCGCGTCGGTGGTTTCAATCGCGGCGGTGATGACGGAGAGCAGTCTCGCGCAGACGGCTCAGCCGCAGGCCGAAAACGCGTCCCCGGAACGGCCGAAACAAGCCAAGCGCAAGCCGGCCAAGCCGCTGGCTGCGCAGCAGGCAACGCCCGACGTCTTGAACGCCCGTGCGCAGGCGGGCAGCGCGGCGCCGGTGCAAGTGCTCGACACCATCACGGTTGCCGCGACGAAGACCAAGGAGCGCGCAATCGATGCGCTCGCGCCCGTCAGCTCCATTTCGCTCGACCAGATCCAGGGTCTTCAGCCAAACCGGCTGTCGGATGTCTTCTATGCCGTGCCCGGCGTGTCCTTCCAGGAGCGCGGCGACGATCCCGCAACCGTCATCAACATCCGCGGCTTGCAGGACTTCGGCCGCGTGGCGGTCGTCGTCGACGGCGCGCGGCAGAACTATCAGCGCACTGGCCATAATGCCAATGGCTCTTTCTTCCTCGATCCCGAATTGATCGGCGGCATCGACGTCGTGCGGGGACCGACCGCCAACATCTACGGCTCCGGCGCGATCGGCGGCCTGGTCTCGTTCCGCACCAAGGACATCAACGACGTGCTGCGTCCCGGCGAGCGCTGGGGTGTCGATCTCTCCGGATCCTACGGCTCCAACAACAATCGGGGCCTCGGCTCGGTGTTCGGCGGCGTGCGCGCCACGCCTGACGTCGATATCTTCGGCGGCGCGGTCTACCGCACGCAGGGCAATTACAAGGACGGCAACGGCACCGAGATCGGCGGCACCGGCAACCAGGTCGAGGCCGGGCTGATGAAGCTCACAGTGCGGCCGGCCCTGGGCCATGAGGTCAAGTTCGGCGCCGTCTTCCAGGACTATCAATACGATATCGGCCAGCTCAATCGCGGTCCGGTGGCAACCGCGGCACAGCGCGCGCTCTATCAGGGCTCGTCGGTCTACGCCTCCGATGCGAAGAACTACACCGGCACCATCACCTGGAACTACGCGTTGCCGAGCGACAATCTGTTCGACTGGCATATGTCGGTCTATGGCAATCGCGTCGACAACGACCAGACCAAGACCTATCACTATTCCACCTCGGGTGCGGCCTATTGCGGCACGGGCAATTTCGGCAACAACATCTCCGGCTGCGTCGGCGACAAGCGCGGCTATATCCTCAACACCTACGGCATCGACGTCAACAACACCACGCGCTTCAACGTCGGCGATTGGCGCAATGCCGTCACCTGGGGCGTTGACGCCTTCCAGGACGACGTGATTACGACGGACAGCCGCGGCAACTCCAACATCACGACGCCGAGCGGCATCCGCACCGTGTCGGGCGGCTTCCTACAGTTGAAGCAGAATTACAGCACCTGGTTCGAGGCGGTGAGCGCGATCCGTTATGATCGCTACGACCTCGATTCGGGCAAGACCAGCGCCGGCGGCGACCGCTTCTCGCCGAAGATCACTCTTGGCGTGACGCCGGTTCCGGGCTTCCAGCCCTATGTCAGCTATGCCGAAGGCTATCGCGCACCGTCGATTACCGAAACCGTGATCTCCGGTGCGCATGCCACCGGCGGCAGTCCGGCCTTCTTCCCCTGTCCGGACGGCACGACGGGCCTGTTCTGCTTCCTGCCCAACCCGAACCTTCGTCCCGAGGTCGGCAAGAACAAGGAAGTCGGCATCAATCTGAAGTACGACAACATCTTCAGCGCAAACGACTCGTTCCGCGGCAAGATCAATCTCTTCCGCAATGACGTCTCCGACTATATCGATCTCGTCGCCTCGGCGCCGGTCCCGGTGCCGCCGTTCGGCTCGTTCAGCCAGTACTACCAGTACCAGAACATCGCCAATGCCCGCATCGAGGGCTTCGAGGCGGAGACGATGTATGATGCCGGCGACTGGTTCATTGGCGTCGCGGGTCACTACATCAAGGGCAAGAACGTCGCCACCAATATCGGGCTCGCGACCATCACCCCGACCAAGGTCGTCACGACCGGCGGTGTCCGCCTGCTTGATCGCACCCTGATCCTGTCGGCGCAGTGGGTCTCGTATGGTCCGAACAACGACGTGCCCGCCAACTATATCCCGTCGACCGGGTATGACCTGGTCAACCTGTACCTGACCTACAACGCGACCAGAGACATCGTGTTCTCGGCCTCGATCGACAATCTCCTGAACCAGTACTACCGGCCCTACGCCATTCCCGGCAGCTCGACCGACGGCACGTCGCAGAACGAGGTGCTGTGGACGAGCCCGGGACCGGGCAGGGTCTACAAGGCCGGCATGAAGATCCACTTTGGAGGTGCGTAAGCCGGAAGGCGCCGCAACACCAGCAATCTCCGCCGGGCCGCGCTGATGCTCCAGCGCGGCTTCGGCGCGTTTTCGTCTTGATCAGAAGGAGAGACTCTCATGTTCATCGCCATGAACCGGTTCCAGGTGAAGAAGGGCGCGGAGACCGCGTTCGAAACGGTCTGGTCTACGCGCGAATCCTATCTCGGCAGCATGCCGGGCTTCGTCGAGTTTCATCTCTTGAAGGGCCCCGAGGCCGAGGACCACACGCTCTACTCGTCGCACACCACCTGGGTCGACAAGGCCGCGTTCGAGGCCTGGACGCGTTCCGAGGAATTCCGCCGCGCCCATGCCCGCGCCGACAACCGGACCGGCGACAGCCTCTATCTCGGCCATCCCAAGTTCGAGGGCTTCGAGGTGATCCAGAGCGAGCGCAAGGCCGCGGCCGCCTAGATGGCGGCGCAGATAAGGAGCCGGACATGCTGAGCACCGATCTCAAGGCGTACATGGCCGACAATCCCGGTGCGGTGATCGAGGACGTCGCGCGGGAGCACAAGGTCACCCCGCGCGCGGTGATCGAGGCGCTGCCGTCATCGATGGTGCGCATTGGCGGAGGTGAGCATTTTGCCCTCGCCATGCAGGATATCGCGGCGTGGGGCGAGGTGACGCTGATCGTGCACACGGATGACGCCATTTTCGAATTCACCGGCGCGATCCCCGCGGGTGAGATCGGCCGTGGCTATTTCAACCTGATGCAGCCGAAGGGATTGCACGGTCATCTCCGCCACGAGCGCTGCGCGGGTGTTGCCTTCGTCGAACGTCCGTTCATGGGCAAGAATTCGGCCTTCGTCGCCTTCGTCAATGCCGACGGCGGCATCATGTTCAAGGTCTTCGTCGGCCGCGATGAGACCCGGGCGCTGCGTGGAGACCAGTTGGCGCGGTTCCGGCAGCTTGCGAACCAGATCGCGGCATAGCTTCCCTCTGTCTGTCGGGAGATCAGGATGCAAGGCAAGTCCAGGCTTCGGCACGTGATCCTAACAATCGGGCTGGCGCTCGCGCCGGCGCCGGCCTTCGCGATCGACCAAGCACTGTTGCCGCGCAATTTGTCGCCCTGGGGCATGTTCATGGGCGCCGACATCATCGTGAAGGCGGTGATGGTCGGACTGGCCTGCGCCTCGCTGGTGACGTGGACGGTGTGGCTCGCCAAGACCATCGAGCTGCGCCGCAAGAGCGCGCTCGCCGTGCAGCGGACGCGTGCGCTCGAGGGCAAGATGAGGCTGGCGGAGGCGGCGGAGCGGACCGCCGACGCGCACGATGCGGTCGCCCAGCTCATCCAGTCCTGCGCGAAGGAGGCCGAACTCTCCGGCGGCATTGTCGATGACGGCCTTCAAGAGCGTGTGGCGCTGCGGCTGGAGCGGGTCGAGGCCGCGATGTCGCGGCAGATCGCGCGCGGCACCGGCGTGCTCGCGACCATCGGCGCCACTGCGCCGTTCGTCGGCCTGTTCGGCACGGTCTGGGGCATCATGAACGCCTTCATCGGCATCTCCGAGAGCCACACCACGAGCCTTGCGGTTGTGGCGCCCGGCATTGCGGAAGCGTTGCTCGCGACCGCGCTCGGCCTCGTTGCCGCGATCCCGGCGGTGGTCATCTACAATCATCTCGTCCGCGGCATCGCCAACTACCGTGCGCTGCTCGGCGATGCCTCGGCGCAGCTCATGCTGCTGGTCAGCCGGCAGCGCGACAACAGAGAGTTCCGTCTGGCACGGGCGGCGGAGTAGGCCATGGCTGCCAAGCTCGGCGCACGTTCGGGATCGCCGCTCAAGCGCGGCGTCCCTGACGATCTCGATGTCACCCATGAGATCAACGTCACGCCGTTCATCGACGTGATGCTGGTGCTACTGATCATCTTCATGGTGGCAGCCCCACTCGCGACCGTCGACATCGGTGTCGAGCTGCCGGCAACTGCGGCCGAGCCGGCGCCGCGGCCGGACAAGCCGACCTTCGTGACGGTGAAGCCGGATCTCACCGTTGCTGTCAGCGAGGACACAATCGCCCGCGATGGTCTTGTCACCGCGCTCGATGCCGCCACCAAGGGCCGCAAGGACGAGCGCATTTACCTGCGCGCCGACAAGAGCGTCTCCTACGGCGACCTGATGGAGGTGATGAACGCCTTGCGCAACGCCGGTTACCTCAAGGTCGCGCTGGTCGGCCTCGACGGACGCAGCTGATGACCGCGAACGCCTTTGCCCTGCACGAACCACTCGGCGAACGCGAGGGCGCACGCTGGGGCGTCTCGGCTGCGGTGATCGTGGCGTTGCATCTTGCCGCCGCGCTGCTTGCGACGAGCTGGCTGAAGTCGCAACCGGAGCAGGGCGTCAGCCTCCCGGCGATCATGGTCGATATGGCGCCGGTGACCTCGGCACTGCAGCCAATGCCGGACGACGTCGCGCCCGGGCCGGTGATGCAGGAGGCCGACGCCTCGCCGCCGGAGCCCGCGCAGCGGCAAGTGATCGAGGAAACCATCGCGCCGACACCGCCGCAGGATAAGCCTGATGTGGTAGCGCCGCCCGAGCAGAGGCTGGAGCCGACACCAGCCAGGCCCGAACCCGTGAAGATCGCGCCGGTTGAAAAGCCTGCGCCTGACAAGCCGAAGATCGTTCGCCGCGAGGCAAAGAAGCCGTCGGATGCGACGCCCGCCCCCCGCACCAGCGCGTCGCCGCGCGCCGAGCGGGAGGCGCCGATGGCGTCTGCGATGAGCGCGGGCGCGGCGGCCTCGGCGATCGCGTCCTACAATCAACGCGTCCGCGCGCATCTGATGCGCTTCCACCAATATCCGTCCGGTGGCGGCGGTCAGCGCGGCGTTACCAGGCTGAGCTTCACCCTCAGCCGCAGCGGGCAGGTCACGTCCAGCCGTCTCGGCGGCTCCTCCGGCGTCGCCGCCTTCGACGCCCAGGCGATGTCGATGGTCCGCCAGGCCTCGCCGTTCCCGCCGTTTCCCGACGAGTTCAAGAACGGCGCGATGAGCTTTTCGATCCCGGTGGAGTTTACGGTGCGGTAGGGTGCGGTCTCAACAAACTCCGCCGTCGTCCCGGACAAGCGCGCCCTAAGCGCGCGCAGATCCGGGACCTGTAACCACAAAGTCGCGTTTGGCGAGGATTCGTCACCACCATCTCGTGCCACAACTCCGGCCTGGGGTTCCGGGTCCCGGATCAGCGCTTGCGCTTGTCCGGGACGACGGCGGAGTTTGTGGCGGCTGAAGAGAGACCGTTGCCTTACTTCGCCTTCAGGAAATCCGCGACTTCGAGCAGCATGAACTCGTCGTCGTCGGCCTTGTTGGGATCGCGGCTGGATGAGAACGGCAGGTTGTTGTCGTTGCCGACGATGATGTGGGTGTCATCGACGCGGTCGACGTTCTCGATGGTGAAGAACGGGAAAGTGTAGACGCCGTCGTTGAGCGGCTTCTTCGCCTTCTTGTCGGGATCCCGGATCTTCATGAGGTCGATATAGCCGATCTTGCGCACGGGCTTGCCGACATTGGCGTCCGAGAGCTCGATCTTGTAGACGCGCTTGAACCTGGCGAGATCGGGGAAGCAGTTGTCGCCGCGCTGGCCTTGCGGGCAGGCCTTGTCGGCCGTGCCTTCGCCATTGTCGCGCTCGATGACGAGGCCGGCCGTGGGATCGATCATGTTGAAATCGCCGATGGCATTGCCGTTCTGCTCGAACACGTATTGCCAGTAGCGGCCGGTGAACTTTTCAGCAGTGACGTCGAACTCGAGGATGCGGGAGGCTTCCTTGCCGTCGACCTTTTCCCAGTCCTTCTTCTCCGTGTCCCACAGCGGGCCCTCGAGCAGGCCGTAGAGGAATTTTCCGTCCTTGGACGAGGCAAAGCCCTCAAAGCCCTTGGAGCGGCGGAGGTTGACGTTGGTGTAGGTCGCGCCCGGCGCGCCCGGCGTCGCCACCGCCCAATGATCGGGTGAGCGCACCGGCTTGCCGTCGGCAACCGTCTCGAACAGCCCAAGGATCTTGCCTGATTTGTCGGCCTTCAGGATGTAGGGGCCGAACTCGTCGCCGATCCAGAACGTGTCGCCGATGATCTGGAAACCTTCGGTGTCGAAGTCGGAGCCGGTGAGGTAGCGCTTCTGGGTATCCTCGTGCACGATGCGGAAGGGGACCTTCTTGTCGGGATCGTGCAGGAAGATGGTCTCCTGCCGCTCGATCTTGCCGCTCGCCCAATCCATCTTGTAGCGGTTGAGATACAGCATCGAGTCCGGCGAGTTGGCGCGCGCGCCCATGCCGTTGTCGGTGATGACCCAGAAGCTGCCGTCGGGCATGGTCTTGATGCCGGAATGGCCCTGGAGCGGCTGGCCCTTGAACGGCAGCGAGACGCCGGTCGCCCGCTCGTAGGACTTGCCCATCACGGTGCCGAGCGCGTCCACGCGCTTGCCAGTGGTGTATTTGCCCGAGGTCTTGAGATCGGCCGGGGCATCGGCGGGGGCTTCGATGAACGACTCGGCCGGCATCACCACGTGGCCGGCGAGCTTGGCCGGGAATTCACCTTCGCTCTGCGCAAGCGCTGGGCTCGCGATGAGAATGATCGTTGCGACGGAGGCAAGAAAAGTCGCGCGCATGTGCGTCTCCTGTTGGCGGACGCATGCGTTATGCGGATCGCTTGTTGCAGTTTTGTGAAACCGGGCCAAACGCCGCAGGCACCTTCGCCTCTCCCCGCTTGCGGGGAGAGGCCGGAATTTGCGCTAGCAAATTCCGGGTGAGGGGGACTCTCCGCGAGTCCGTCTCTCACTGTCTACGCGGACAAGCCCCTCACCCCGCCCTCTCAGCGCGAGCGAAGCTCGTCGCGGCCCCGTAAGAACGGGGAGAGGGGGACGAGAGAGCGGGATTACTCCTTCACCGCGCCGGTCAGCGAGGACACGTAATAGTCCACGAACAGCGAGTAGAAGACCGCAACCGGCAGCGAGCCGAGCAGCGAGCCCGCCATCAGCGCGCCCCACTGGTAGACGTCGCCGGTAACGAGCTCGGTCAGGATCGCGACCGGCACGGTCTTGTTGGCGCCGCTCTGGATGAAGGCGAGCGCGTAGATGAACTCGTTCCAGGACAGCGTGAAGGAGAAGATGCCGGCCGAGATCAGGCCGGGCACCGCGAGCGGCAGCGTGATCCGGCGCAGGATCTGGAGCCGCGTCGCGCCGTCGACCAGCGCGCACTCCTCGAGCTCGTAGGGGATCGACTTGAAATAGCCGATCAAGAGCCAGGTGCAGAACGGCACCAGGAAGGTCGGATAGACCAGGATCAGCGCCATCGGACTGTCGAACAGGCCGAACTGCACCACGACGGTGGCGAGCGGGATGAACAGGATCGAGGGCGGCACGAGATAGGCGAGATAGATACCGAGGCCGACATAGGGACTGCCGCGAAAGCGCAGGCGTTCGATCGCATAGGCGGCAAGCGTGCTCGCGACCAGCGACAGCGTGGTCGAGCCGATCGCAACCAGCATCGTGGTCCACAGCCAGCGCGGATAGGCGGTGTCGAACAAGAGGTGCTTGATGTGCGCCAGCGTCGGCGAGGAGATCCAGAACGGATTGTGCGCCTTGTAGTTCATCAGTTCCGCGTTCGGCTTGAACGACGTGATCGCCATCCAGTAGAACGGAAACAAGAGGATCAGCACGAAGCAGCCGAGCGGCAGGTAGATCATCATCAGCCGCCGCAGCCCGGAATCCCAGGCCATGGTGTCGGGTGCCGCTTTCGCGTCGGCAGTGGCTTGCGCGACAGTATCAGTCATTGCTCTCTCCCTGCTGCCATTTGCGGCGCGCCAGGCCGAAATAGGAGAACAGCGTCGCGAACACCAGGAACGGGATCATCGACACCGCGATCGCTGCACCTTCGCCGAGCTCGCCGCCGGCGATGCCGCGCTGGAAGGCCAGCGTTGCCAGCAGATGGGTGGAGTTGCCGGGGCCGCCGCGGGTGATGGCGTAGACCAGCTGGAAGTCGGTGAAGGTGAAGATGATCGAGAAGGTCATGACGATGGCGAGGATCGGCATCATCATCGGGAAGGTGATGTAGCGGAAGCGCTGCCAGGCGCTGGCGCCGTCGAGCATCGCGGCCTCGTAGAGCGAGGGCGAGATGGTCTGCAGGCCCGCCAGCAGCGAGATCGCGACGAAGGGAATGCCGCGCCAGATGTTGGCGGCGATCAGCGAGAAGCGCGCCGGCCAGGGCGAGCCGAGGAAGTCGACATTGCTCGACCGCCAATGCAGCACGTCCACCAGCAGATAGGAGATGATCGAGAATTGCGGATCGTAGATCCACCAGAACGCCAGCGCCGACAGCACCGTCGGCACGATCCAGGGCAGGAGGATGATCGCCCGCAGCAGGCTCTTGAACGGAAAATGGTTGTTGAGCAGCAGCGCGAGCCAGAAGCCGAGCGCGAATTTCCCGAACGTTGCTATGCCCGTGTAGACCACGCTGTAGAACACCGCGTTCCACCACAGGGGGTCGGTGAGCAGATACTGGAAGTTCTCAAGACCTACGAAGACGCCTTTACGGCCGATCGTGGTGTCGGTGAAGGCGAGCCAGATGCCGAGGCCGAGCGGATAGGTGAGGAAGACGGCGAGCAGCCCGATCGCGGGCGCAAGGCACATCACGATCAGGAACGGCTTGTAGTCGAACAGGCGTACGATCCAGCCCGGCTGCCGCTGTGTCAATTCGGGGGAGGAGAGGGTGGTCACGGACATCAGTTTGTTGTCCTGTCGTTGAAGGTCACCACACCGTCATTGCGAGCGAAGCGACTTGTCCGCCGAAGCCTTGGCGAAGGCGGAAGCAATCCAGTTTGTCTCCGCGGTAATAGTCTGGATTGCTTCGTCGCCAGCGCAAATTGCTTCGCAATTTTGTCGCGGGCTCCTCGCAATGACGGCCGCGCCGCCGGGCGTTACTTCTGCCGCCGGAAGTACCGCTTGCAGCGTTGTTCGGCTTCTGCGGCCGCCGCCTCCGGCGTCGCAGCGCCGGTCGCGACCGACGCGCACATCTGAATCAGCACGTAGTCGGCGCTGACGGCACCGGTCGCCGTCGAGATCGGGCCCCTGTAGCCGTCATAATAGGTGCTGTTCATGGTGTCCTTGAACAGCTTCACCTTGGGGTCCTGCGACCACACGGCGGCATCGGCATAGGCGGCCAGTGGCTGGGACCAGTAGCCGGAATTGGCATTGAGCCACGGCTCGTACTGGTCCTTTTCCAGCATGAATTGCAGGAAGGCCTTTGCGGCGTTGGGATACTGGCTGTGCTTGAACACCATGGCGTTCAGCGTCAGGCCCGCCATCGGCGAGATCTTGGCCACGCCCTTCGGCAGCAGCTGATGCTCGCTGTCGTCGGCGATCGCCTTGGTCGCCGGATCGTTCTTCAGCGAGAAGTACAGCGAGACGCCGTTGGCGGTCAGCGCGATCTCCTGCGAGGAGTAGGCGCGGTTGTTGCTGACGTCGTTCCACGAGGTCGTGCCGGCGATGAAGGTCGGGTAGAGCTGCTTGACCCAGTTCAGCGCGGCGATCGTCTCCTTGCTGTTGATGATGACGTTGCCCTCTTCGTCGAGCAGGGCGGCGTTGTGGGACCACAGTACCCAGTTCGCGAAGCCGTTGCCGTCGCCCTTGGCGTTGCCGAGTGCGAAACCGGCCGGCTTGCCGGCCTTCTGAAGCTTCTGGCACAAATCGAGGATCCCGGCATGGTCTTCCGGCACCTTGTCGAAGCCGACCGATTGCAGGATCGATTTGCGGTAGATCAGCGGACCCGCGGTGGCGCCGAACGGCAGTCCGATCCAGGTGTCGCTCTTGTTCTTCTTGCCGTAGCGCTGCGCCAGCGGCAGCCAGCCGCCGTAACGCTTGCCGACATAGTCGGCGACATCGGTCAGCTCGATCAGCTTGTCGATGTAGATGTGCGGTGCATCGGAGAAACCGATGATGATGTCGGGGCCGGCGCCGGAATTGGCGGTCACCGCGGTCTGCTGGTTGATGTCCTCCCAGCCGACGAAGTCGACCTTGATCTCGACCCCGGTCTCCTTGGTGAATTTGGCCGCGTTGGCGCGGAACACGTCCTCGTCGGCTTGCACGAACCGCACCGGGCGCAGCATGCGCAGGCTCGCGCCCTTCTCGATCGGCAGTTTCGGGGCGGGGACGTCCACGGCCTTGATCGTGGATTGGGCGTGCGCTGCAACACCGGTTGCCGCAAGCGCCGTAGCGGACAGGCCCAGCGCCAAGGCGTCACGACGTGTAAGGTCGTTCCTCATCAGTTCCTCCCTTGATGTCTCCCTTCCCGGCGTTGATCGCCGGTGAAGGGTCTTTCCGGTTTCCGGCGCGTCGTGCGGCCGGCCGCCTAGCTGTTCGGCCCGCGATCCATGCTGACGGGCTGCCAGCGGCGGAGCGCGGTGCTTTGCAGCACCGACGGATTGACGCAGCTTACCGGCCACATGCCCTGAAGCACCAGTGACAATTCGTAGCCTACGCGGCGCTTGCGTGCCTCGTCGAACCGTGCCGAGGCCGAGGCGACGTGGGCGGTCAGGGTCACGTTCTCCATGCTGAGGATGGGATTGTTGTGCGAGGGCGGCTCCTTCTCCAGCACGTCGAGGGCGGCGTGCGCGATCCAGCCCTCTTGCAGGGCCTTGATCAGGCTCTCCTCGTCCACCGTGGCGCCGCGGCCGGTGTTGATGAAGATCGAGCCCTTCTTCATCTGCCGGAAGTGCTTCTCGGTCAGCATGTGATGCACCTCGGGCCGCGCCGGCGCGTGCATCGAGACGAAGTCGGATTGCGACAGCACCTCGTTCAGCGTCGCGGGGATGACGCCGTGGTCGTACATCAGCGTTTCCTGGATGAAGGGATCGTAGGCCATCATGCGCAGGCCGAACGGCGCGGCGCGCTTCGCAACTGCGCGCGCGACGCGACCGAACGAGATGAAGCCGAGCGTCTGGCCCATCAGCCGCGGGATCTTCAGCAGCGCCGGCCGGCCCTCGGCCCAGCGTCCGTCGCGCGCCATCCTGTCCTGCTCGACCAGACGGCGGAAGCCGGCAAGCAGCAGCATCATGGCATGGTCGGCGACCTCCTCGATGAAGGTGTCGGGGATGTTGGTGACGGGAATGCCGCGTGCGGTGGCGGCCTTCACGTCGACGCTGTCCACGCCGACCGAGCCGAGCGTGATGACCTTGCAGCTCTCCAATGCGTCGATGATCGACTTGGTGATCGGGATGCCCTTGGCATAGATGGCGTCGGCGTCTTTCGCGGCGGCGATGAACTCGGCCTCGTTGGCCGGGGCCTCGACGATCTCGGCGTCGATCGGATCGAGCGCCTCGCGCTCGTAGGAATAATCGCTGCCCGCGACCGTGAAGCTCGCGCCCTTCGGCGTCACCACCCTGTATTTCGGCATTTCCTGCTCCCGATTTGGTTTGTCGGTTCTTGTTGCGGCCCGGCCTTCTAGGCGGGCCTTTGCGTCTTTTACGCGAAATCGCGGTGCGTGCGTACAATCGCCGGTTGCCTGCTTGACCATTATTCGCAGCTTTTCGCGGCGGTCGTCAGGGCTTCTACGGAGGCGCGTAAGTAACTTGCTAAGGGGTCACACACTAAAAGTTGATTCAAATCAAAAAGGTCTGCGCTTGAGTCGGCGCCACCCGAGGAGCCCATCGTGAAGTTGAGCAATCTGAAGATCGCCCCCAAGCTTGGCATCCTTGTCGGTGTTACCCTGTTCGGCCTGTGCATCTCCGGAGTTCTCGCCGGATATCTGATGAAGCGCGAGATGGTGAATGCACGCATCGACCAGACCAAGGCGATCGTGGAGATGGCCCGCAACTATGCGGCTGCCTTGATCAAGCGCGTCAGCGCCGGCGAGATGACCAAGGATGCCGCGCTCGCGGACCTCCGCCGCTACGGCAACTCCATGACGTATGACAAGAACTCCGGTTATCTGTTCGGGACCACCTATGACGGCATCACGCAGCTTGCGCCGGATCCGAAGGTGATCGGCCAGAACCGCATGGACGTGGAGACGAACGGCCGCAAGCTGTCCCGCGAGATCATGGACGGGGTCAAGGCCAGCGGCGAGATCCTGCTGTTCTATGAATACATGAAGCCCGGCCAGGACAAGCCGATCCGCAAGCTCGGCTACGCGGTCGCCGTCCCCGGCTTCGACATGTATCTCGGCACCGGCGCCTATCTCGAGGATATCGACACCAAGATGGGGCCGATCTACTGGCTGCTCGGTCTCGCCATGCTCGGTATCGTCATCGTCGCCGGCAGCGTCGCCTGGATGATCGGCCGCAGCATCAGCCGTCCGCTGGCGGTGCTCGGCGCCCGGATGAAGGATCTCGCCGACGGCAAGCTCGAGGGCGACATTCCCGGCGTCGGCCGCGGCGACGAGGTCGGCGCGATGGCCTCGACTGTTCAGATCTTCAAGGACAACGCGGTCCGTATTCGCGACCTCGAGAGGACCGAGGCGGACGCCAAGGAACGCGCCGCGGCGGATCGTCGCAGTGCGATGGAAGAGATCGCCAACGACTTCGAACGCAGCGTCAACGGCATCGTCCGCTCGGTCTCCTCGGCCGCCGCCGGCATGCAGAGCACGGCGCAGTCGATGACGGCGACCGCGAGCGATGCCTCGTCGCGGGCGGCGACCGTCGGCGCGGCCTCGCAGAAGGCCTCCGGCAATGTCGGCACGGTTGCCGCCGCCGCCGAAGAGCTGTCGAGCTCGGTTGCGGAAATCTCCCGCCAGGTGACGCGTTCGACCGAAGTGGCGAGCCGGGCGGTGAACGACGCCGAGCGCACCAACGCCACGGTGCAGGAGCTCTCCACCGGCGCGGAGAAGATCGGCGAGGTGGTCAAGCTCATTCATTCGATCGCGGCGCAGACCAATTTGCTCGCGCTCAACGCCACCATCGAGGCGGCGCGCGCCGGCGAGTCCGGCCGCGGCTTCGCCGTCGTCGCATCCGAGGTCAAGGCGCTCGCCAACCAGACCGCGAAGGCCACCGAGGAAATCTCCGCCCAGGTCGCGGCGATGCAGACCTCGACCAGCGATGCGGTCGCGGCGATCGGCGGCATCACCCAGACCATCGCCGAGATGAGCGAGATCACGGCGGGCATTTCCGCCTCGATCGAGCAGCAGGGCGAGGCAACCCGCGAGATCGCCCGCAACATCCAGTCGGTCGCGGCCGGATCGAACGAGATCAATGCCAATATCGGCAGCGTCACCTCGGCCGCGGAAGCGACCGGCACCGCGGCCACCGACGTGCTCACCAACGCCCGCGAGCTGGACAGCCAGTCCGGCGCGCTGCGCAGCGCGGTGGACGGCTTCCTCGCCAAGGTGCGCGCGGCGTAATTTCTTGCGCTGAA